>CADCUB010000052.1 GCA_902805775.1 uncultured Frankineae bacterium | reverse complement strand
GCCGCCCTGGTCGCGCGCGCGGCCGGAGCGGCGGCCGGCGCCCTCCTCGTCCGGGCAGCGGCAGCGGGCTGCGCCGTCGCCGCGTCGTCCGTCTGCGGCGCCCGCGGAGTCCTCGGCACGCCTGCCCGCGCGGTGACCGCTCGCGCGCCCGAGACCGGGTCGACCTCCTTGGCGCCGCTGACGATGTCCTTGAAGCCCTGACCCGGGCGGAACTTGGGCACCCGCGTCTTGCTGAGCTTCACCGCCGCGCCGGTGGTCGGGTTGCGGGCGGTGCGGGCCGCGCGGTCGACCGGCTCGAAGACGCCGAACCCCGAGATGCCGACCTTCTCGCCCTTGGCCACGGCCCGCGTGATCGCGTCCACGACCGCCTCCACGGCGGTGCTCGCCGTCCTGCGGTCACCGAGCCGCTGGCTGACGACCTCGATCAAGTCCGACTTGTTCACGGCGTGTCCCTTCGACGGGCGACGAGGCGACGTGCCCCTGGCCGCAGACGGTAGGGCGCACGGACCGTCTCCACAATGACCTTGGTGCAGCGGAATGCGTGTCCTGCAGGGCTTTCGGCCTCACCGGTCCGGCTCGTCACCGTCGCCGGCGGGGAGCCGGCCTGCGTCGAGGTCGGCCAGCAGCCGCTCGAGCCGCACCGACGCCCGGTGCAGGTCGTGCTTCGAGGCGTCGGTCAGGGCGATCAGACGCCTTGTCAGACGGGCCTTCTGATCGTCAGGACCCGGCCACGTCGCGACCCGGCGGTGGGCGTCCCGCAGCCGGACGGCCAGCGCGGCCGCGAGGTCGTCCCCGCTCATCCCCGCACGGTGGTGGAGGGCAGGTACGACGGCCGATCCGCCTCGTACGCCGAGATCTCCGCCTCGTGGCGCAGCGTCAGCCCGATGTCGTCCAGGCCCTCCATCAGCCGCCAGCGGGTGAAGTCGTCGAGCGGGAAGCCGGCGACCAGGTCACCGGCGCGCAGCTCGCGGGCGGCCAGGTCGACCGTCACCTCGAGGGACGGGTCGGCCTCGACCAGCCCCCAGAGCCGGCTCACCTCGTCGGCCGTCAGCTGCACCGGGACCAGACCGCCCTTGAGGGCGTTGTTGCGGAAGATGTCGCCGAAGCGCGGGCTCACCACGGCGGCGAAGCCGTAGTCCTGCAGGGCCCACACCGCGTGCTCGCGCGACGAGCCGGTGCCGAAGTTCTCCCCGGCGACCAGGACGCTGGCGCCGTCGTACCGCGGCTGCGCGAGCACGAAGCCGGGGTCGGCGCGCCACTCGCTGAACAGACCGGCGCCGAAGCCGGTGCGCTCGACCCGCTTGAGCCAGTCGCTCGGGATGATCTGGTCGGTGTCGACGTCGCTGCGGCGCAGCGGGACGGCCCGGCCGGTGTGGGTGGTGATGGCGCGCACGTCAGGCCTCCTGCAGGTCGGCGGGCGCCGCGAGGCGGCCGGTGAGGGCGGTCGCGGCCGCGACCTGCGGGCTGACGAGGTGCGTACGGCCGCCCCTGCCCTGACGTCCCTCGAAGTTGCGGTTGGACGTGGAGGCGCAGCGCTCACCGGGCTGCAGGATGTCGGGGTTCATCCCCAGGCACATGGAGCAGCCGGCGTTGCGCCAGTCGAAGCCGGCGTCGCGGAAGACGGCGTCGAGGCCCTCGCGCTCGGCCTGCAGCTTCACCAGCATCGAGCCGGGGACGACCATCGCGCGCACGCCGTGCGCGACGCGGCGGCCCCGCACGACCTCCGCCGCCGCCCGCAGGTCCTCCATGCGCCCGTTGGTGCACGAGCCGAGGAAGACGGTGTCGACGGCGATCTCGCGCATCGGCGTGCCGGGCGTGAGGTCCATGTACTGCAGCGCGCGCTCGGCGGCGTCGCGCTCCGCGCCCGCGGGCAGCGCCGCCGGGTCGGGGACGGTGTCGCCGAGAGCCACCCCCTGGCCGGGGTTGGTCCCCCACGTGACGAACGGCGTCACCGCGCTCGCGTCGAGGAAGACCTCCTTGTCGTACGTCGCGTCCGCGTCGGTGCGCAGCGCGTCCCAGGCGGCGACGGCCGCGTCCCAGTCGGCGCCGGCCGGGGCGTGGTCGCGGCCGGCGAGATAGGCGTACGTCGTCTCGTCGGGGGCGATCATGCCGGCCTTGGCGCCCCACTCGATGCTCATGTTGCACACCGTCATGCGGCCCTCCATCGACAGCCCGCGGACCGCCTCGCCGCGGTACTCGACGACGTGGCCCTGCCCGCCGCCGGTGCCCACCTGCGCGATGAGGGCGAGGACGAGGTCCTTGGCGGTGACACCGGGCTGCAGCGCGCCCTCGACGGTCACGGCCATCGTCCTCGGGCGCACGGCCGGCAGGGTCTGCGTGGCGAGGACGTGCTCGACCTCGCTCGTGCCGATGCCGAAGGCCAGGGCGCCGAAGGCGCCGTGCGTGCTGGTGTGGCTGTCGCCGCAGACGATGGTCATGCCGGGCTGGGTCACGCCGAGCTGGGGGCCGATGACGTGCACGATCCCCTGCTGGGCGTCGCCCATGGAGTGCAGCCGCACGCCGAACTCGGCGCAGTTGGCGCGCAGCGTCTCGACCTGGGTCCGGCTGGTGGGGTCCTCGATGACCAGCGAGTCGGTGGGGACGTTGTGGTCCTCGGTGGCCAGCGTCAGGTCGGGCCGGCGCAGGGGGCGCCCGGCCAGGCGCAGGCCGTCGAAGGCCTGCGGGCTGGTCACCTCGTGCACGAGGTGGAGGTCGATGTAGAGCAGGTCGGGCTCGCCCTCCGCCCGACGGACGACGTGCGCGTCCCAGACCTTCTCGGCGAGCGTCCTGGCCATCGTTGCCATCCCAGTGCGTGAGACAGTAGTGTCAGTACGTGGAACAGAGTAGCGGAGTCGGCGTCCTGGACAAGTCCGTTCTGGTGCTGCAGGCGGTGGAGGGCGGCGCAGGGACGCTCGCCGCCCTCGTCGACCGCACCGGGCTGTCCCGTGCGACCGCGCACCGCCTGGCGGTGGCACTGGAGGTGCACCGCATGCTGGCCCGCGACCGCGAGGGCCGCTGGCGCATCGGACCACGCCTGGCCGAGCTCGCCGGCGGCGGCGCAGGGGACGCGCTGCTCGAGCGGGCGCCGACGGTCCTCGCCCGCCTGCGTGACGTCACCGGCGAGAGCGCGCAGCTGTACCGCCGCCAGGGCGACCGCCGGGTGTGCGTCGCCGCCGCTGAGCGCGGCAGCGGGCTGCGCGACACCGTCCCGGTCGGCAGCGCGCTGCCGCTGACCGCCGGCTCCGCGGCTCAGGTGCTGCTGGCCTGGACGCCCGAGGACCCGCTCGTGCGCGCCGCGGCCTTCACCCCGCGCACGCTGGCGGAGGTGCGGCGCCGGGGGTGGGCGCACTCGGTCGCCGAGCGCGAGGCGGGCGTCGCGTCGGTGTCGGCGCCCGTGCGCGCGCGGGACGGACGGGTGCTCGCCGCGGTCAGCGTGTCGGGCCCGCTCGAGCGGCTCACCCGCTCCCCCGGCCGGCTGCACGCCGAGGCCGTCGGCGGCGCCGCAGCCGAGCTCAGCCGCCCGTAGGGACCCGGGGACTAGTCAGGCGAACCGCCTCGAACCGTCCCGACGGGCCATGGCGCCGGGCGGCGCCGAGCTGCACCCTGGAGCTCCCCCTCACGCAAGGACGTCCGCTGTGCCGCTCATCGCCCTGCCGGTCGCCGCCGCCGCTGCCGCCGAGGACCGCGTCGTGGACCTCGCCGTCCGCCGAGCCGCCGCCGCGGCCGCGGTCCGCGCCGTCGCCGAGGCGCCGGTGCGGCACCTGCCCGCGGCGCTGCTCGACGCGCTGCAGGGATCCTGGGGAACGGCGGAGGAGCTGCGCCTCCGCACGACGCCGGCCCGGCTCACGGTCGTGCGGTAATACCCCCGGACGCCTGGGCGCTCCGTGGGGAGGCCGGCGCCTGTGGACGGTCGCCGGGAGTGTCGTACCTCCGCGACACCGTGGTGTCGGAGGTGGTCGGCGTGACGGACGGACGCGTCTGCGCAGTCGCAGACTGCGAGCGACAGGTCTACGCGCGGGAGCTCTGCGCGAGGCACTACAAGCAGTGGCAACGGCACGGGAAGGCCGAGCAGGACCTCGCACCCGCTGCGTGCTCCGTCCAGGGCTGCGACCGGCGTGCGGTGACACGCGGGATGTGCCACGGGCACTACGTCCGCTGGTACCGGACTGGCGACGTGCGGGCTGACGTCCCACTCCGCCGGCCGCTGGAGGACCGGTGCGCCGTGACCGGCTGCGAGCGGGGGCGGCACAGCTCGACGTACTGCCGGGCCCACTACAACCGGCTCCGGCAGCACGGGGACGTCCAGGCCGGCGGCGCCGTGCGAGAGCACGCCGGCCAGGGCTCGATCAGCCACGGCTACTGGATGGTCGTCGTGACGCCGGAGCGCCGCCACCTGGTCCCACCCGGGCGGACCAGGGAGTTCGAGCACCGGCTGGTCATGGCCGGGATGCTCGGCCGCCCACTGACTGCTGACGAGACCGTGCACCACCGCAACGGCGATCGCCTCGACAACCGGCCGGACAACCTCGAGCTGTGGAGCACTGCGCAGCCGAAGGGGCAGCGTGTCAGCGACAAGCTGGCCTGGGCCTACGGCTTCCTGCACCGCTACGACCCGGAAGCGAGCGCCGCACTCGGGCTGGACCGCGAGGCCTGACGCCGACGCCGGCGCGGACATGCCAGAGCCTGCCGCCCGAGTCGGACGACAGGCTCACGTGCCGGACAGACGTACCCCCGATGGGATTCGAACCCACGCTACCGCCGTGAGAGGGCGGCGTCCTGGGCCGCTAGACGACGGGGGCTCAGGAACTCCACTGCTGATCTTACCTGCTCGTGCTGGTCCTGCATCCTACGTGCTCGTACGAGTCGTGCGCTGGGGTACCTGGACTCGAACCAAGACTAACGGAACCAGAAACCGTCGGGCTGCCAATTACCCCATACCCCATGGACGCCGCAGGAGGATCACCCCTGCGGTCCGCCGGAGAGTCTAGCCGACGTCCGCACCCGCCCCGAGCGCGTCCGCCGCCGCCCGCAGCCGCCGGAGCACCCGCTCGCGCCCCAGCAGGGCCATCGACTCGGGCAGCGGCGGCGAGACGGACGCGCCGGACACGGCCGCGCGCAGCGGCAGGTAGGCCTTGCCGCGCTTGAGCCCCAGGCCGCCCTCGAGCAGCGCGCCGTCGACGGCCGCCTGCACCGACGCGGTCGTCCAGTCCGTCACCGCCTCCAGGGCGTCGGCGGCCGCGAGCAGCACCGGAGCGTTGGTCGGCGTGAGCGCCTTGGCCGCCGCCGACGGCTCCACGGCGAACTCCTCCTCCGGCACGAACGCGAAGCCCACCAGCGCCGGCAGCTCCGACAGCAGGGCCACGCGCGTCTGCACCAGCGGCACGAGCGCGCGCAGCACCTCGAGCTGCTCCGGCAGGGCAGGCTCGGACACCAGGCCCGCGCGCTGCAGGAACGGCAGAGCCCGCGCGGCGAAGTCGTCCTCCGACAGCCTGCGGACGTGCTCGCCGTTGAGCCAGCCGAGCTTGTCGAGGTCGAACACCGGCCCGACCGTGTTGATCCGGCCCCAGTCGAACGTCCGCGACATCTCCTCGAACGAGAAGACCTCCTGCCCGTCGGGCAGCGAGTAGCCGAGCAGCCCGAGGAAGTTCAGCAGCGCCTCCGGCAGGTAGCCCTGCTCGAGGAACCACGTCAGCCTCGCCGCGGGGTTCTTGCGCTTGCTGATCTTGCTCTTGTCGGCGTTGCGCAGCAGCGGCATGTGCGCGAAGGCCGGCCGCTCCCACCCGAGCCAGTCGAACAGCAGCAGGTGCTTGGGCGTCGAGGAGATCCACTCCTCGCCGCGCACGACGTGCGTGATCCCCATCAGGTGGTCGTCGACGACGACGGCCAGGTGGTAGGTCGGGAAGCCGTCGGCCTTGAGCAGCACCTGGTCGTCCGGCCGGGGAGCGGAGACCTCGCCGCGCACCAGGTCGACGAACGACAGCGGCGGGGCGTCCGGCACGAGCATCCGCACGACCGGATCCGGCGAGAAGCCCGGCAGCTCGGCCCTCTCGGCCTCGCTCTTGCCGACGCACAGCCGGTCGTAGCCCGTCGGCACCTTGCGCCGCTGCTGCTCCTCGCGCATCGCGGTGAGCCGCTCGCCGGAGCACCAGCACAGGTAGGCGTGCCCGTCGGCCAGCAGCCGGTCGACGTGCGGCCGGTAGGTGTCGAGCCGCTCGCTCTGCCGGTACGGCGCGTAGGGACCGCCCTTGTCGGGACCCTCGTCCCAGTCGAGCCCCAGCCAGTGCAGCGTGTCGTAGACCTGCTGCTCGCTGTCGGCACGGAAGCGCGCCCGGTCGGTGTCCTCGACCCGCAGCACGAACGTCCCGCCCTGCTGCCGGGCGAAGGCGAGGTTGAACAGCGACATGTAGGCCGTGCCGACGTGGGGGTCGCCCGTCGGCGACGGCGCGACGCGCACGCGCACGGGTCCGGGACCGGTCATGAGCGCGCGACGACCGGGTTGGTGAGCGCGCCGACGCCCTCCACCTCGACGGTGACGGTCTGCCCCGGCTCGAGCGGCCCGACGCCGGCCGGTGTGCCGGTCAGCACCACGTCGCCGGGCAGGAGGGTCATGAAGGAGGTGATGAAGGCCAGCACCGACGGGACGTCGTGGATGAGGTCGCGGGTGCGGCCGTCCTGGCGCAGCACCTCGTCGACCTCGCAGCGGACCCGCAGGTCCGACGGGTCGAGGTCGGTCTCGACCCACGGACCGATGGGGCAGAAGGTGTCGTGGCCCTTGCCCCGCGTCCACTGCCCGTCGCTCTTCTGCTGGTCGCGTGCGGTGACGTCGTTGGCGGCGGTGTAGCCCCACACGTGGTCGAGCGCGGTGGCGGCCGTCAGGTCGCGGGCCGGCTTGCCGATGACCACCGCCAGCTCGCCCTCGTGGTCGACCCGGCCGACGCCGGCGGGCAGGCGCACCGGGTCGCCCGGGCCGACCACGGACGTCGCCGGCTTGAGGAACACCGTCGGCACTCCCGCCTCACCGCCGCCGCCGGTGAGCCCGGCCATCTCCTTGACGTGGTCGGCGTAGTTCTTGCCGATGCAGACGACGTTGATCGGCTGCACGGGGGCCAGCAGGCGCACCGACGACAGCTCCAGCACCTCGCCCGTGGGCGTGGGGTCGAACAGCGGGTGCCCCTGCAGCGGCGCGATGGCCAGCTGCGCCGGGTCGTCGCCGCCGCCCTGCACCAGGCCGTAGGAGATGTCCCCGGAACGGGCGAAGCGGGCGATGCGCACGCGGCAGGACCTCTCGTCGGACGTCGGTCGGTCGGTCGTTCGCGGCCTCGCAGGCCGTCGCGCGGCCGAGGCTACCGGCGCCCCCCGACGGCGGCCGGCGTGGCGGACGTGCCGGCGCCCTGCCGCAGCAGCCCGGTCGTGTAGGCCTCCTCCAGCGCCTGCCAGGAGGCGGCGATGACGTTCTCGTGCACGCCGACGGTGCCCCACTCCCGCTCCCCGTCGGAGGTCTGCACCAGCACGCGCGTCACGGCGTCCGTGCCGTGCTCGCCGCTGATGATCCGCACCTTGTAGTCGACGAGCTCGAGCTCCCCGAGCCCCGGGTAGAGCCCGCACAGCGCCGACCGCAGGGCCGTGTCGAGCGCGTGCACCGGCCCGTTGCCCTCGCCGGTCGCGACGATCCGCTCGCCGCCGGCGTGCAGCTTCACCGTCGCCTCCGACACCACCTGCCCCGCCCGCGCCTCGACGATGACCCGCCACGACTCGAGGTCGAAGTAGCGCGGCCGCTGCCCCATCTGCTCGCGCAGCAGCAGCTCGAAGCTGGCCTCCGCCGCCTCGAAGGCGTAGCCGACGGACTCCAGGTCCTTCACGCTGTCGAGCACCCGCAGCACCGTGGCGGCGTCGGGCTCGAGGCCGAGCGCACGGCCCTTGAGCTCGATGGTCGCCCGACCGGCCAGCTCGCTGACGAGCAGGCGCATGTCGTTGCCGACCACGGCCGGGTCGGCGTGCTGGTAGAGGTCGGGGTCGGCCTTGACGGCGCTGACGTGCAGGCCCGCCTTGTGCGCGAACGCGCTCGCGCCGACCCACGGCTGGTGCGGGTCGGGCGCGATGTTGGCCACTTCCGCGACGGCGTGCGCCACACGGCCGAGCTCGACCAGGCGGCCCGGGGGCAGCACCGACCGGCCGGCCTTGGCCTCCAGCGCCGCGACGACGCTGAACAGGTCGGCGTTGCCGCACCGCTCGCCGTACCCGTTGGCGGTCCCCTGCACGTGGGTGGCGCCGGCGTCGACCGCCGCCAGCGAGTTGGCGACCGCGCAGGCGGTGTCGTCGTGGGCGTGGATGCCGACCCGCAGGCCGGTGGCGACGACCTCGGCGACCACCTGCGACAGGCGGTACGGCAGCATGCCGCCGTTGGTGTCGCACAGCACCAGCACGTCGGCGCCCGCCTCGGCGGCGGCCCGCAGGACCTCCACGGCGTACGCGGGATCCGCGGCGTAGCCGTCGAAGAAGTGCTCGGCGTCCAGGAACACCCGCTGGCCCTCGCCGCGCAGGTGGGCGACGCTGTCGCGCACCATGGCGAGGTTCTCCTCGCGGGTGGTGCGCAGCGCCCGCTCGACGTGGCGCACGTCGGCCTTGGCCACGAGCGTGACGGTCCCGGCGCCCGACTCGCGCAGGTGGGCCAGGTCGGTCGCGGCGTCCCCGCCCGGCCGGCGGGTGCTGCCGAAGGCCGCCAGCTGGGCGACCGACAGGTCGAGCTCGGTGCGCGCGCGCCGGAAGAACTCCGCGTCCTTGGGGTTCGCGCCCGGCCAGCCGCCCTCGATGAAGCCGACGCCGAGGTCGTCGAGGTGGCGGGCGATGGCGAGCTTGTCGTTGACCGACAGCGCCATCCCCTCGCGCTGCGAGCCGTCGCGCAGGGTCGTGTCGTAGACGTGGAAGGTGTCGGCGGGACGGAGCACGTCCGGCGGGCGGTTCACGGCGGTCCTACGGGCAGCGGGAACTCCGGTGCAGGTGCCCGGTCGGCCCTGGACGCGGAGGGGGACAGCGCGGGGTCGCCGCGCCGCCAGTCTGCCAGCGCCGCACGCCGGGGCTGCTCGTCCGCCCGCACCGACCACCGACGGTCCAGGCGCCGTCGGCGGGGACGGACAAGGCCGGGAGGGGTGGGACGCGAGGCGTCAGCGCGCCCGGGCGGCGTCCGCGACCCAGGCCCCGAGCAGCCCGCGGTAGTGCGCGACGAACTGCTCGTGCTCGTGCGCCGGGAAGGTCGACTGCACGGTCTCGACGAGCAGGCGGTCGAAGTCGGCGGACGAGAAGTAGTCGTGCGCCACCGCCTCGAGGTCGCCGAGCTGGGTGGCGACGAACTCGGCGTACCGCTCGGTCTCGAAGTACTCGTCGGCCATCCGCCGGTAGGCGCCGAGCCTGTCCTCGTAGGACCCGCCCGCGTCGGCGACGTCGTACCAGCGCCGGGTGTCGAGGTCGACGCGCGGCTTCCTGCCGACCGCGGTGCAGAACAGCGACCACTTCACCAGCGAGGTCATCGCCCAGGGGAAGTAGTAGTGCAGCGAGGTCAGGGACACGTCGGGGCAGGCGTTGGCGTAGTCGATCGGGTGCACCTGCGAGCCCCGCACGAGCGTCTCGCAGGAGTTGAACTCCCACTTGAAGAAGGCGTTGACGACCTTGCCGATCGTCACGACCTCGTCGCCGGTCGTCGGGTCGAGGAACTCGTGGCTGACGCTGTAGCGGTCGTGCTGCGGCCGGTCCGGGGAGAAGCGCATGACCATCGTCTCGGCTCCGATGGACAGCGAGCGGGCGAAGACGTCGAAGCCCTCGATGCTCTCCTGCAGGTGCATCAGGCGCTGCCCCGACTCGTCGTAGGCCCGCTGGAGGTCCTGCTCGTCCCGGATGCGGCTGACGCCGACCCAGGCACCGCCGTCGTACGGCTTCATCCACAGCGGGTAGCCGACCCTTCCCGCGACCTCGCGCAGGTCGAAGGGCCGGTTGTACTTGGCTGCCGTGTAGGGGAAGCGGGGGTTGTCCGGCGGCTGCTTGTAGGGGACCAGCCAGGTCTCGGGGACCTTCAGCCCGAGCCGGATCATCGCGCAGTAGGCCGCGTGCTTCTCCATCGACTGGAACGTGAAGGGGTTGTTGAGCAGGTACACCTCGTCCAGGAGGGCGACCTTCTTCAGCCACTCGCGCGGGACGTAGTACCAGTAGGCCAGCCGGTCGACGACCAGGCTGTAGCGGCTGGGCTGGCGCAGGTCGAACGGCTCGATGGTGATCCGCTCGACGTCGTAGCGGTGGGTGTCGCCACCGGACCGCAGCGCCGGGTCGAGCCGGCGCACCAGGGCCTCGAAGGCGCTCGGCCAGTCCTCCTCCGTCCCGAGCAGCAGTCCGAGCGTGTGCGTGCGGTCGGCCATGCGGTCCTCCTTGTGGACGAGGCTGACTAGACGAAGCGCGGCAGGTGGTGGGCGAGCTGCGCCCGCCAGGACGGCCAGTCGTGCGGGACGTCGTGCCCCCACAGGTCGGTCTCGACCCGCAGGCCCTTGTCGGCGCACAGCGCGCCGAAGGCCCGGGTGCTCTCCAGCGCGCCGGTCGTGTCCTCCCACATCCCCTGCCCGCACACGAGCAGCAGCGACAGCCGGGAGCGCAGCCAGTCGAGGTGCTCGCCCTCGGCCGCCCCCAGCGACCACAGCGGGTTGTTGAGGTGGAACGACGTCCCGCGCTCCCCCCAGCCGAGGACGGACAGGTCGTAGACGCCGGAGAAGCACAGCGCGAGGGGGAACAGGTCCGCACGCCGCAGGGCGAGGTTCGCCGCGTGGTAGGCGCCGAAGCTGCAGCCGGCCACCGCCATGTCCTGCCGGCCGCCGCAGTCGGCGTCGACGAAGGGCACGACGCCCTCGACGAGCCACCGCTCGTACGCCTCGTGCAGCCGCGCCCGCTCCTCGAGCGGCAGGTCGCGGCGGTACCACGAGCCGCCGTCCCACGAGTCGACGCTGTAGAGCTTGACCCGGCCGGCGTCGAGCAGGGGCCGTACGGCGTCGACGAGCCCGTGGTGCTCGACGTCCTCGGCGCGCCCCTCGGAGGTCGGGAAGAGCAGGACCGGCCGGCCGTACGACCCGTGGGCGATCACCCGCGGAGCCCAGCCGAGCTCGGGCGAGTGCAGCTCGACGACGTCGCGCCTCACCGTCCGGCCTCCGCCGGGCCCTCCAGGACGCGGCGCACGAGGTCGACGAGGTGGGGGTCGAGTGTGTCGCGCCAGCCGGTGTAGGTGTGCACGTCGCGGTTCTCGACCAGGCGGGTGTCGTAGCCCTGGGCCTGCAGGGCGCGGGTCATGAGGCGGTTGTTCTCGACGTTCTCCTCGATCAGGCCGCAGGACATCACCACGGGCACCGGGTCCTCGGCCGGTCCGGCGCGCAGGACCGCGTCGACGAAGGAGGTGATGCGGGTGAAGCGGGCGAAGCCGCTCTCCTGCTCGTCCAGCACCCGGTGGAAGAAGCTGCTGCTCTGCAGGTAGAGCCCGGCGAAGACACCGGGGTGGGCCCGCTGCGCCTGCAGCATCGCGAGTCCGCCGAGACTGGCGCCCATGCCGAGCACGACCGTGGTCGGTGCGTCCCGCCGCAGGGCCGGCACCAGGCCGAGGGCGAGCGCGCGGCCGTACGTCGCCGAGGCGCTGTAGGTCTCGTTGCGGTCGACCGGCGCCAGCAGGGCCGCCCGCAGGGCCGGCAGCCGGCCCGAGGACACCATGGCGTCGAGGAACAGCGTCAGGTCGGCGAGGTCGTCGTACTCGGGACCGTCGTGCACGACCAGCAGCGGCGCCTCGACGTCGTCCGCCAGCCCGACGCTGCTCCACAGGACGGCCGGGACCTCCTGCGGGAGCCCGCGGCTGGCCAGGCGCAGCGCGCGGCGCGGCCCCCGCGGCGGGCGCGCCCCGGTCCAGGCGGGCGGGACGTAGCCCGGCATGAGCAGGACCGACTTGTCGCCGAACGCGCCCCGGACGCGGTGGGGGTTGTCGGGGTCGGTCACCCACTCGCTGCGCCCGTCGGCGTGCCGCAGCTCGAGGGCGTACTCCATCCGGTCGACGTCGGGCCGCGGGACCGTCAGCACCCACTCCCCGGCGTGCCGCACGAAGTCGAGCCGGTCACCCGGCAGGCGGACGTCCTGCTGCAGCCGCACGGCGCGCAGCGCGCGGGCGGGGTCGGAGAAGCGGAAGGCGAGCACGTCGCCCTCGACCTGAGCAGCCATGGCCCCCGCAGCGTAGGGGGCGGCGGCGCACGGTCCTGCAGGCGTCGAGGTGGCGCAGGCGTCAGGCGCCGGCGCCGGCGCGGGCCGAGCTCCACACGCGGACGATGTCGCGCACCGACAGCACGCCCACCACGGAGGCTCCCTCGCAGATGACGAGGTGGCGGAAGCCGCCCGCCACCATCGCCGCCGCGGCCTTGTCGAGGTCCCAGTCGGGCTCGCCGGCGACCGCGTCGGGCGTGAGGTGGTCGGCGGCGATCTCCTTCTCCGGGTCCTGGCCCGAGGCGACCGACTCGAGCACGTCGCGCTCGGTGAGGATGCCGGGGCCCTCGGAGTCGGGGTCGAGCACGACGGCCGCACCGACCCGTCGGCTCGACATCTGCCGCGCCACCTGGCGGAGGGTGTGCGTCGGGCCGACGGTCAGCACGGCGGAGGTCATGACGTCACGCACGAGCACAGGGACTCCTCATGCCGGGGGTGCGCAGGCTACGACCCCGCGGGCCCCGGGAACAGCCCCTGGACCGGCTCTCTCCCCTGGGGCGTCAGCCCCCCACGCGGTGCATCCAGCCGTGCGGGTCCTCGCGGCGGCCGTACTGCAGGTCGAGCAGCGTCCGGCGCAGCCGCATGGTGACCTTCCCGGCGCCGCCGTCGGCCATGGTCCAGTCGCCGGAGCGGCCGCGGGCCCGCCCGACCGGGGCGATGACCGCCGCGGTGCCGCAGGCGAAGACCTCGGTGATCGAGCCGTCCTCGGCGCCCTTGCGCCACTCGTCGACCGAGATCCGGCCCTGCTCGACGGGCAGCCCGAGCTCCGGGGCGAGGGCGATCAGGGAGTCGCGGACGACTCCCGGCAGCAGCGTGCCGGTGAGGGCGGGCGTGAGCAGGCGGGGGCCGTCGTCGGTGGCGCAGACGAAGAACAGGTTCATGCCGCCCATCTCCTCGACCCAGCGGCGCTCGACCGCGTCGAGCCAGACGACCTGGTCGCAGCCCTTCTCGGCGGCCTGGCGCTGGGCGAGCAGGCTGCCGGCGTAGTTGCCGGCGCACTTGGCCTCACCGGTCCCGCCGACGGCCGCGCGGACGTACTCGTCGGACAGCCAGACGGTCACCGGCTTGACCTCGCCCGGGAAGAACGGCGTCACGGGGAAGGCGATGAGCAGGAACAGGTACTCGTGCGCCGGGCGCATGCCGACCTGCGCCTCGGTGGCGATCATGAAGGGCCGCAGGTAGAGGCTCTGCCCCTCGGCGCTGGGCACCCAGGCCCGGTCGGTGTCGACGAGCCGGTCGACGGCCTCGAGGAACAGCTCGACGGGCAGCTCGGGCATCGCCAGGCGGGCCGCCGAGCGGTTGAAGCGCCGGGCGTTCTCCTCGGGCCGGAAGACCGCGACGCCCCCGTCGGGCTGCCGGTAGGCCTTGAGCCCCTCGAAGATCGCCTGTCCGTAGTGCAGGACCATCGCCGACGGGTCGAGCTGCAGCGGCTCGTACGCGGTGAGCCTCGCGTCGTGCCAGCCCTGCTCGGCGTCCCAGCGGATCGCGACCATGTGGTCGGTGTGCACCCGGCCGAAGCCGGGGTCGGCCATGAGCGCCTCGCGCTCGGCGTCGCTGCGACGCGCGGTGCTCAGCACCGTCTCGATCGTCGGTCGCGAGATCCCGGTGGCCGTCATGCGCTGCTCCGTCCGTGCGGTGGTCACCTGGACGGTAGCCGAGCCGCACGCCCGTCCGCCGGGTCGCGAGCAGGTGCGCCGGACCGCCCGCCCGCGCCTCCCCGACCGCGAGCGCAGCTCAGAGGCGGGCGAGCAGGGCCTCGGCCACCTGGGCGGTCGACCGCGGCGCCGCACCCCGACCGGCGAGGTCGTCGGCGACCGCCTGCTCGACCCGGCGGGCCTGCTCGGCGTGACCGAGGTGCTCGAGCAGCAGCGCCACGGACAGCACCGTCGCGGTCGGGTCGGCGACGCCCTGGCCGGCGATGTCGGGGGCGCTGCCGTGCACCGGCTCGAACATCGAGGGGTGGGTGCGCGTGGCGTCGATGTTGCCGCTCGCGGCGAGCCCGATGCCGCCCCCGATCGCCGCGCCGATGTCGGTGAGGATGTCGCCGAACAGGTTGTCGGTCACCACGACGTCGAAGCGCTCGGGCGAGGTCACGAAGAACATCGAGGCCGCGTCGACGTGCGAGTAGTCGGTCGTGACGTCCGTGAACTCCGCCGCCACCTCGTCGAAGACGCGCTTCCACAGCCCGCCGGCGTGGACCAGCACGTTGGTCTTGTGCACCAGCGTCAGGTGCTTGCGCTCGCGGCCCTGCGCCCGCGTGAAGGCGTCGCGCACGACCCGCTCGACGCCGTGCGCGGTGTTGAGGCTGACCTCGGTCGCCACCTCGTGCGGCGTGCCGGTCCGGAAGCGCCCGCCGTTGCCGACGTACGGCCCCTCGGTGCCCTCGCGGACCACCACCATGTCGACGGCGCGGTCGCCGAGCGGTCCGGCCACTCCGGGGAACAGCCGCACCGGCCGCAGGTTCACGAAGTGGTCGAGCTCGAAGCGCAGGCGCAGCAGCAGCCCGCGCTCGAGCACGCCGGGCGGCACGCTCGGGTCGCCGATGGCTCCGAGCAGGATCGCGTCGTGCCCGCGCAGCTCGGCCAGCACGCTGTCGGGCAGCGCCTCGCCGGTGCGCGAGAAGGCACGGGCGCCGAGGTCGTAGTCGGTCCGCTCGACCTCCGGCAGCACCGCCTCGAGGACCTGCAGGCCGACGGCGACGACCTCGGGACCGATGCCGTCGCCGCCGATGACCGCCAGCCGGGTGCTCATGGCCGCGGAGCCTAGCGGCGGTGAGACAGCCGTCTCAGCTCATGGGACGCGGTTGACGGCGCTCACGATCGCCCGCAGGGACGAGGTGACGATGCTCGGGTGGACGCCGCAGCCCCACAGGACCCGCCCGGCGACGGCGACCTCGAGGTACGACGCGGCCTGCGCCTCCTCGCCGGCACCCGTGGCGTGCTCGGCGTAGTCGAGGACCCGGACGTCGAGGTCGAGGTCGTGCAGCGCGTGCACGAAGGCCGCGATCGGCCCGTTGCCGGTGCCCCGGACCGTGCGCCGCTCGCCGCGCCACTCCACGACGGCCTCGAGCCGGTCGCTGTCACCCGTGGCGGAGGTGAACGACACGAGCCGCAGCGGCGCCTCGTGCTGCAGGTAGGTCGAGGTGAACAGCTCCCAGATCCGGCGCGGGGCGATCTCGCCGCCGGCGTCGTCGGCGACCTCCTGCACGACCCGGCTGAACTCGATCTGCATCCGGCGCGGCAGGTCGAGGTGGTGCTCGTTCTTGAGCACGTACGCCACGCCGCCCTTGCCGGACTGGCTGTTGACGCGGATGACGGCTTCGTACGACCGGCCGACGTCGAGCGGGTCGATCGGCAGGTAGGGGACGCCCCAGGTGTGCTCGCGCACCGGCACACCGGCGGCCTGCGCGTCGCGCTCGAGGGCCTCGAAGCCCTTCTTGATCGCGTCCTGGTGCGAGCCGGAGAAGGCGGTGTAGACGAGGTCGCCGGCGTACGGGTGGCGCGGGTGCACGGGCAGCTGGTTGCAGTGCTCGACGGTGCGGCGCACCTCGTCGATGTCGCTGACGTCGATGCACGGGTCGACGCCCTGGCTGAACAGGTTGAGCCCGAGGGTGACCAGGCAGACGTTGCCGGTGCGCTCGCCGTTGCCGAACAGGCACCCCTCGACCCGGTCGGCCCCGGCCATGACGCCGAGCTCGGCGGCGGCGACGGCCGTGCCGCGGTCGTTGTGGGGGTGCAGGCTGAGGATCACGCTCGACCGGCGGTCACCCAGGGCCCGGCCGAACCACTCGACCTGGTCGGCGTACGTGCTCGGGACCGACATCTCCACGGTCGCCGGGAGGTTGAGGACCACGGGGTTGCTCGGCGTCGGCTGCCAGACGTCCATGACCGCCTCGCACACCTCGTGCGCGAACTCGAGCTCGGTGCCGGTGAACGACTCGGGGCTGTACTGCCAGCGCACGGTCGTCGCACCGCGCGGCTCGCTCGCGCCGCTGTGGCCGAGCAGCTCCTCGGCGTACTTCGAGCACCACTGCGCGCCGCGCACGGCGATGTCCTCGATGCCGTCCCGGTCGAGGCCGAAGACGACGCGCCGCTGCAGCGTCGAGGTGGAGTTGTAGAGGTGGATCAGCGCGGTGCCGCGCAGGCCGACCAGCGACTGCACGGTGCGCTCGATGAGCTCCTCGCGCGCCTGGGTGAGCACCTGGATCGTCACGTCGGCCGGCACGAGGTCCTGCTCGACGAGGGCGCGGACGAAGTCGAAGTCGGTGGCGCTCGCGGCCGGGAAGCCGACCTCGATCTCCTTGTAGCCCATCTCGACGAGCAGCCGGAACATCCGCATCTTGCGGTCGGCGTCCATCGGGTCGATCAGGGCCTGGTTGCCGTCGCGCAGGTCGACGCTGCACCACTGCGGGGCGCGGTCGATCGTGCGGGCCGGCCAGGTGCGGTCGGCGAGCTCGACCGGCGGGAAGGCGGTGTAGCGCGAGTACGGCATGCGGCTGGGCGTCTGAGCGGTCATGCGGGGCTCCCTGCAGGGGACGGCGGAGGGCGGCCAGCGCGAACTCCCGCGACAGGGGGCCGGCCTAGGAGAGGGCCCCGTCGCGGCAGGTAAGGAGGAGGCTCAGCTGCAGCACGGGGGGAGCGTACCCGGCGCCCCGTCACGGACCGGCCCGGGTGAGCAGGTCCTCGCGCGGCCCCGACGCCGCCCGGTCGCCCCGAGCACCGACCGGCTCGCCGTTCCCAGTGGTACAACTCGCGCGTGGACCGCACCGTGCTGTTCGCCGTGCTCGCGAGCAGCCCGCTCGTGCTCGGCGCCTACCTGGGCTCGAAGTTCACGTTCCCCGAGCGCTTGCTGGCAGCGGTCCTGGCCTTCGCGGCGGGTGCCCTGATCACCGCTCTGACCTTCGAGCTGTTCGAGGAGTCCTACGAGAAGGGCGGCGCCGTCCGAGCAGCCCTCGGACTCGCCGCCGGAGCCGTCGTCTTCACCGGGGCGAGCATGGTCCTGGACCGGTACGTCGCGAAGGACGACGATCCCGACGGCAGCGCTCTGCTGGACAAGGACGCGGCCAGCGACGACCGCCCCGCGAGCTCGGCGTCCACCAGCGGCGGAGCCGGACTCGCGCTGCTCGCCGCGGTCACGCTCGACGGCGTGCCGGAGAACGCCGCCCTCGGCATCTCGCTGGGCGCCGGCGGCGGGAGCCTCGCCCTGCTGGCGGCCATCTTCGCCTCGAACCTGCCGGAGGCGCTGGTCGGCGCGGCGTCGATGCGGGCGCAGGGCCGGTCGACGCTGTACGCCGTCGGTCTGTGGTCGGCGGCGGCGGTCCTGCTGGGCGCTGCCGTCCTGCTCGGGGCCGGACCGCTGACGTCGGTGTCCGACGAGACGATCTCGCTGCCGCTCGCGTTCGCCGCGGGAGCAGTGGTCGCCTCGCTGGCCGACACCCTGATGCCGGAGGCGTACGAGCAGGGGGGACCGCTGGTCGCCCTGTCGACGGCGCTGGGCTTCGTCCTGTCGTTCCTGCTCGCCACGCTCTGAGCGCGGGCGGCCCGCTCACCCCGCGGGCGCCACCCGCCGCAGGAACTCCGCCACGACCGCCCGGAACGCCGCCGGCTCGTCGACCCACGGGAAGTGCCCGGCCCGCGGCACGACCGCCGTCTCGGCGCGGGGGAAGCAGGCGGCGACCGTGTGGACCGCCTCGACGCCTGTGGCGCCGTCCAGCTCGGCGCCCAGGACGAGCACCGGCGCCTCGACCCGGCCGAGCCCGGCGACGAGCGCCGGGACGTCGACCGACTCGCCGTCGGTGGAGAAGCCCAGGCCGGCGCGGGGGCTCATCTGCGAGTCGGCCGAGGCGGCGTGCGCCTGCGTCCGCGCGTCCCACCGGCCGTAGTAGAAGGGCCGGGTCGCGCGCTGCAGCGCCTGCTCCTGCGCGGGGGAGGCATCGGCCAGCGCCGCCTCCGCCTCGGCCGCCTCGGCGTACCAGGGCTCGGACGCGCGGGACTCGCGGATCGCCGGCACGTCGGCGCGCGCGGCCGGGCCCCGCTGCAGCACGTCGACCGGCGTCGCCAGCACCAGCGAGCGCAGGCGGTCGGCGTGCGCCGATGCGTACGCCTGGGCGACGACGCTGCCGGCGGAGTGCCCGAGCAGGTCGATCCGCGCCTCGCCGAGGTGCTCGCGCAGGGCCTCGACGTCGTCGGCGAGCCGGTCGAAGCGCAGCGTCGACGGGTCGGCCGGCACCTCGCTGCGTCCGGTCGCCCGGTTGTCGAACAGCACCAGGGTGCGCTCCTGCGCCAGGCCGCCGAGGTCCTCGAGGTAGGCCGCCGCCCGTCCCGGGCCGCCCGGCACGCAGACGAGCAGCGGCCCGCTGCCGACGAGCGCGTACGCGAGCCGGGTCCCGTCCGCCGCGAGGAAGGTCGTCACCCCAGCGCCACCGAGCGCACCGAGGTCGCACCGATCGCGTCGGCGATCGACTCGAGCAGCTCGGCGGGAGGAGGGCTGTCGACGGTGAGCGCCATGAGCGCCTGCCCGCCCTGCGCGGTCCGGCTGACCTGGGCGCCGGCGATGTTGATGTCGGCCTCCCCCAGACGGGCGCCCACGAGCCCGACGACGCCGGGGCGGTCGTGGTAGCGGAAGAAGACCAGGTTGCGCTCGGCGACGAGCTCGAGGTCGAAGCCGTCCACCTCGGTGAGCTTCTCGACCTGACGGGGGCCGGTCAGGGTGCCCGAGACCGACACGGTCCCGCCGGTCGGGAGCGCGCCGCGCACCGTGACGAGGTTGCGGTAGTCGGGGCTGTCGGGGTCGGTCGACAGGGAGGTCTCCACCCCGCGCTCGGCGGCCAGCACCGGCGCGTTGACGAAGGTGACCTGCTCCTCGACGACCTCGCCGAACACCCCCTTGAGCGCCGCCAGCTGCAGCACGCCGACGTCGAGGGCGGCGATCTCGCCGCGCACGAGCACCTCGAGGTTGGCGGCGACGCCCCCGGCCAGGGCGGTGAACACCCGGCCGAGCTTCTCGACCAGAGGCAGCGCCGGGCGCAGGTCCTCGGCCACGACGCCGCCGGCCTGCACGTTGACCGCGTCCGGCACGAACTCGCCCTGCAGCGCCAGGCGCACCGACCGGGCCACGGCGATCCCGGCCTTGTCCTGCGCCTCGACGGTCGACGCACCGAGGTGCGGCGTCACCACGACGCTCTCGAAGGCGAACAGCGGCGAGTCGGTGCAGGGCTCGGTCGTGAACACGTCGAGGCCCGCACCGGCGACCGTGCCGGCAGCCAGGGCCTCGGCGAGCGCGTCCTCGTCGAGCAGCCCCCCGCGGGCGGCGTTGACGATCCGCACCGTCGGCTTGCACAGCGCCAGCTGCTCGCGCCCGATCAGCCCGACGGTCTCCGGCGTCTTGGGCAGGTGGATGGAGATGAAGTCGCTCTCGCGCAGCAGCTCGTCGAGCGAGACCAGCCGCACGCCGATCTGGGCGGCTCGCGCCGGCGCGACGTACGGGTCGTAGGCGACGAGCGTCGTGCCGAAGGCGGACATGCGCTGGGCGAACAGCACCCCGATGCGACCCAGGCCGACGATCCCCACGACCTTGTCGGCGACCTCGACACCGGTCCAGCGGCTGCGCTCCCACCGCCCCGACTTCAGCGCCGCGTTGGCCGGAGCGAGGTTGCGCGCGGCGGCGAGCAGCAGGGCCACGGCCTGCTCCGCTGCACTCACGACGTTGCTCTGCGGCGCGTTCACGACCATGACGCCACGCGCGGTGGCGGCGCGGACGTCGACGTTGTCGAGGCCGATGCCGGCCCGCGCGACCACCTTCAGGACGGGAGCGGCGGCCAGCGCCTCGGCGTCGATGCGGGTGGCGCTGCGGATCAGGACGGCGTCGGCGTCGGCCAGCGCGGGCAGCAGCGCGCTGCGGTCGGCGCCGTCGACCGAGCGGATCTCGACGGTGTCGCCGAGCACCGCCAGCACCGACGGCGCGAGCTCCTCGGCGATCAGGACGACGGGCAGCGCTGCGCCTGCGGGGGTCACGGGTCCTCACGGAGATCGACGGCGTCCGGGCCGTCGCAGCCTAGTGGTGATCTCCGGCGTACGAGGGGGCGTGTCCTGCGGCACGGATGGTGCTCAAGTCGCAACAGAACGTGCGCCGACTGGCAGGATGGGCGCCGATCCCCGACACCCTGGAGTCCGCGTGCGCACCCCTGTCGGCCTCTCGCGCACGCTCGCCGCGGGGCTCCTTGCGCTGCTCGCGCCCGCCGGCCTGCTGGCCACCGCTCCGGCGACGTCGGCCGCTGACCGGGCCGCCGCCGACCGGGCCGCCGTCACGCCGGCCACCAGCCTGCGGGCGGCGCTGGTGGCCGGTGCCGGAGACGCGGACGCGCTGCCGCGCGGCCGGACGCTGCGGGGCACCGCCCGGACCTCCCCGGCCCTGCGCACGGCGACGGCCCCCGTGGGGACGGCGGCCCTGACGGCGACGCGTGTGTCGCGCATCGAGGTCCACTTCGTCGACACGGCCGGTAACGCCTGGTCGGCCCCGGCGCGCGCGGCCTTCCGCGCCGCCGCCGACGTGTGGGAGCGCACGATCGAGTCCCCCGTCCCGATCGTGGTGCAGGCGACGGCGCGCAGCCTCGGCCCGGGCATCCTGGGTGGCGCCGGTCCGTTCGACTTCCTGCGCAACCAGGGCGCGACGGTGGCGCCCGCCGGCCGCGCGCCGACGGTGGCGCAGCTGCGTGACGACGTCTTCGAGCCGGTCGCGCTCACCAACGCCCGGACCGGTCGCGACGCGCGGCCGCGACGCGGCTCGGCGCTCAACCCCGACATCGTCGCCGAGTTCAACCCCAACGGCCCCGGGCTCTACCTCGGCACCGACGGCCGGCCCGCGCCCCACCAGATCGACTTCCGCACCGTGGTCCTGCACGAGATCGGCCACGGCCTGGGCATCGCCGGAACGGCCCGGCTGGACGGCGGCCGGGCCACGGTCGGCAGCACCGCCGTGAACGGCCGCACCGGTGTGCGCAGCGCCACCTCGTTCGACCAGTTCACCTACGTGACCAGCGCCGCCGAGGCCGGCACCGGGGGCAGGCCGGTGCTGTCGCTGCCCGACGGGTCGGCCGCCCTGCGCTCGGCGCTGGTCGGCGACTCGCTCTACTGGTCGGGGCAGACGGCGCTCACGGCGGCCGGCGCCAAGGTGCGCCTGCAGGCCCCCGCGCGCTGCGGGGAGCCCGGCCCGCTCCGGCGGTGCGGCCCGGGCGAGAGCCCGTTCGTCGAGGGCTCGTCGTACAGCCACCTCGACGAGCGCCGCTACCCCCGGGCGAGCGCGCAGGCGCTGATGACGCCGTACCTCGACACGGGCGAGGCGTACGCGGACCCCGGCCAGATCGCCCTCGGCATGCTGGCCGACATGGGGTACTCCGTGCCCGCCCTGACCGGCTCGCGCTTCACCGCCGTGGACCCCGTGCGGCTGCTCGACACGCGCTCCGGCAGGGGCGCCGCCGCCCGGGCCGTCGGCGCCGGCGGTGCCCTCGACCTCCAGGTGACGGGACGGGCCGGAGTGCCCGCCGGGGCGACGGCGGTGGTCCTCAACCTCACCGGGGTCTCCCCGACGCTGAGCACCCACGTGCGCGTCTACCCGACGCCGGTCACGCCGAGCCCGGTGCCCGGGGTGTCCAACCTCAACCTGGCCGCCGGGGTGAGCCGCGCCAACCTCGTCACCGTGCCGATCGGCAACCGCGGGCGGGTACGGCTGCGCAACGCCAGCGGCGCCGTGCACCTGGTCGCCGACCTCGCCGGCTGGTACGCCCCCCGCGCCGCCAGCACCTTCCGCGCCGTCGACCCCGTGCGCCTGCTCGACACCCGTCGTCGCGGGGCCGGTGCGCCGGTCCCGTCCGGCGGCGTGCTCGACGTGCGGGTCGCCGGGGCCGGCCCGGTGCCGTCCGGCGCCACCGCCGTCGCGCTCACGCTCACGGCTGTCGGCGCGACGGCGCCCACGAGCGTGCGTGCCTACCCGGGCGGCGGGCCCGCGGCGGCCGTGCCGCTGGTCAGCAACGTCAACGCCTCGTCGGGCGCGCCGGTCGGCAACCTGGTCGTCGTCCGGGTCGGCGCCGACGGCACCGTGCGGCTGCGGTCGGTCGGCGGCAGCACGCACCTGGTCGCGGACGTCTCCGGCTACTACTCCGGGGATCCGGCGGGCGACCTGTTCCGCGTCGTCACCCCTCGCCGGGTGCTCGACACCCGCGTGCGGCTCGGGACCGCGGCCGGCGCCCCGACCCGCCTCGGACCCGGGCAGAGCGTGGTGCTCAGCGCCGGCGGCGGCACGACGATCCCGCGGCGCGCGAGCGCTGCGGTCCTGAACGTCACCGGCGTCGGCGCCACGGCCAGGACCGCCGTGCGCGTCTACCCCGCGACGGCGTCGGCCGTACCGCCGTTCGCGAACCTCGAGCTGGTGGCCGGTGCGACCTCTGCCGGTCTCGTGGTCGCCAGGCTCGGCGGTGGCCAGCTGCGCCTGCAGAACACCGCGGGCACGCTCGGGCTGGTGGCGGACGCGGCCGGGTGGTTCGGCCCGGCGCGCTGACCTGCTGCTCGCCGGGCGCGTCGCAGGGGTGGGCTACTCCCCCGCGTCGTCGATCCAGGCCATCATCGGCCGCAGCTGGGCGCCGACCTTCTCGATCGGGTGGTCGGCACCGGTGGCGCGGAACGCAGCGAGCTCCTTGCCGCCGTTCTCGTCGTCGTCGATGAGGCGCTTGGTGAAGGTGCCGTCCTGGATCTCGGCCAGCACGCGCTCCATCTCCTGCTTCACGGCCGGCGTGATGATGCGCGGGCCGGTGACGTAGTCGCCGAACTCGGCCGTGTCGGAGACCGACCAGCGCATCTTGCCGATGCCGCCCTCGTACATCAGGTCGACGATGAGCTTGAGCTCGTGCAGGCACTCGAAGTAGGCCACCTCGGGCTGGTAGCCCGCCTCGGTGAGGACCTCGAAACCGGCCATGACCAGGGCCGACGCGCCGCCGCAGAGGACCGCCTGCTCGCCGAACAGGTCGGTCTCGGTCTCCTCGGTGAAGGTCGTGCGCAGGACGCCGGCCTTGGTGCCGCCGATGCCCTTGGCGTACGCCAGCGCCAGCGGCAGGGCCGACCCGGAGGCGTCCTGCTCCACGGCGACCAGGCACGGCACGCCTCGGCCGTCGACGAACTGCCGCCGCACCAGGTGGCCCGGCCCCTTGGGCGCGACCATGGCGACGTCGACGCCGGGCGGCGGGGTGATCAGGCCGAAGCGGATGTTCAGGCCGTGCCCGAAGAACAGCGCGTCGCCGTCCTGCAGGTGCGGCGCGACGTCGCTCTCGTACAGCCGGCGCTGGACCGTGTCGGGCGCCAGGATCATGATCACATCGGCCTCGGCGGCCGCCTCCGCGGGGGTGACGACGCGCAGGCCCTCCTGCTCGGCCTTGGCGCGGCTCCGGCTGCCCTCGGGCAGCCCGACGCGGACGTCGACGCCCGAGTCGCGCAGGGACAGCGCGTGCGCGTGGCCCTGGCTGCCGTAGCCGAGGACGGCCACCTTCCGGCGAGTGATGTGGCTGAGGTCGGCGTCGTCGTCGTAGTAGATCTCGGCCATGGGGTGGGGGACTCCTCGAGGTGGCGGGCGGGTGGGACCGGTCGTGCGGCGCGGCGGGCCGCGGGTCGGGCGGAGGGGCGTCACGGTGGAGGTGCGTCACGGTGGAGGTGCGTCACGGCGCAGGCGCGTCGCGGCGGGGGCCGGCAGGCTGCGCGCAGCCCGTCGCGACGGGCGCTAGGAGGCGGCGCTGCGCAGGCGCGTCTCGGCGCCGGTCATCGAACGCGATCCCCGTGCGACGGCGACCATGCCCGACTGCACGAGCTCGCGGATGCCGAACGGCTCGAGCACCCGGATCAGGGCGGCGAGCTTGTCGGTCGTGCCGGTGGCCTCGATCGTCACCGCGTCGGCGGCGACGTCGACGACCTTGGCCCGGAACAGCTGGGCCGTCTCGAGCACGTGACTGCGGCTGGTGAGGTCGGCCTTGACCTTCACGAGCAGCAGCTCGCGCTGCACGCTCGACGCGGGGTCGAGCTCCACGATCTTCAGGACGTTGATGAGCTTGTTCAGCTGCTTGGTCACCTGCTCGAGGGGCGAGTCCTCGACGGCGACGACGATCGTCATGCGGCTGACGCTCGCGTGCTCCGTCGGCCCGACGGCCAGCGACTCGATG
This sequence comes from uncultured Frankineae bacterium, assembly GCA_902805775.1. GTDB lineage: Bacteria > Actinomycetota > Actinomycetes > Mycobacteriales > SCTD01 > SCTD01. The sequence goes on along the minus strand of CADCUB010000052.1, from coordinate 88,758 downwards.
TTGAAGCCGCGCCGGCTGAACAGCGACGCGACGCGGGCGAGCACACCGGGCTTGTCCTCGACGAGGACCGACAGGGTGTGGCGGGTGGTGGCCATGAGCGGGTCCTGGGAGTCGCAGGGACGGCAGCGGGTGTGCCGGTCGGCTTCGGAGCGGGGGCTACGGGTCCTGATCGGGCCGCGTCAGACGTCGTTGGCGTCCCAGACCGGACGGGTGTCGCGGGCGGCGAGGATCTCGTCGTTGCTCGTCCCGGCCGGCACCATCGGCCACACCATGGCGTCGGTGCCCACGAGGAAGTCGACGACGACCGGCACGTCGTCGATCGCCATGGCCTTCTCGATCGTGGCGTCGACCTCGGCCGCGCTGTCGCACCGCAGGCCCACGCACCCCATGGCGTCGGCCAGCTTGACGAAGTCGGGGATGCGCTTGGACTGCAGGTTGGTGTTGCTGTAGCGGCCCTCGTAGAACAGGGTCTGCCACTGCCGCACCATGCCGAGGTTGCCGTTGTTGATGATGGCGACCTTGATCGGGATGCCCTCGATGGCGCAGGTGACCAGCTCCTGGTTGGTCATCTGGAAGCAGCCGTCGCCGTCGATGGCCCACACGGTGGCGTCGGGCCGTCCGACCTTCGCCCCCATCGCGGCCGGCACGGCGTACCCCATCGTCCCGAGGCCGCCGGAGTTGAGCCAGGTGTAGGGGTGCTCGTAGGAGATGTACTGGCTGGCGAACATCTGGTGCTGTCCGACGCCGCTGACGTACACCGCCTCGGGACCGGCCAGCGCGCCGATCCGCGAGACGACGTGCTGGGGGGCCAGCGAGCCGTCCTCGGGCTCCTCGAAGCCCAGCGGGTAGGTGGTGCGCCAGCCGTCGAGGGTCGACCACCAGCCGGAGATGTCGGCGCGCGTCCCGGTCCGGTACAGCTCCTGGACGGCGAGGACGAGCTCGGCGATGGTCTCGCGGCAGTCGCCGACGATCGGCACGTCGGCCGCGCGGTTCTTGCCGATCTCGGCCGGGTCGATGTCGGCGTGGATGACCGTGGCACCCGGCGCGAAGGTGTCGAGCTTGCCGGTGACGCGGTCGTCGAAGCGCGCCCCGAGGCAGATGAGCAGGTCGCTCTTCTGCAGGGCCGTGACGGCCGCGACCGTGCCGTGCATGCCGGGCATCCCCAGGTGCTGGGGGTGGCTGTCGGGGAACGCGCCGCGGGCCATGAGGGTCGTGACGACCGGGATGCCGGTGAGCTCGGCCAGCACCCGCAGCTCGACCGCGGCCCGGGCCTTGAGCACGCCGCCGCCGACGTACAGCACCGGGCGCTTGGCGCTGGAGATCAGGCGGGCGGCCTCGCGGATCTGCTTGGCGTGCGGGCGCGTCGTGGGGTGGTAGCCGGGCAGGTCGAGCACCGGCGGCCAGGCGAAGGCGCCCTGCGCCTGCAGGACGTCCTTGGGCAGGTCGACGAGCACCGGTCCGGGACGGCCGGTGCTGGCCAGGTGGAAGGCCTCCGCGATGGTGCGCGGGATGTCGTCGACCGACTGCACCAGGAAGTTGTGCTTGGTGATCGGCATCGTGATGCCGACGATGTCGGCCTCCTGGAAGGCGTCCGTGCCGATCGCGGCGCTCGGCACCTGCCCGGTGATCGCGACCAGGGGCACGCTGTCCATGTAGGCGTCGGCGATGGGCGTGACGAGGTTCGTCGCCCCGGGACCGCTGGTCGCCATCGTGACGCCCACCTTGCCGGTGGCCTGCGCGTAGCCGGTGGCCGCGTGCCCGCCGCCCTGCTCGTGGCGGACGAGGATGTGCCGCAGGCGCCGGCTGTCGAACAGCGGGTCGTACGCCGGCAGGATCGCGCCCCCGGGGATGCCGAAGACGACCTCGGCACCGACGCTCTCGAGCGAGCGCACGAGCGACTGGGCTCCGGTGAGGGTCTCGGACATCAGCGGTCTTCCTCTGGCAGCGTCTGGGCAAAAAAAGACCCCTCGTGCCCGGGCACGGAGGGGTGAGCGCGTCGGCCGGGGCGGCAGGCGCGCTAGGGGACTACGAGGCTGAGCACACCGACACGATGCGCCACCGCAGCGACAGAGTCAAGGAGAGTGAGACAGCCGTCCCAAGCGCTGGGACCGGTGCTGCGGGGGCCCGTGTGCCGGGCGTACGGGCGGCGCGGTCCAGGTCGCGGGGGCTCACGACGGACGCCGGACGCGGGGCGGTCCGCCCGCACCGTCAGCCGCCGGGGACCAGCCGCTCCGCCGATGCCAGGTAGCTGCGGCCCTCCTCCAGCGCACCGAGGTGCAGCAGGTACAGGCCGCTGGAGACGCGCTCGAGCAGTCCCCACTCCCAGATCGCGGTCTGGTCGATGCCCGAGCGGTCGGCCAGCAGGCGGCACCAGCGGCGAGCGGTCGAGAGGGCGTCGTCGGCGCTCCCGGCGAGCAGCTCGGCGCACCACCCCCGCAGCACCACACCGAGGTCGTAGGCGGGATCGGCGAGGAAGCCGTCGGGGTCGACGAAGACCCAGCCGACCTCCGCCCCGGGGCGCTGGCGGACGGCGCGCAGCGCGTTGCCGGGGTGCGGGTCACCGTGCACGACGACCGACCGCTCGAGGTCGCTGCCGGCCCGGCGGCGGGCGGCCATCTCGAGCACCACGTCGACGACCCGCTCCGTGCAGGGCCGCCCGAGGTCCTCCCAGTGCGTGCTCACGAGCTGGGCGAGGACACCGGCCTTCTCCCGCGCCTGCTCTGTTGTCGCTCCGTCGGGCCGGGGCAGCTGCCAGGCCCGCACGAGCATCCGGCAGAGCAGGGCCATCTGCTGCTCCGGCGACAGGGACGACCGCGTCATCGGCGCACCGAGCGCTTCGAGCAGCAGTGCCCGCTGCTCGAGGTCGGAGGCGAGGAGCTCGACGTACCCGTTCCCGCGAGCGGCCGCGAGCGTCTCGATCTGTCCGGCGGTCAGCAGGTCGGGGTCGGGCGGCTCGAGCTTGAGGACCGCGTCCCGGCCGTCCGCCGTGCGCACCTGCCGGACGCAGGCGGCCGAGCCGCCCGGGAGCGGCGCTCCGGCGGTGAAGGACCACCGCCGCTCGAGCTCGTGCACCAGGTCGTCCAGCCCGGCCAGCCACGCCTGCCCGGCCGCCCCGAGGAGAGCCGCACGCTGCACCACGGCGGCCGGCACGTCCACCGGCGCAGTGTGCTGCACGCGTGACGGCTCTGGTGATCTCGAGAGGCGGCCCCAGCGTGCGAGATCACCACATCTCCGAGCGGCGACGCCCGGCCGGCCGGCCTCCCGGTCAGCCCGTGATCGCGCCCTGGGCGGCCGAGCCGACGAGCTTGGCGTACTTGCCGAGCACGCCGGTCGTGTAGCGCGGCTCGAGCGGCTTCCAGCCGGCCCGCCGCCGCTCCAGCTCCTCGGCGTCGACCAGCAGGTCGAGCGTGCGGGCACCCAGGTCGAGCCGCACGGTGTCGCCCTCCGCGACCAGCGCGATGGGACCGCCGTCGGTCGCCTCCGGCGCGACGTGCCCGACGCAGAGCCCGGTCGTACCGCCCGAGAAGCGGCCGTCGGTCAGCAGCAGCACGTCCTTGCCCAGGCCGGCGCCCTTGATCGCGCTGGTGACCATCAGCATCTCGCGCATGCCGGGGCCGCCCTTCGGGCCCTCGTAGCGGATGACGACGACGCAGCCCTTGTCGAGGGTGCCGGCCTCGAGGGCGTCCATGACGCCCTGCTCGCCGTCGAAGACCCGCGCGGGGCCCGAGAAGACGTCGCCGTCGAAGCCGGCGCTCTTGACGACCGCCCCGTCGGGGGCGAGCGATCCGCGCAGGATCGTCAGGCCACCGGTCCGGTGCATCGGGTTGGACAGCTCGCGGACGACCTCGCCGTCGAGCGGCGGGATCTCCATGTCGGCGAAGTTCTCCGCGAGGGTGCGGCCCGTGCAGGTGAGCGCGTCGCCGTGCAGGAGCCCGGCGTCGAGCAGCGCCTTCATCACCACCGGCACGCCGCCGACACGGTCGATGTCGGTCATGACGTAGCGCCCGAACGGCTTGACGTCGGCCAGGTGCGGCACGCGGTCGCCGATGCGGTTGAAGTCGTCGAGGGTGAGCTCGACGCGGGCCTCGTGGGCGATGGCCAGCAGGTGCAGGACGGCGTTCGTGGACCCGCCGAGCGCCATGACGACCGTGATCGCGTTCTCGAACGCCTCCCGCGTCATGATCTTGCGAGCGGTGATGCCCGCGGTGACGAGCCGGACGACCGCCTCGCCGGAGCGCACGGCGATGTCGTCGCGGCGCCGGTCGGGAGCGGGCGGCGCGGCCGAGCCGGGCAGCGCCATGCCGAGCGCCTCGGCGGCCGCGGCCATCGTGTTGGCGGTGTACATGCCGCCGCAGGCCCCCTCACCGGGGCAGGCGGCCTTCTCGATCGCCGTCAGCTCGTCGCGGCTGATCAGCCCGCGGGCGCACGCGCCGACGCCCTCGAACACGTCGATGATGGTGAGGTCGCGGTCCTCGCCGTCGAGCCCCTTGAGCTTGCCGGGCAGCGTCGAGCCGGCGTAGACGAACACGCTCGCCAGGTCGAGGCGCGCGGCGGCCATGAGCATGCCGGGCAGGGACTTGTCGCAGCCGGCGAGCGTCACCGTGCCGTCGAGGCGCTCGGCGAACACGACGGTCTCGACCGAGTCGGCGATGACCTCGCGCGACACGAGCGAGGCGCGCATGCCCTCGTGGCCCATCGAGATGCCGTCGGACACCGAGATGGTGCCGAACTCCATCGGGAAGCCACCGGCCTGCCGCACGCCGGTCTTCGCCGCCTTGGCCAGCCGGTCCAGCGACAGGTTGCACGGGGTGATCTCGTTCCACGACGAGGCGACGCCGATCTGCGGCTTGTCGACGTCGTCGTCGGTGAGGCCGACGGCGCGCAGCATCGCCCGGGCCGGAGCCCGGCGGTCCCCCTGCGTGACGTCGTGGCTGCGGGGCTTGCCGGCGGGCGCTCCAGTGCTCACGCGACGAGGATAGGCGCGCCGCGCGGACGGGTGCGTGGGGGCGACAGGTGCGACGATCCTGTCGTGACCACGCCGCAGACCGCGGGCAGGCGTCGCTTCGGCCCCGACCGCATCGCCCTGCTGCCCGTGCTCGTGCTGTTCCTCGGCAGCCTCCCGCTGGCCGCCTCGTCGGGCTGGCTGAACGGCGTCGTGCTCCTGCCGGTGGCCTGCGCCGTCTGGGTCCTGCGCGCGCGGGTGGTGGTGGCCCCCGCCGGTCTCGGGGTGTGCAACGGCCTGGCGATGCACCGGCTGCCGTGGTCGGCGGTGGAGGGGTTCTCGGTGCCCCGCCGCGGGTTCGTGCGGCTGCTGCGCTCCGGCGCGCGGCCGCTGCCGATGACCGCCCTGTCGCGGCGCGACCTGCCCGCCCTGCGCGACGCGGCGTCGGAGCTCGGACGCGCCCGGCCGCAGGACCCGCCCGCCGGCGGTTGAGCCGACCGGCGGGGCACGACCCGGTCGCTGCCGCCGTTGGACGCAGCAACGATCCCGTACGAGAGCGAGCCCCGCGTGCGAACCCTGACCCCTCGCCCGCCCGCCCGGCGGACCGTCGCGGTGACCGTGGCGGCAGCTGCCCTCGCCACGCTGACCGCCGCCTGCTCCGGCGAGGAGGCCACGCCGGACGCCGCCGCCCCCTCAGCGTCCGCAGCACCGTCGTCCGCAGCACCTCCGACCGCAGCACCGACGACCGCAGCACCCAGCCCCGGCGCCGGGCCGTCCGGCGCGGCGACCCCCTCCGCCGCACCTCCGCCCGCTCCGCTGTCGGGACCCGAGGTGCTGGTCACCGGCCTGGAGGCGCCGTGGGGCCTGGGGTTCCTGCCGAACGGCGAGGCGCTGGTCACCGAGCGCGACACCGCCCGCGTGCTGCGCATCCCGGCGACCGGTGGCCGGCCGGTCGAGCTGACGACCGTCGAGCAGGCCGCGCCGCAGGGCGAGGGCGGGCTGCTCGGCCTCGCCGTCAGCCCGACCTACGCGCAGGACCGCCTGGTCTACCTGTACGTCACCACCGAGCAGGACAACCGCATCGTCCGCCTGCGCACCGACACGCCCGAGCGCCTCGAGCCGGTCCTGACCGGCATCCCCAAGGGGACGATCCACAACGGCGGGCGCCTGGCCTTCGGCCCGGACGGACTGCTCTACGCCGGCACCGGCGACACCGGGGACACCTCCCTGTCGCAGGACCCCCGCTCGCTGGGCGGCAAGGTCCTGCGCATGACGCCCGACGGCCAGCCGGCCGAGGCCGCGGGCTCGCTGGTCTTCTCCCGTGGCCACCGCAACGTGCAGGGCCTGGCCTGGGACGACGCCGGCCGCGCCTACGCCGTGGAGTTCGGCCAGAACCGCTTCGACGAGGTCAACCAGGTCGTCGAGGGCAGCAACGGCGGCTGGCCCGAGGTCGAGGGAGCGGGCAGCGGCGGCGGCCGCTTCCTCGAGCCCGTGACGACGTGGGAGACCTCCGAGGCCTCCCCGAGCGGGGCGACGGTCGTCGGCGACACGCTGTACGTCGCGGCCCTGCGCGGGCAGCGGCTGTGGCGGGTGCCGCTCGACGGACGAGGGGGCGCCGGCGAGCCGCGGGCGCTGTACGACGGGGAGTTCGGCCGGCTGCGTGCCGTGCAGGCGGCACCCGACGGAACGCTCTGGGCGCTCACCAGCAACCGCGACGGACGCGGCGACCCGCAGGACGACGACGACCGGGTGCTGCGACTTCCCGCCACCTGACGGCGCAGCGGCCTGCGATCGGGGAGCATGGGCACGTGCGAGTCCGCCCGGAGCCCCTGACGCCCACCAGCGTCACCAGCCGTCAGGCGTCGGAGCTGCGCGCGGCGGTCACGGCGCAGGAGGCGGCGCGCACGCCGGCCGGCAACCCCTACGACTGGTTCGTGCGCCTGGTCGTCGAGATCGTCCACAAGGCCGACCGCGACCGGCTGCTGGGCCTGGCCGCGGAGACGGCGTTCTTCGCCGTCCTGACGCTGTTCCCGGCGCTGCTGGTCGCGACGTCCGTGCTCGGCCAGCTGCGCCTGATCATCGGTCGGGACAACGCCCTGCGGGTCGAGCAGAGCGTGCTCGACTTCCTCGACGACGTGCTCACCGACACCGCCCGCCCCGCCGTCGACACCGTGCGCGCCCTGTTCGAGAGCAGCGGCTCGACGCTGACCGTCGCCTCGCTGCTCGCGCTGTTCTCCCTCGCGACGGCGTTCGCCACGCTCGTCAACACCGTCAACATCACCTACGACGTGCCCGAGACGCGCGGGTGGTGGCGCCGCCGGCTGCTCGGGCTGCTGCTCGGCGCGGGCACCGTGCTCACCGGCGCGCTGGCCGTGACGCTGCTCGTCATCGGCCCGCTGTTCGGACGCGCCGAGGAGGTCGTCTCCAGCGTCGGGCTCGACTCGGCCTACGCCGTGCTGTGGTCCTGGACGCGGGGCCCGGTGGCGCTGCTGTCCCTCGTGGTCTGGGCGACGACGATGCAGCACTTCGCCCCGGCCCGGCGGTCGCGCTGGCGCCACCACCTCCCGGGCGGCGTGCTGACCACCGTGCTGTGGCTCGCCGCGTCGTACGGCCTGAGCCTGTACGTCAACACCGTCGTCACGACCTCACCGGTCTTCGGCGCGCTCGGTGGCGGACTGATCCTGATGAGCTGGTTCTACCTGCTGTGCGCCTCGCTGCTCATCGGCTCCGAGCTCAACGCGATCCTGCTGGCACGCCGTCGCCACCGGGAGCGGGTGGCCGCGCACGCTGCCCGCGACGAGCAGCCCCACGACGAGCCGCCGGTGCCGCCGCTGCCGGACGGGCGGCGCCGGACGTCGGTGCGGGTCGAGCCGCAGACGGTCGTCCTCGACGCCGACGAGCTCGACGAGCCTGGTCCCCGACGGCCTGAGCCCCGCCGGCCCGAGCTCACCGAACCCCGCCGGCCCGAGCGCGAGGAGCCCGTGGCCACCGGCCCGACGCCGCGCACGACCGAGGGCTGAGCCCGCGCCCGTCAGCCCTCGACGCCGAGCCGCTCCAGCAGCAGGCGGCGCACGACCGGGGCGTCGGCCTGCCCGCGGGTGGCCTTCATGACCGCGCCCACCAGCGCGCCGACCGCCTGCACCTTGCCGGCGCGCACCTTCTCGGCGACGGCCGGCTGAGCGGCCAGCGCCGCGTCGACCGCCTCGCCCAGCGCGCCCTCGTCGGAGACGACGGCCAGGCCGCGACCCGCCACCACGTCGTCGGGCTCGCCCTCGCCGGCCAGCACGCCGTCGACGACCTGGCGCGCGAGCCCCGCGGTCAGCGCCCCGGACGAGACCAGCTCGACGACCCGGGCGACCTGCGCCGGTGCCACCGGCAGGTCGGCCGCCTCCACCCCACGGGTGTTCGCGGCCTGGGCCAGCGGGCCCAGCCACATGTTGCGCGCCTCGGCAGCCGGAGCACCGGCCTCGACCGTGGCCAGCACCAGGTCGAGCACACCGGCGTTGACCATGGCGGCGCTGTCCCGCGCCGACAGGCCCAGCTCGGCCGTCAGCCGCTTGCGACGCACGGACGGCGGATCGGGCAGCGCGGCGCGCAGCTCGGCCACCCAGGCCGGATCCGGCGCGACGGGCGCGAGGTCGGGCTCGGGGAAGTAGCGGTAGTCGGTCGCCTCCTCCTTCGAGCGCCCCGGCGTCGACAGCCCGGTGTCCTCGTGGAAGTGCCGCGTCTCCTGCACGATCCGCTCGCCGTCGCGCAGGCGGGCGGCCTGGCGCTCGACCTCGGAACGGACGGCGCGCTCGACCGACCGCAGGGAGTTGACGTTCTTGGTCTCCGACCGCGTGCCCCAGGGCTGGCCCGGGCGGTTGAGCGAGACGTTGACGTCGCAGCGCAGGGACCCCTGCTCCATGCGCACGTCCGACACCCCGAGCCCGCGCAGGACGTCGCGCAGCTCGGCGACGTAGGCGCGCGCCACCTCGGCCGCCCGGGGACCGGTGCCGACGACCGGCCGGGTGACGATCTCCACCAGCGGGATGCCGGCCCGGTTGTAGTCGACCAGCGAGTGCGACGCGCCGTGGATGCGGCCCGTCGCCCCGCCGACGTGCAGCGACTTGCCGGTGTCCTCCTCGAGGTGGACCCGCTCGATCGGCACCCGCACCACCTCGGGTGTGCCGTCCTCGCCCGGGACGTCGACGTCGAGGTAGCCGCCGGTGCACAGCGGCTCGTCGTACTGCGAGGTCTGGAAGTTCTTCGGCATGTCGGGGTAGAAGTAGTTCTTGCGCGCGAAGCGGCACCAGGCGGCGATGTCGCAGTGCAGCGCCAGCCCGATGCGGATCGTCGACTCGATCGCCTGCGCGTTGACGACCGGCAGCGCCCCCGGCAGGCCCAGGCAGACCGGGCAGGTGTGGGTGTTGGGCTCGGCGCCGAAGCTCGTGTCGCACCCGCAGAACATCTTCGCGGCCGTGCCGAGCTCGACGTGGGTCTCCAGGCCGATGACCGCCTCGAACTCCGACAGCGCCTGGTCGTACGGGACGGTCACCGGAACCGCTCCTCCAGGCGGACGAGCGTCTGCTCCATGTCCTGCCTGGCTCGCCACCGGTAGGCCAGCAGGGCCGGCGGGAAGCGCTCCGACCGGATGTCCCAGGTCTGGCGCACCAGGGTGCCGCCCTCGACCGGCGTCAGCTCGTAGCGCCACACCCGCCCGCCGATCACCGTCGCGAACAGCGACCGCGTCGGCCGTGGCTGCCAGGCGATCCGGCGCTGCTCCTCGAACTCGATGACCGTGCTGGTCATGGAGTAGGGCCCGCCCATGTGCATGCGCATGCCGAAGCGGGCGCCGCGGTGCAGCCGGTCGGGGGCGTCGACCGCCTCGCGGACCGAGCCGCCCCCGTCGATCTCGGGGTGGCGGCGCGCGTCGGCGAGCAGGTCGAAGACCTCCTGCGGCGAGGCCGGGACGACCCGCTCGACGCTGACGGAGAACAGGTCAGGCACGTGCAGCCTCCAGCTCGGGTGCGGACGCGAGCAGCGGCCCGCCCCATCGGTCGTGCAGGGCGGCCTCGAGCGCGCCGCCCACCTGGTAGAGCAGGTCGTCGCGCATGGTGGGCGCCATGACCTGCAGCCCCACCGGCAGGCCCTCGGACAGCCCCACCGGCAGCGACATCGCCGGGCCGCCGTAGAGGTTCGACGGGATGGTCGCGAGGTCCTGGCGGTACATCGCGAGCGGGTCGTCGAGCTTGGCGCCGAGCGGGAAGGCGACGCCCGGCGAGGCTGGCGACACCAGGACGTCGGCCTGCTCGAAGGCGGCGGTGAAGTCGCGCGTGATGAGCGTGCGGACCTTCTGCGCCTGGCCGTAGTAGGCGTCGTAGTAGCCGCTCGACAGGGCGTAGGTGCCGAGGATGATCCGGCGCTTGACCTCGGCGCCGAACCCCGCGTCGCGGGTGAGCGACATGACCTCCTCGAGCGAGCGGTCGCCGTCGTCGCCGACCCGCAGGCCGTAGCGGACGCTGTCGAAGCGCGCGAGGTTCGACGACGCCTCCGACGGCGCGATGAGGTAGTAGGCCGGCAGGGCGTGCACGAAGTGGGGGCAGCTCACCTCGGTCACCGTGGCGCCGAGCTCGGACAGCAGCGCGACGGCCTCGTCGAAGCGCTCCTGCACCCCCGCCTCGTAGCCCTCGCCCGTGAGCTCGCGCACGACGGCGACCCGCAGGCCCTGCACCGACGCGCGGCGGGCCGCCTCCACCACCGGCGGGACGGGCGCGTCGATCGAGGTCGAGTCGGCCGGGTCGTGCCCGCCGATCGCCTCGTGCAGCAGCGCGGCGTCGAGCACGGTGCGGGCGCACGGACCGGCCTGGTCCAGCGAGCTGGAGAACGCGACGAGCCCGAAGCGCGAGACCCCTCCGTAGGTCGGCTTGACCCCGACCGTGCCGGTGACCGACGCGGGCTGGCGGATCGAGCCGCCGGTGTCGGTGCCGACGCCCAGCGGCGCTTCGTACGCCGCCACCGCCGCGGCCGAGCCGCCGCCGCTGCCGCCCGGCGTCCGGGTGAGGTCCCAGGGGTTGTGCGTCGGGCCGTAGGCGCTGTGCTCGGTGGACGAGCCCATCGCGAACTCGTCCATGTTGGTCTTGCCGAGCACCACCACGCCGGCGTCCCGCAGCCGGGTCGTGACGGTCGCGTCGTAGGGCGGCCGCCAGCCCTCGAGGATCCGCGACCCGACCGTCGTGGGGACGCCCCGGGTGACGATCACGTCCTTGAGGGCGAGCGGGACCCCGGCGAGCGGCCCGGTCACCTCGCCCGCGTCCACGCGGGCCGCCTGCGCCAGGGCGCCGTCGGCGTCGACGTGCAGGAAGGCGTGCACGGCGCCGTCGACGGCGGCGATCCGGTCGAGGTGGGCCCGGGCGACCTCGACGGCGCTGACGTCCCTGCTCGCGACGGCGGCGGCCGTCTCGACGGCGGTGAGGCGGGTCAGGTCGGTCATCGTCAGGCCGAGTCGTCGAGGATCCGCGGCACCCGGAAGCGCCCGTCCTCGGCGGCGGGGGCTCCGGCGAGCACGTCCTCGCGCCGGAGGGACGGGCGCACGACGTCGGGCCGCGTGACGTTCTCGAGCGGCACCGCGTGGGTCGTCGGCGGGACGTCGGCGGCGTCGGTCACCTGCGAGATCTGCGCGACGGCCGCGAGGATGACGTCGAGCTGCGCGGCCAGGCCGTCGAGCTCGGCGTCGTCGAGGGCGAGCCGCGACAGCCGCGCGAGGTGCGCGACCTCCTCGCGGGTGATCTCGGGCATGCGGCTCCTGTCCCGGTCCGGGCGGTGGTCGAGGGGTCGTCCGAGTCTAGGGACCGCCGCCGACGGCAGCCGTCACGGCGACGCAACCGCTGCGCAACCGGCGGCAGCGACACTGGTCGGGCGCCGGGCGACCCGGGGAACAGGAGGCGGGCCATGTCGTACCTGCTGCGGGTGGTCCTGCCGGACCGTCCCGGCATGCTGGGAGCCGTCGCGACCGCCCTGGGCGAGGCGGGCGGCGACATCCTCAGCCTCGACGTCGTCGAGCGCGGTCCCGACGGGGCCGTCGACGACCTCGTCGTCGCGCTGCCGACCGGCGGCCTGGCCGACACCCTGATCACGGCGGCGCAGCGCGTCCCCGGCGTCGTCGTGGAGTCGCTGCGGCCCTACCACGGTGCGGGCGACCTGCACCGCGACCTCGAGCTGGTCGACGCGCTCGCGGCCTCCCCCGCCGACGGCCCGTCGCTGCTGGTGGCCCACGCTCCCGGGGTCTTCCGGGCCGGCTGGGCGCTGCTGCTCGAGGCCGGCCCGCGCGTGCTGGACGCCAGCCCCGGCGCCCCCGACGTCGACGGGCTCGACCTGCCGTGGCTGCCGCTGCCGCGGGCCCGCCGGCTCGACCGCCGCGCGGCCTGGGTGCCGGAGCGCTGGGACGCGCTCGGCACGGAGCTGGCCGCCGCGCCGGTGGGCTCCCCCGACCGGGCGGTGCTGCTGGGACGACCCGGCGGACCGCGCTTCCGGGCGTCGGAGGTCCTGCGCCTGACCCACCTGGCCGGCATCGCCGCGACCGTGGCCGGTGTCGCCGACGCGGGCGTGCCGGTGCCGTGAGGACACCCCCCGCACCCGAGGGCCGGGGCCGACCCGCCGACGGCCGACGCCGGTGACCTGCGTCACTGCGCGGCGGGCACCCGGGTCGAACCGGCCTTGCGCCACCGCCCGCTGACTCATACCGTGCGCCGACGCCTGGTGACCTGACAGGGATCCTCCGGACCGTGCGCGACTGACCGGCCGTGACGACGTCCGACCGAGGAGTGGACCCGTGGCTGACTTCGTGGGAGCAGTGGACCAGGGCACGACCAGCACTCGCTTCATGATCTTCGACCACGAGGGGAACGAGCAGGGCAAGTACCAGCTCGAGCACGAGCAGATCCTGCCGAGAGCGGGCTGGGTCGAGCACAACCCGGTGGAGATCTGGGAGCGCACCGTCTCGGTGGTGCGCAGTGCGATGGACAGCAAGAGCCTGTCCGCGTCCGACCTGGCCGCCTGCGGCATCACCAACCAGCGCGAGACCGCCGTCGTCTGGGACCGCAGGACGGGCCGTCCGTACTACAACGCGATCGTCTGGCAGGACACCCGCACCGACCGCATCGCCTCGGCGCTCGAGCGCGAGGGCAAGGGCGACGTCATCCGCCAGAAGGCCGGCCTGCCGCCGGCGACGTACTTCTCCGCCGGCAAGGTGCAGTGGATCCTCGAGAACGTCGACGGCGTGCGCGCTGCAGCCGAGCGGGGCGACGCGGTCTTCGGCAACACCGACACCTGGCTCACCTGGAACCTCACCGGCGGGGTCGAGGGCGGACTGCACGTCACCGACGTCACCAACGCCAGCCGCACGATGCTCATGGACCTCGAGACGCTCGACTGGGACGACGAGCTGCTCGGCTTCTTCGGCATCCCCCGCTCGATGCTGCCGACCATCCGGCCGTCCTCGGACCGCGAGGGCTTCGGGGTGATCCGGGTCAAGGGCCCGCTGGGCGGGGACGTGCCGCTGACCGGAGTGCTGGGCGACCAGCAGGCCGCCACGGTCGGCCAGGTCTGCTTCGCCCCGGGCCAGGCCAAGAACACCTACGGCACCGGCAACTTCATGCTGCTCAACACCGGCGAGGAGCTCGTCCGCTCGAAGGCCGGTCTGCTCACGACGGTGTGCTACCAGCTCGCCGGCTCGAAGCCGGTCTACGCGCTCGAGGGCTCGATCGCGGTCACCGGCTCGGCCGTGCAGTGGCTGCGCGACCAGCTCGGCATCATCAGCGGCGCCTCGCAGAGCGAGTCGCTGGCGAGCCAGGTCGACGACAACGGCGGCATCTACTTCGTGCCCGCCTTCTCCGGGCTGTTCGCGCCCTACTGGCGCTCGGACGCCCGCGGCGCGATCGTCGGGCTCTCGCGCTTCAACAGCAACGCGCACCTCGCACGGGCCACCCTGGAGGCGATCTGCTACCAGAGCCGCGACGTCGTCGAGGCGATGGCCAAGGACTCCGGCGTCGACCTCGACGTGCTCAAGGTCGACGGCGGCGTGACGGCCAACAAGCTGTGCATGCAGCTGCAGGCCGACATCCTCGGCGTGCCGGTGAGCAAGCCGGTCGTCGCGGAGACGACGGCGCTGGGCGCGGCGTACGCCGCCGGACTGGCGGTCGGGTTCTGGAAGGACACCGACGAGCTCGCCGCGAACTGGAACGAGGACGAGCGCTGGACGCCCCAGTGGGACGAGGGCAGGCGCGAGGAGGGCTACGCCGGCTGGAAGAAGGCCGTGCAACGCACCCTCGACTGGGTGGACGTCGAATGAGCCCCGACCTCCGGCTGTCGAGCACGGCGACCCGCACCGGCGCGCTGTCCCCGCAGTCGCGGGAGCAGGCGATGGCCGACATGCAGGCCGGCGGGCTCGACGTCCTGGTCGTGGGTGGCGGCGTCGTGGGCACCGGCTGCGCGCTCGACGCGGTCACCCGGGGCCTGCGGGTCGGCATGGTCGAGGCCCGCGACTGGGCCAGCGGCACCTCGAGCCGCTCGAGCAAGCTGCTGCACGGCGGCCTGCGCTACCTCGAGATGCTCGACTTCGCGCTGGTCAAGGAGGCGCTCAAGGAGCGCGGTCTGCACCTCGACCGGCTGGCGCCGCACCTCGCCCGTCCGGTGCCGTTCCTCTACCCCCTGCGCCACCGCGGGTGGGAGCGGCCGTACGTCGGCGCCGGCATCGCCCTCTACGACGTGATGGCGATGGTCGGCGCCGGGCGCGCCCGCGGCATGCCGGTGCACAAGCACATGAGCCGCCGACGGGCGCTGCGCGAGGCGCCGTGCCTGAAGAAGTCGAGCCTGACCGGCGCGATCCAGTACTACGACGGGCAGATCGACGACGCGCGGCACGTCATGATGATCGCGCGGACGGCCGCGGCGTACGGCGTGCTGTGCGCCAACCGGGTGCGGGTCGTCCGCTTCCTGCGCGAGGGCGAGCGGGTGACCGGTGCGCGGCTGCGCGACCTCGAGACCGGCCGCGACTTCGACGTGCGGGCCTCGCAGGTCATCAACGCCACCGGCGTCTGGACCGACGACACGCAGGGCATGGTCGCCGAGCGCGGGCAGATCAAGGTGCAGGCCAGCAAGGGCGTCCACCTGGTGGTCCCGCGCGACCGCATCCAGTCGACGACCGGTCTGATCCTGCGCACCGAGAAGAGCGTGCTGTTCGTCATCCCGTGGGGCCGCCACTGGATCGTCGGGACGACCGACACGCCCTGGTCGCACGACAAGGCCCATCCGGCGGCGACCGCCCGTGACATCGACTACATCCTCGAGCGCGTCAACGACGTCCTGCGCACCCCCCTGACGCACGCCGACGTCGAGGGCGTCTACGCCGGGCTGCGGCCGCTGCTGTCCGGCGAGTCGGACGCGACGAGCAAGCTGTCCCGCGAGCACGTCGTCGCCCACCCGGCTCCGGGGCTCGTCGTCGTCGCGGGCGGCAAGTACACGACCTACCGCGTCATGGCGCAGGACGCCGTCGACGAGGCCGCGCGGGCGCTCGACGGCAAGGTCCCCGACTCGGTGACCGACCGCGTGCCGCTGGTCGGCGCGGAGGGCTTCGCGGCGATGTGGAACCAGCGGCACGTCCTGGCCGCGCAGTCCGGGCTGCACGTGGCGCGCATCGAGCACCTGCTGCGCCGGCAGGGCACGCTGATCACCGACCTGCTCGCGCTCGTCGCCGACGACCCCTCGCTCGGCGAGCCGCTGGAGGGCAGCGAGGACTACCTGCGCGTGGAGGTGGTCTACGCCGCCTCGCACGAGGGGGCGCGCCACCTCGACGACGTCCTGGCCCGCCGCACCCGGCTGTCGATCGAGACGTGGGACCGCGGCCTGGCCTGCGCCGAGCCGGCAGCCCGCCTGATGGCCGGCGTCCTGGGCTGGGACGAGGAGCAGGTCGCCAAGGAGGTCAGCCACTACCAGCGGCGCGTGGCCGCCGAGCGCGACTCGCAGGAGCAGCCCGACGACGCGAGCGCCGACGCCGCCCGCCTGGCGGCGGGGGACATCGTCACGGCCACCTGAGCGCAGCAGGCCGGCGACAGCGACGTCACTGACGACGACACCGACCTGCCGACCGGCTCGTCCACGTCCTCAGACGTCCCTTGCCGAGGGCGCCGGCTCCCCGTGCGGGTCCGTGCCGGGCGGGTCGGCAGGGGCGACGGCGACCGCCCGCGCCGCCTCGGCGCCCTGCTCGAGGAGCACGCGCAGGCCGTCGTCGTCGAGGATCGGCACCCCGAGCTTGACCGCCTTGTCGTGCTTGCTGGCGCCCGGGTCGGTGCCGACGACGACGAAGTCGGTCTTCTTGCTCACGCTGCCGGTCACCTTCCCGCCGCGCTCCTGCACGGCCTCGGTCGCCCCGTCGCGGCTGTAGGAGGCGAGCGTGCCGGTGATGACGACGGTGACGCTCTCCAGCGGCCGGGGCCCCTCGTCGGAGCCCTCGTCGGCGAAGCGTGCCCCGCCCGCGCGGATGCGCTCGACGATCTCGCGGTGCCGGGGATCGGCGAACCACGCGTGCAGGGACCTCGCGACGACCGGGCCGACGCCCTCCACCGCGGCCAGCTCCTCGGGGCTCGCGGCCATGACGGCGTCCATCGTCCGGAACTGCCGGGCGACGTCCTGCGCGGCGGTGGGCCCGACGTGGCGGATCGACAGGCCGACGAGCAGGCGCCAGATCGGCCGGTCCCGGGCCGCCGCGATGCCCCGCAGGATCTGCTCGACCTTCTTGGCGCCGAAGCCGCGCAGCCCCTCGAACGACGCGGGGGTGAGGGAGAAGACGTCCCCCACGTCGCGCAGGCGACCGGCCTGCAGCAGCGCGATGGCGGTCTCGTAGCCCAGGCCGTCGATGTCCAGGGCGCCGCGGCCGGCGAAGTGGAACACCGACTCCCGCAGCTGCGCGGGACAGGACACGGTGTTGGGGCAGCGGACGTCGACCTCTCCCTCCGGCCGGCTGAGCGCGGTGCCGCACTCGGGACAGGACGTCGGCATCACGAACTCGCGCACCGCCGCCTCGTCGCGCAGCGCCAGCACCGGCCCCACGACCTCGGGGATGACGTCGCCGGCGCGGCGCACGACGACCGTGTCGCCGATGCGGACGTCCTTGCGCTTGACCTCGTCCTGGTTGTGCAGCGTCGCGAGCTTGACCATGACCCCGCCGACCTGCACCGGCTCCATGTAGGCGAACGGCGTCACCCGGCCCGTGCGCCCGACGTTGACCCGGATGTCGTGGAGCTTCGTCGTGGCCTCCTCCGGCGGGTACTTGTGGGCGACCGCCCAGCGCGGGGCGCTGCTCGTGGCGCCCAGCCGGCGCTGCAGCGGCACCTGGTCGACCTTGACCACCACGCCGTCGATCTCGTGCTCGACGTCGTGCCGGTGCTCGCCCCACCGGGCGATGTAGCCGAGCACCCCGTCGAGGTCGTCGAACACCTCGGCGTGCGCCGAGACCGGCAGCCCCCAGCCGGCGAGCTGCGCGTAGGCACCGCTCTGGGTCTGCGGCTCCCAGCCCTCCCGGGCGCCGATGCCGTGCAGGGTCAGCGACAGCGGGCGGGACGCGGTGACCCGGGGGTCCTTCTGGCGCAGGCTGCCGGCCGCGGCGTTGCGGGGGTTGGCGAACGGCGCCTTGCCCTCGGCGGTCAGCCGCTCGTTGAGCGCCGTGAAGTCCGCGGTCGCGAGGAACACCTCCCCGCGCACCTCGAGCAGCGGCGGGACCTCCTGCCCGACCAGTCGGGCAGGCACGCTGCGCAGCGTGCGGACGTTCGGCGTGATGTCCTCACCGGTCCGTCCGTCGCCGCGGGTCGCCGCCCGCACGAGCCGGCCGTCGCGGTAGACCAGCGCCACGGCCAGGCCGTCGATCTTGAGCTCGCAGAGCCAGCGGGCCGCGGGCGCCTCCTTGCGGGCGCGGGCGGCCCACTCGCGCAGCTCGTCGGCGGTGAAGACGTTGCCGAGCGACATCAGCCGCTCGAGGTGGGCGACCGGCTCGAAGTCGGTCGAGAACGTGCCCATCACCTTCTGCGTGGGACTGTCCGGCGTGCGCAGCGACGGGTGCGCCTGCTCCAGCGCCTCGATCTCGCGCAGCAGCGCGTCGTACTCGCCGTCTCCCACGCTCGGCGCGTCGAGCACGTAGTAGCGGAAGGCGTGCTCCTCCACCGTGCGGGACAGCTCGGCGTGCCGCTCGAGCGCCGCGACCGGCACCCCCTCGACGAGCTCGCTCACCCCGCGCCCCCCGCTCCTGTCGACAGCTCCTCGGGCAGGCGCCGGGCGAGCTCGACGCACGCGCGCAGAGCCCGCCGCGCACCGGCCGGGCTCGCTCCGGCCAGGCCGCAGGTGGGTGTGACGACGACCGAGGAGGCGAAGCGGTCCGGGCCGACGCCGAGGCGGCGCCGGAGCGCACGCGCCGGTGCGCCCACCGCGCCGAGGTCGGCGAGGCGGTCGTCGACGGAGGGCACCAGCCCCAGCAGCAGCCCGGCACCGTCGTCGAGGGCCTCGCCCACCGCGTCGTCGTCGCGCGGTGTCAGGAGGGTCGCGTCGATGCTCAGGCCGGACGCGCCCGCCCTGCGCAGCAG
The DNA here is from genome assembly GCA_902805775.1 of uncultured Frankineae bacterium. Classification (GTDB taxonomy): domain Bacteria; phylum Actinomycetota; class Actinomycetes; order Mycobacteriales; family SCTD01; genus SCTD01. The sequence continues at coordinate 70,209 of CADCUB010000052.1, read as the reverse complement.
CTCCAGCGGCGGCGCCGGGGCGCAGCAGTGCACGACGGGGCCGACCCCCACCGACAGCACGGTGCGCAGGACCTCGACGGCACGCTGCACGTCGGGTGCGCGCAGCGCGCCGAAGCCGCTCGCCGTCGGCACCCGACCGGCGAGCACGGCCGGCAGCGACGGCTCGTCGAGCTGCAGGACGACGCGGGTGCCGGGCAGCCGGCGGGCGAGGTCGGCGAGGTGCAGGCGCAGGCCCTCGGCGAGGGAGGCGGCCAGGTCGTCGACGGCCGACGGGTCGGCGAGCACCCGCTCGCCGCGGGGCAGCTCCAGCGAAGCGGCGAGCGTCCAGGGACCGGCGCACGACGCCTTGAGCGCCGGCGGGGGGCCGTCCGCGGCGGCCTCCTCGAGCGCGTCGAGGTCACGGGCCAGCAGGTCGGCGGCCCGCCGCCCGTCGCGCGAGGCCCGCCCGACCAGCCGCCAGCCGCTCGGCTGCAGGTCGACCGGCAGGTCCGCCAGCAGGGCCGTGCTGCGGCCGGTGACGTCGGCGTGGGCGCCACGGGCCGGCAGCTCGGGCAGGAACGGCAGGTCCGGCAGCTCCCCGAGCACCGTGCGGGCCGCCTCGAGCGGATCGGTGCCGGGCCAGCTCCCGACGCCGGTGGCCGCGCCCCAGCGCTGCACGTCCGGCGACACGGCCCCACCCTGGTCGGCGCCCACGGGTCAGCCGCTGACCGTGGCGCTGCCGAGCACGCGGTCGCCGTCGTACAGCACGGCCGCCTGCCCGGCGGCCGGACGCGTGACGCGCGAGGCGAGCGAGATGCGCCAGCCGTCGCCGTCCGCTGCGACGGTGCAGGGGTGCGGCCGGCCGTGCGCCTGCAGCTGCACCTCGCACGAGAGCGGGAGGTCCAGCGCCGTGAGGGCACGCGGGCGCTGGGCCCGCACCTCCTCGACCTCGAGCGCCTCGCGCGGCCCGACCGTGACGGTGGAGCTGACCGGCTCGAGCCCCAGGACGTAGCGCGGGCGGCCGTCGGCTGCCGGGGTCGTGAGGGACAGGCCGCGGCGCTGACCGACGGTGAAGGCGTACGCCCCGTCGTGGCGGCCGACGACGGCGCCGGTGAGGGCGTCGACCACCGGCCCGGGCTGCGCTCCCAGCCGCGAGCGCAGGAAGCCGGCGGTGTCGCCGTCGGCGATGAAGCAGACGTCGGAGCTGTCGGGCTTGTCGGCGACGCCGAGCCCCCGCTCCGCGGCGTGCGCCCGGACCTGCGCCTTGGTCAGCCCGCCGAGCGGCAGCACGGTGCCCGCGAGCTGCGCGGGCGTCAGGACGGCGAGGACGTACGACTGGTCCTTGGCGCGGTCGACGGACCGCCGCAGGACGCCGTCGGCCAGGCGGGCGTGGTGGCCGGTCACGACGGCGTCGAAGCCCAGGGCGAGCGCCCGGTCGAGCACCGCGGCGAACTTGATCTTCTCGTTGCACCGCAGGCACGGGTTCGGCGTGCGGCCGGCGGCGTACTCGGCGACGAAGTCGTCGACGACCTCCGCGCGGAACCGCGCGGCGAGGTCCCAGACGTAGAACGGCAGCCCGAGCACGTCGGCCACCCGGCCGGCGTCGCGGGCGTCCTCCTTGGAGCAGCAGCCGCGCGAGCCCGTGCGCAGGGTCGCGGGCGCGGTGGACAGGGCGAGGTGCACGGCGGTGACGTCGTGCCCGGCCTCGACGGCGAGGGCGGCGGCCACCGCGGAGTCGACCCCGCCGGACAGCGCGGCGAGCAGCCTCACCGCAGGACGGCCCGGCGGGCCCGCTCGACGACCGACGGCAGGACCTCCACGAGGGCGTCGACGTCGGCCGCGGTCGAGGTGTGGCCGAGGGAGAAGCGCAGGGAGCTGCGGGCGAGGTCCTCGTCGGCCCCCATGGCGAGCAGGACGTGCGAGGGCCGGGCCACTCCCGCGGAGCACGCGGAGCCGGTGGACACCTCGACGCCCCGGGCGTCGAGCAGCAGCAGGAGCGAGTCGCCCTCGCAGTCGGGGAACGAGAAGTGGGCGTTGCCGGGCAGCCGGTCGGGCGAGGGGACGGGCACGCCGTTCAGCACCACGCCGGGCACCGCCTCCGAGACCCGTCGGACCAGCTCGTCGCGCAGGGCCGACAGCCGGGCGTGCAGCACCGGCTGGCGCTCGACGGCCAGGGCCGCCGCCACCGCCAGCCCCGCCACGGCCGGGGTGTCGAGGGTGCCGGAGCGCACGTCGCGCTCCTGGCCGCCGCCGTGCAGCAGCGGAGTGCAGGACACCTCGCGCCCCAGCACCAGCGCGCCGACGCCCAGCGGGCCGCCGAACTTGTGGCCGGTGAGGGTCAGCGCATCGACCCCGCTGGCTGCGACGTCGACGTGCAGCTGGCCGACGGCCTGCACGGCGTCGCTGTGCATCGGGATCCCGAACTCGTGGCAGACGTCGGCGAGCCGGCGCACCGGCTGCACGGTGCCGACCTCGTTGTTGGCCCACATGACGCTGACCAGCGCGACGTCGGAGGGGTCGCGCTCGACGGCCTCGCGCAGGACGTCGGGGTGCACCCGCCCCTGCCCGTCGACCTCGAGCCACTCGACCGTCGCGCCCTCGTGGTCGGCGAGCCACTGCGCCGCGTCGAGCACCGCGTGGTGCTCCACCGCGCTGGCCAGGATGCGGGTGCGGCGCGGGTCGGCGTCGCGGCGCGACCACCAGATCCCCTTGACGGCCAGGTTGTCGCTCTCGGTGCCGCTGCCCGTGAACACGACCTCGGAGGGGCGGGCACCCACCGCCGCGGCCAGGCGCTCGCGGGACTCCTCGACGACGCGGCGCGCGTGCCGTCCGGCGGTGTGCAGCGACGACGCGTTGCCGGCCGCGGACAGGGCCGCGGTCACCGCGGCGGTCACCGTCTCGACGGCCTCGGGCAGCATGGGCGTGGAGGCCGCATGGTCGAGGTAGGCCACGCCGTCGAGCCTAGCCGTGACGCGAGGACCTCGCCGTCCGCCCGCGCCCGTCGCCGCGACGCGCGACGGCCCGGCGCCTCCTCGGAGGGCCGGGCCGTCGGACGGTCGTGCGGGGACTACCCCTTGCGCTTGGCGATCTGCTCGGTCAGCTGAGGGACGACGGTGAACAGGTCACCGACCAGCCCGAAGTCGGCCAGCTCGAAGATCGGCGCCTCGGGGTCCTTGTTGATGGCCACGATGGTCTTGCTGGTCTGCATGCCGGCGCGGTGCTGGATGGCGCCGGAGATGCCGGCCGCGATGTACAGCTGCGGCGACACGGTGCGACCGGTCTGGCCGACCTGGTTCTGGTGCGGGTACCACCCCGCGTCGGTGGCCGCGCGGGAGGCGCCCACGGCGGCGCCGAGGGTGTCGGCCAGCTGCTCGATGATGCCGAAGCCCTCGGCCGCGCCGACACCACGGCCACCGGACACCACGATCGAGGCATCTCCCAGGTCGGGGCGGCCGCCCTTGTCCTCCACCACGTGGTCGACGACGCGGGCCGCCCGGTCGGCGTCGCTGAAGGTCGCGCTGACCTGCTCCACCGTGCCGGACGCGGGCGCCTCGGTCGGCGCGGTGCTGTTGGCCCGCACGGTGATGACCGGCGTGCCGGCGGCCACCCGCGACTGCACGACGACGCTGCCGCCGAAGATCGGCTGCTCGGCGGTCAGGTCGGGGGTGACCCCGACCGCGTCGGTGATCAGGCCGCTGCCGGTCTTGACCGCCAGGCGGGCGGCGACCTCCTTGCCCTCGGCGTTGCTCGGGAGCAGCACCGCCGCCGGGCTCTTGTCGGCCACCAGCTGGGCCAGCACGCTGGCCTTGGGGCCGGCGAGGTAGCCGTCGAGCTCCTCGGCCTCGCTGACGTAGACGGTCTCGGCGCCGTACGCGGCGAGCCGGTCCGCCGCGGCCGACGCACCGGCGCCCAGCACGACCGCGGACGGCGTGCCGAGCTCGCGGGCGAGCGTGAGCAGCTCGTAGGCGACCTTCTTGGGAGTTCCCTCGGCGTGGTCGACGAGGACCAGGACCTCGGCCATGTTGGCGATCTCTTCCTTCTCGGGGACGGCTCAGACGAGCTTCTGCGCGGCGAGGAACTCGACGATCTTGACGCCGCCGTCCCCCTCGTCCTTGACGACCTGCCCCGCGGAGCGCGGCGGCTTGGTGGCGAACGACGCGACCTGCGAGGGGGCGCTGGCCAGACCGACCTGCGCGGCGTCGATGCCGGCGTCGGCGATGCTCAGCGTCGTCAGCGGCTTCTTCTTGGCCGCCATGATCCCCTTGAACGACGGGTAGCGAGGCTCGTTGATCTTCTCGACCACGGAGACGAGCGCGGGCGTCGACGCCTCGACGACGTCGTAGCCGTTCTCGGTCTGCCGCTCGATCCGCACCGTCCCGGCAGTCCCCTCCATGCTGGCGGTCACCTTGCGCGCACCCGACAGCTGCGGCTGCCCGGTGCGCTCCGCGAGCAGCGCCGTCATGATCGACATGCGCGAGTCGGTGGCCTCCGAGCCGGCGATGACCAGGTCGTACTCCAGCGTCGACAGCACCTGGGCCAGGGCGTACGACGTCTGCAGGGCGTCGGAGCCCGCGAGCGCCGGGTCGGTGAGGTGGACGGCCTTGTCGGCGCCCATCGACAGCGCCTTGCGGATGGTCTCGACCGCCCGCTCCGGCCCCATCGTGAGGATGGTGACCGACGCCTCCCCGCCGGAGGCTGTGGCTGCCTCCTTCAGGCGCAGCGCCTCCTCGACGGCGTACTCGTCGATCTCGTTCATCACCACGTCGACGGAGGCGCGGTCGAGGGTCTTGTCGCTGTCCGAGAGCTTGCGCTCGGCCCAGGTGTCGGGCACCTGCTTGACCAGTACGACGATGTTCACGTGGGGCGCCGACCTCCGGAAGAGTGGGACGAGCGGGACCGCGCACGGGCGCTCGACGGGCAGGGCTCGACGGGCGGGTCCGCAGCCTCGAGGTTGACGGCCACGGTAGCCGCGTGCAACCCGGGGACGGGCACCGGCCCTGCCGCTGACCTTACCTGCGGGTAACACCGCTCGCAGGCCGGCGGGCGGCCCGGGAGGGTGGTCTCGGTCACCGTCCGGAGAAGCGCGCCTTGCCCGGTCCCTCCGCGATGAAGGACGCCATGCCGGTCGACCGGTCCTCGGTGGCGAACAGCCCGGTGAACAGGGCCGTCTCCAGCCGCAGGGCGCTGTCGAGGTCGAGCTCGAGCCCGTCGTCGACGGCCTGCTTGGCCGCCCGCAGGGCCACCGCGGGGCCCGCGGCGAACTGCGCAGCGAGCTCGCGTGCCGTCTCGTAGACGCCGGCGTCGGGCACGACGCGGTCGGCGACGCCGAGCGCGAGCGCCTCCTCGGCGGCGACGTGCCGGCCGGTGAACACCAGGTCCTTGGCCTTGGCCGGGCCGACGAGCCGCGTCAGCCGCTGGGTGCCGCCGGCGCCCGGGATGATGCCGAGGGTGATCTCGGGCAGGCCGACCTTCGCGCGCTCCCCCAGGACCCGGAAGTCCGCCGTCAGCGCGAGCTCGAAGCCGCCTCCCAGGGCGTAGCCGGTGACCGCGGCGACGACCGGCTTGGGCAGGCGGGCGACGACGGTCAGCGCCTCCTGCAGGGCCCCGCCGTAGCTCAGCATCGAGGCGTAGGACAGCGCGGACATCTCCTTGATGTCGGCGCCGGCGGCGAACACGCGCTCCCCGCCGTACAGCACCACCGCGCGCACGTCGTCGCGGTCGCGCGCCTCGACGGCGGCCGCCCGCAGCTCGGTGCGCAGCTGGGCGTCGATCGCGTTCATCTTCGGCCGGTCGAGCCGCAGGGTGCCCACGCCCTCCTCGACCTCGAGCCGCACGTACTCGCCCACACGTCCTCCTGTCGTCGACCCGGTCCGGCGACCCTAGGCGGTGCCCGACGCGGCTCTCCTAGGGTGGCCCGATGTTCCGGGACTCCCGAGGTGTCGTGCACACCGTCTGCTCCGCCGACCCGATGGAGGACCTGCCGCCCGGAGCGGTCCGGGCGCTGCAGGCCGCGCTGCTGCAGCCGGGCGTCCCCGACCTGGGCAGCGTGCTCGAGCGCTGCGACGCGGTCCGCGAGCTGGTCGAGCGCTGGCAGGACGCGTTCTTCGCGGCCCTGCCCGACGAGGTCGACGTCGAGGAGGAGGCCCGGTGGGCCGCCGAGGCCGGGATCTCCCTGGCCGAGGTCGAGACGCAGTACGAGGACGACGAGGACGACGACGACGCTCCCGTGCTGCTCGACGACGACGAGGACGACGAGGAGCTCGACGGCCTGGTCGCCCTCGCCGGCCCGGACGAGCACGACCCGCGGCACCTGCTGCCGGAGGACCTGGTCGCGGTGCTGGAGCGCGAGCTGCTCCTGCTGCCGCTGCGCGTGCGGCTGGAGGCGCTGGTCGCCGCCGCCGACCTGGTGAGCACCTGGAGCGACCTCGTCGCCGACCAGGAGAAGCTGCTCGGCCACCTCGTGCTCGCCCACGGCGAGCCGCAGGCGGCCCTCGGCCACGAGCTGCTCGTCGAGCGGCACGCCACGCTGCACGACGCCCACGGCCCGGGGCACGCGTCCGGCCCGACGTGAGCCGCCGGCGCCGGGACGCCGCGGCGCAGGACCTCGCCGGGTGATCGGGCAGGATCGCTGCGTGGTCACCGCCCCGTCGTCCCGTCCTCGGCCCTGGCCGGGCGCCCCGTCCCCGCTGGGCGCCACCTGGGACGGCGAGGGGACGGCCTTCGCGGTCGCCACGGCCACCGGGCAGGCGGTCGAGCTGTGCCTGTTCGACGAGGCCGGCGTCGAGACCCGCATCCCGCTCGAGGAGTCGACCGGCGCCGTCTGGCACGGCTACCTGCCCGGCGTCGGCCCCGGCCAGCGCTACGGCTACCGAATCGACGGGCCGTACGACCCCGCGCAGGGGCTCATCCACGACCCGAGCCTGCTGCTGGTCGACCCGTACGCCCGGGCGCTGCAGGGCGGGCTCGTGCTCGACGACGCCGTCTTCGCGTCCGCTCCCGGCCGCGCGGGCGCGCGCGACAGCGCGCCGTACGTCCCTCGGTCGGTGGTCGTCGACGACGCCTTCCCGTGGGGCGACGACCGCCCGCCGCGCACGCCGTGGCCGCAGACGGTCGTGTACGAGATGCACGTCAAGGGCTTCACCGCCCGCCACCCGGGCGTGCCCGAGCACCTGCGCGGGACGTACGCCGGACTCGCGCACCCGGCCGCGGTCGAGCACCTGCTGGGGCTGGGGGTCACGGCCGTCGAGCTGCTGCCGGTGCACCACTTCGTCAGCGAGCCGCACCTGCTGCGCCGCGGGCTCACGAACTACTGGGGCTACAACACCGTCGGCTTCTTCGCCCCGCACGCCGACTACGCGGCCGCCGGCTCGCGGGGCGAGCAGGTCCGCGAGTTCAAGGCGATGGTCCGCGCGCTGCACCGGGCGGGCCTCGAGGTGCTGCTCGACGTCGTCTACAACCACAGCGGGGAGGGCGACGAGCACGGCCCGACCCTGTCGTTCCGCGGCCTGGACAACCAGGGCTACTACCGCCTGCCCGCGCAGGACCGCCGCCGCTACTGGGACGTCACGGGCACCGGCAACACCCTGGACCTGCGGGCGCCGCACGTGCTGCAGCTGGTCGCCGACTCGCTGCGCTACTGGGTGACCGAGATGCACGTCGACGGCTTCCGCTTCGACCTCACCACCGCGCTGGCCCGGGGCGAGCACGACTTCGACCCGGGGTCGGCCTTCCTGCAGGTGCTGCAGCAGGACCCGGTGCTGTCCGGCGTCAAGCTGATCGCCGAGCCGTGGGACGTGGGGCCGGGCGGCTACCAGGTCGGGCGCTTCCCGCGGCCGTGGGCGGAGTGGAACGACCGCTACCGCGACACCGTGAGGGATGCCTGGCGCGGACGCGGCGACATGCGCTCGCTCGCCTACCGCCTGTCGGGCTCGTCGGACCTGTTCTCCGGCCCGGGACGCCAGCCGTGGGCGTCGGTCAACTTCGTGACCGCTCACGACGGCTTCTGCCTGCACGACCTGACCGCCTACGACGTCAAGCACAACGAGGCCAACGGCGAGGACGGCCGGGACGGCTCGTCGGACAACCGGTCCTGGAACTGCGGCGTCGAGGGCGACACCGACGACGAGGCGGTCCTGTCCCTGCGCCGCCGTCAGGCCCGCAACCTGCTCACCACGCTGCTGCTGTCCGCGGGCGTGCCGATGCTCACCATGGGCGACGAGGTCCGGCGCACCCAGCGCGGCAACAACAACGCCTACTGCCAGGACTCCCCGCTGTCGTGGCAGCCCTGGGAGCTCGCCCAGGACGCCCGCGACCTGCACGCCTTCACGGCGGCGCTGCTGCGGGTGCGGCGGGAGCACCCCGTCTTCCGGCAGGTGTCGTTCTTCTCGGGACAGGCCGACGCCGACGGCGTCAAGGACGTCGCGTGGTTCACGGCCGGCGGCCGGGAGCTCACGCACGCCGAGTGGTTCGACCCCGGGCAGTGCACGCTCGGGATGCACCTGGACGGCGCGGGCATCCGCAGCCGCGGCCCGCGCGGTGAGCGCGTGGTCGACGACAGCTTCCTGCTGGTGCTGCACACCGGTGCGTCCGACGTGCGCTTCCGGCTGCCGGGCGCGCCGTACGCGACGTCCTACGACGTGCTGCTCGACACCCGCGACGAGCGGCCCCGGGCCGACCCGGCCCGGGTGGGCCTGCCCGCAGGCAGCGACCTGTCGGTCCTGGGCCGCTCGGCGGTCCTGCTGCGCTCGCACCGCTGAGGCCGCGGCGCCCCTCCAGCGCTCGTCCGCCCGCACCGCAGGCGCAGCGTGGCCCTGACGTCGGTCTGGGCGGACAAGCAGGGCGGGCGTGGTCGAGCCTCCGAGGGTGGCCGGGGAGCGTGCAGGCGAGGCACTACGTCGCCTTCGCCGACGGCCGCGCGGAGTCCGGGCTGGAGTCGGTCGGGCGCTGGCGGATGTACCAGGCACAGCTGCCTCCACCCGAGCTGCAGGTGGTGCTGCGCGACGCGGACGGGGTCATCGGGCGGGTCGACTTCCACTGGAAGGCCTACCGCACCGTCGGGGAGGCGGACGGGTCCAGCAAGTACCGCAGCGCCGACGGCACGGCCGACTTCGCCGCGCTCCGCCAGGAGAAGCTGCGCGAGGACCGGCTGCGCGACTGCGGCGAGGAGGTCTTCCGCTTCACCTGGGACGAGGCTGTGCGGCGGCCGGTCGTGCTCGAGCAGCGAGCCCGTCGGGTCGCTCGCGGTCTGGCCCGTCGGGCCGACTGACCGCCGGAGCACGTCGCAGAAGGACGTGCCGCAGCTTGTCCGTCCGGAGCCACGTCCAGCGGCCCCGCACGGGTCGGTGCTGACGGACAGGCCGCGCGGAGCCGCAGCCTGTCCGTCCGGGCCCACGTCCGAGGGCCTCGCACGCGTCGGTGCGGGCGGACAGGCGCGGCCTCAACCAGCCGGCGGCCCGGGCTCGGGCGGCCCGGGGTCGGGCGGCCTGGGGTCAGGCGGTGGTCATGAGGGCGAGGTCGGCGTCGCTCGGGAGGGCGTCCGCGTGCGGGAGCACCCGCACGCTGTAGCCGAACGAGCCGGCCCGCTCCAGCGGCACGACCCCCTCGTAGCGGTGGACGCCGTCGTCGGCGGTCCCGGCCTGGGTCAGCCGCAGGAACGACGGCGACCGCAGCTCGTCGGCCTCGTCCACCCGCCCGTAGGCCGCCTGCACCGTCACGTCGGCGGGCGACAGGCCGCCGAGGTCGACCAGGGCGCGCACCTCGAGCCGCGTCCCGACCGACGGCGTGTCCGTGCCGCCGGTCGCCTCGACGTGCACGACGCGGACCCCGGGCCAGCGGGCGGCGACGTCCGTGCGCCACCGCGCGAGGTCCTTGGCCGGGCCGTACGACGAGGCCGCGAGCGCCCGCGACGACACGGCGGCCGGCGCGTAGAGCTGCTCGACGTAGTCGCGCACCATGCGGCTGGCGAGCACCTTGGGGCCGGTGGTCTGCAGGGTGTGGCGGACCATGTCGATCCAGCGCGCCGGGACGCCGTCGGGGGTCCGGTCGTAGAAGCGGGTGCGGACCTGCTTCTCGACCAGCTCGTAGAAGGCCTGCGCCTCGAGGTCGTCGCGCCGGTCGGGGTCGGTCACGCCGTCGGCGGTGGGGATGGCCCAGCCGTTCTCGCCGTCGTACATCTCGTCCCACCAGCCGTCGCGGATCGACAGGTTGAGCCCGCCGTTCAGCGCCGACTTCATGCCCGACGTGCCGCACGCCTCCAGCGGGCGCAGCGGGTTGTTGAGCCACACGTCGCAGCCGCCGTAGAGGTAGCGCGCCATGCCGATGTCGTAGTCGGGCAGGAAGACGATCCGGTGCCGGACGTCGGCCTGGTCGGCGAAGCGCACGATGTGCTGGACGAGCTCCTTGCCGCCGTCGTCGGCCGGGTGGGCCTTGCCGGCGATGACCAGCTGGACCGGCCGCTCGGGGTCGAGCAGCAGGCTCTTGAGGCGCTCGGGGTCGCGCAGCATGAGCGTCAGGCGCTTGTACGACGGCACGCGCCGCGCGAAGCCGATCGTCAGCACGTCGGGGTCGAACACGCTCGAGGTCCAGCCGAGCTCGGCCTCCGTGGCGCCGCGCTGCAGCCAGGACTCCTTCAGCCGGCGGCGCACCTCCTCGACCAGCCGCTCGCGCAGCACGCGGCGGGTCGACCACAGGGCGGTGTCGGCGACGCGGGCGATGTCCTCCCAGGCCTGCGCCTCCTTGGCCCCCGCCTCGTCCGTGGCGGTGCGCGACTCGCCCCGCTGGGCCAGGTCGAACACCTCGCGAGCGACCCAGGTGGGGGCGTGCACGCCGTTGGTCACCGAGCTGATCGGCACCTCGGTCTCGTCGAAGCCCGGCCACAGCCCGGAGAACATCCCGCGGCTGACGACGCCGTGCAGCTGCGCGACGCCGTTGCGGCGCTGCGCCATCCGCAGGCCCATGTGGGCCATGTTGAACACCGACGGGTCGGCCTCGTCGCCGAGCTCGAGGATCCGCTCGACCGGCAGGCCCCGGACCGCCTGGCCGTCGCCCGGACCGGAGCCGAAGTAGTGGCCGATCAGGCCGCGGGGGAAGCGGTCGATGCCGGCGGGGACGGGCGTGTGGGTCGTGAACACCGTGCCGGCGCGCACGGCCTCCTTGGCCTCGTCGAACGACAGGCCCGAGGCGACGAGCTCGCCGATGCGCTCCACCCCGAGGAAGCCGGCGTGGCCCTCGTTGGTGTGGAACACCTCCGGCTCGGGGTCGCCGGTCAGGCGGGTCCAGGCGCGCAGCGCCCGCACACCGCCGATGCCGAGCAGCATCTCCTGGTGCAGGCGGTGGTCGGTGCCGCCGCCGTACAGGCGGTCGGTGACCTCGCGCTGCTCGGGGGCGTTCTCCTCCACGTCGCTGTCGAGCAGCAGGAGCGGCACGCGGCCGACCTGCGCCCGCCAGACGTGGGCGGCGAGCACGCGGCCCTCCGGCATGTCGATGCGGATGGTCACGGGCGCGCCGTCGGCTTCGGTGACCAGCGTCAGCGGCAGGCCGTGCGGGTCCAGCGGCGGGTAGCGCTCCTGCTGCCAGCCCTCGGCGTTGAGCGACTGCTTGAAGTAGCCGGCGCGGTAGAGCAGCCCGACGCCGATGATCGGCACGCCGAGGTCGGAGGCGGCCTTGAGGTGGTCGCCGGCGAGGATGCCCAGGCCGCCGGAGTACTGCGGCAGCACCTCGGTGATGCCGAACTCGGGGCTGAAGTAGGCGATGGACCGCGGCGCGCCCGTCGCCGGGTCGGCGGGCAGCCCCTGGTACCAGCGCGGCGTCGTGAGGTAGTCGCGCAGGTCGGCGTGGGCGGCGGCCAGGCGGTCGAGGAAGGCGGCGTCCTCCGCCAGCGCGGCCAGCCGCTCGGGGCTGACCTCACCGAGCAGCCGGACCGGGTCCTGCCCCACGGCGTCCCAGGTGGCCGGGTCGACCGACCGGAACAGGTCGAGGGACTGCGGGTGCCACGACCAGCGCAGGTTCATCACCAGCTCCCCGAGGGGGGCCAGCGGCTGCGGCAGCGCGAGTCGGACGGTGAACCGGCGGAGTGCTCTCACGGGCGCGGAGCCTAGCGGTCGGCGTGCGGGCGGCCGCGCGGGCCGGGAGTGCCGTGCCCGACACCCTGCGTGCTTCCCGCTCCGGGACCTGGGTACGGTCGCCGCGATGGTGGGACGGATAGCAGTCACAGGGACCAGCCCGACGGTGTCGTGCGGGCGCTACCCCGCGCGTGCCGTGATCGGGGAGAAGATCGACGTGTCGGCCACGGTGTTCCGCGAGGGACACGACGCGGTCGCGGCCGACGTGGTGGTGCGGGCGCCGGACGGGACGCGGCAGCCGTTCCGGCGGATGCGGCCCGGTGCGCCGGGCACCGACCGGTGGCACGCCGCCGTGCGCATCCCGGACGAGCCGGCGGCCGAGGGGATGTGGTCGTTCTCCGTCGAGGCGTGGAGCGATCCGCTCGGCACCTGGTGGCACGACGCCCCGATCAAGGTCACGGCCGGCATCGACGTCGACGTCATGCTCGAGGAGGGCGCGCGGCTGTACGACCGCGCCGCCGCAGGCGTCCCCGCGCAGCACCGCACCGTCGTCACCGACCTGGTGGCGGTCCTGCGCGACGGCGAGCGCGCCCCGCTCGACCGGCTCGCGGCGGCGACCGCGCCCGACGTGGTCGCCCTGCTGACCGACCACCCGCTGCGCGAGCTGGTGACCGTCGACGACCCGCGCCAGATCTGGGTCGACCGCCGGCGCGCCCTCTACGGCTCCTGGTACGAGTTCTTCCCGCGGTCCGAGGGCGCGGCCCCCGACGAGGACGGCGTGCTGCGCGGCGGCACGCTGCGCACCGCCGCCGAGCGCCTGCCGGCCGTGGCCGAGATGGGCTTCGACGTCGTCTACCTGCCGCCGATCCACCCGATCGGCAAGGTGAACCGCAAGGGTCCCAACACCCCCGAGTTCCCCGGCGGGAAGCCGCACGACATCTCCCCCGACGACGTCGGCTCGCCCTGGGCCATCGGCTCCGACGAGGGCGGCCACGACGCGATCCACCCCGACCTCGGGACGATCGAGGACTTCGACGCCTTCGTCGCCCGCACCCGCGAGCTGGGCATGGAGGTCGCGCTCGACTTCGCGCTGCAGTGCGCTCCCGACCACCCGTGGGCCAAGGAGCACCCGGAGTGGTTCACCACGCGCGCCGACGGCACCATCGCCTACGCCGAGAACCCGCCCAAGAAGTACCAGGACATCTACCCGCTGAACTTCGACAACGACCCCGAGGGCCTGTACGCCGAGTGCCTGCGGGTCGTCCGCCACTGGACCTCGCACGGGGTGCGCATCTTCCGGGTCGACAACCCGCACACCAAGCCGATCGACTTCTGGGAGTGGCTGATCCGCGAGGTGAAGTCCACCGAGCCGGACGTGCTGTTCCTGGCCGAGGCCTTCACCCGGCCCGCGATGATGCACGAGCTGGCCCGCGTCGGGTTCACGCAGTCCTACACCTACTTCACCTGGCGCACCGGCAAGGCGGAGCTGGAGGACTACGCCCGCGAGCTGGTCGACGCGGCCGACTACATGCGGCCGAACTTCTTCGTCAACACCCCCGACATCCTGCACGCGTCGCTGCAGTACGGCGGCCCGCCGGTCTTCAAGATCCGGGCGGTCCTGGCCGCGCTGCTGTCACCGACCTACGGCGTCTACGCCGGCTACGAGCTCTACGAGCACGTGGCCGTCAAGCCGGGCAGCGAGGAGTACGCCAACTCCGAGAAGTACGCGCTGCGGCCGCGCGACTGGTCGACGCCGGAGCACTCGCTGGCGCCGTACCTCACGATGCTCAACCGCGTCCGCCGCGAGCACCCGGCTCTGCAGTGGATGCGCAGCCTCGCGATCCACTCCGTCGACAACCCCGACGTCATGTGCTGGAGCAAGTCGGTGGTCGCCGAGGACGGCAGCCGCGACACGGTCGTCGTCGTGGTGAACCTCGACCCGCACGGCGCCCGCGAGGCGACCGTGCACCTGGACATGCCGGCGATCGGCCTGGACTGGGACAGCCGCTTCGAGGTGGAGGACCTGGTGACCGGCCAGAGGTTCGAGTGGGGGGCGCACGACTACGTGAGACTCGACCCGTTCTCCGAGCCGGCGCACGTGCTGGTCGTCCGGAGCGGGCAGGCGTGAGCGCCGCCGAGCACTACGAGCACGGCGAGCTGGTCAGCCTCGAGCAGTCGCGCGACCCGCTGTGGTTCAAGCGGGCCGTCTTCTACGAGGTCCTGATCCGCGGGTTCCGCGACAGCAACGGCGACGGCACGGGCGACATCCGCGGCCTGACCGAGAAGCTGGACTACCTGCAGTGGCTGGGCGTCGACTGCATCTGGCTGCTGCCCATCTACGAGTCGCCCCTGCGCGACGGCGGCTACGACATCAGCGACTTCATGAAGGTGCTGCCCGAGTTCGGCGACCTCGGCGACTTCGTGCAGCTGGTCGACGAGGCGCACTCGCGCGGGATGCGCATCATCGCCGACCTGGTCATGAACCACTCGAGCGACCAGCACCCGTGGTTCCAGGCCTCGCGCGCCGACCGGGACGGGCCCTACGGCGACTACTACGTGTGGTCCGACACCGACGAGCCCTACTCCGAGGCCCGGATCATCTTCGTCGACACCGAGAAGTCGAACTGGACCTGGGACCCGGTGCGCGAGCAGTTCTACTGGCACCGCTTCTTCAGCCACCAGCCGGACCTGAACTACGAGTCCGAAGCGGTCCAGAACGAGATGATCGAGGTCCTGAAGTTCTGGCTCGACCTCGGGATCGACGGCTTCCGCCTCGACGCCGTGCCCTACCTGTTCGAAGAGCTCGGCCACAACGGCGAGAACCACCCGAAGACGCACGAGTTCCTCAAGCGGGTGCGCAAGGAGGTGGACGCGCTCTACCCCGACCGCGTGATGCTCTGCGAGGCCAACCAGTGGCCGGAGGACGTCGTCGAGTACTTCGGCGAGGACGGCGACGAGTGCCAGATGGCGTTCCACTTCCCGTTGATGCCGCGCCTGTTCATGGCGGTGCGCCGGGAGTCGCGCTACCCCATCTCGGAGATCCTCGCCAACACCCCGGCGATCCCGAAGAACTGCCAGTGGGGCATCTTCCTGCGCAACCACGACGAGCTGACGCTCGAGATGGTGACCGACGACGAGCGCGACTACATGTACGCGGAGTACGCCAAGGACCCGCGCATGAAGTCCAACGTCGGCATCGCCCGTCGCCTGGCTCCGCTGCTGGAGAACAGCCGCGACCAGATCGAGCTGTTCACCGGACTGCTGCTGTCGCTGCCCGGCTCGCCGGTCCTGTACTACGGCGACGAGATCGGCATGGGCGACAACATCTACCTCGGTGACCGCGACGGCGTGCGCACACCGATGCAGTGGAACGCCGACCGCAACGCCGGCTTCTCGACCGCCGACCCGCAGCAGCTCTACCTGCCGGCGATCCTCGACCCGGTGTACGGCTACCAGGCGCTCAACGTCGAGGCGCAGATGCGCTCGTCGACCTCGCTGCTGAACTGGACGCGCAAGATGCTGTCGGTGCGCCGGCAGCACCCGGTGTTCGGCATGGGCGACTACCACGAGCTGGGCTCGAGCAACCCGTCGGTGCTGGCCTTCGTCCGCGAGTTCGGCGACGACCGGGTGCTGTGCGTCAACAACCTCAGCCGCTTCCCGCAGCCGGTCGAGCTCGACCTGCGCCGCTTCGAGGGCATGGTGCCGGTCGAGCTGACCGGACTCGTGCACTTCCCGGCGGTCGGCGAGCTGCCCTACCAGCTCAGCCTTCCCGGGCACGGCTTCATGTGGTTCGGCCTGCAGCCGGCGGACCACCCGTGAGCCGGCTCGAGGACGTCCTGCGCGAGTGGTTGCCGACCCAGCGCTGGTACGGCGGCAAGGGCACGGCCGTCACGGCGGTCCGGGTCGAGCACGAGGAGCGCCTGTCCGGCGGCGAGGACGTGCGGCACACGCTGCTGCACGTCACCGACGCGGACGGTCGCACCGAGCTCTACCAGGTGCTGCTCGGCCACCGGTCCGGGGAGGTCGAGCAGCGGCTCAAGGCGGCCGTCGTCGGCGAGGTCGACGGGCGGGTGCTCTACGACGCCGTCCACGACCCCCAGGCCGTCGGCAGCCTGCTGCAGCTGCTCGCGGAGGGCCGCACGCTCAGCCGCCTGACCTTCACCTCCACGGCGGCGCTGGACGCGAGCCTGCCGTCACGGGTGATGGGCGCCGAGCAGAGCAACACCTCCGTCGTCTACGGCGAGGACTACATCCTCAAGCTGTTCCGCCGGGTGCAGCCCGGGCTCAACCCGGACCTCGAGATCACCCGGGCGCTGGCCGAGGGCGGCAGCCCGTACGTCGCCCGGCCCCTGGGCTGGGTGGAGGGGCAGGTCGGCGGCCGGACCACGACCCTGGGCCTGCTGCAGGACTTCCAGCACAACTCGACCGAGGGCTGGGCGATGGCCACCGCCAGCGTCCGCGACCTGTTCGCGGAGGCGGACCTGCACGCCGACGAGGTCGGGGGCGACTTCGCCGCCGAGTCCGAGCGGCTCGGCGCCGCGACCGCCGAGGTGCACGTGCTGCTGCGCGAGGTGCTCCCCAGCGGCGTCGCCGACGCCGACGAGTCGGCCCGCACCGCACGCCAGCTGCACGAGCGGCTCGACGCCGCCCTCGCCGTCGTGCCCGACCTCGAGCCGCACGCCCCGGCGCTGCGCGCCGCCTACGACGCGGTCGGCGCGCTGACCGAGCCGGTGCCGGTGCAGCGCGTGCACGGCGACTACCACCTCGGCCAGGTGCTGCGCACCGAGCACGGCTGGGTGCTGCTCGACTTCGAGGGCGAGCCGGCCCGTCCGCTCGCCGAGCGGACCGCGCTCATGAGCCCGCTGCGCGACGTGGCGGGCATGCTGCGCTCCTACGACTACGCGGCGCGGCACCTGCTCGCCGAGCGCGGCGGCGACAACCAGCTCGCCTACCGCGCGAACGAATGGGCAGAGCGCAACCGACAGGCGTTCTGCGACGGCTACGCCCGCGCTGCCGGGACCGACCCTCGCTCCGAGGCGGTCCTGCTGCGGGCCTTCGAGCTCGACAAGGCGGTCTACGAAGTGGTCTACGAAGCACGCAACCGGCCGGCCTGGCTGCCCATCCCGGTGGGCAGCATCGAGCGGCTGGCGACGCCGTGACGCAGACGCCCGGCGGCCTCCCGCCCCGCAAGCGAGCGCCGAGGAAGAAGGCGGTGCCGGCGGCCCCCGACCCGGCCTCCGCGGCGGAGGCCGTCGCGCCGGTGGTGGCGCCCGACGACGTGGCGGCTCCGCCGGCCAAGGCGCCCCGCAAGCCGGCCACCCGCAAGGACGCCGGCGCTTCCGAGGCGGAGTCGAGCACGTCGCCCGCCCCCGTGGTGAAGAAGGCGGCGTCGGCGGCGAAGAAGAAGGCCGCGTCGGTGGCGAAGGCCGTGGCCAAGGCCACCGCCGCGCCGTCGTCGCCGGACGCGCGGCCCGGCACGCTCGAGGACACCCCGTCGGACGGGCCGCAGCCCGTGGCTGCGGCGGTCGGCGCGCCGCCGGCGGACCTCGCGTCGTCCGCCGACACCGGCACCGCGCCGTCGGACGCCCCGCCGCCCAGCCCGGCACTGGAGTCGAGCGGCACGTCCGCCGGACCCGCCGGCCCAGCGGCCGACTCGAGCCCGACGACGGTGCCCGACAGCCCGCCCCACGAGCTGCTCGAGCGCCTGGCCGGCGGCGGCTACCACGACCCGCACGGCATCCTCGGCATGCACCCGGTCGAGGGCGGCGTCGTCGTGCGCGCCCTGCGACCCGACGCCGAGCGCGTCGTCGCCCGCATCGAGGGCCGCGAGGTGCCGCTCGAGCACCACCACGCCGGGGTGTGGCAGGCGCTCGTCCCCGGCGGGCAGGTCACCGACTACCGCCTCGACGTCACCTACCACGGCAGCACCTACCCGTCCGACGACCCCTACCGCTACCTGCCGACGCTCGGGCAGGTCGACCTGCACCTGATCGGTGAGGGGCGCCACGAGCAGCTGTGGCAGGTCCTGGGCGCCCACGTGCGCCGCTACGACAGCGCCAACGGCCAGGTCGGCGGCGTCTCGTTCGCCGTGTGGGCGCCCAACGCGCGCGGCATCCGGGTCGTGGGCGACTTCAACGGCTGGGACGGCCGCAGCCACCCGATGCGCGCCCTCGGCAGCAGCGGCGTCTGGGAGCTGTTCGTCCCCGACATCGGTGCCGGCACGCGCTACAAGTTCTCGATCCTCGGCGTCGACTCGGTCTGGCGCGAGAAGGCCGACCCGATGGCCCGGCGCACCGAGGTGCCGCCGCTGACGGCCAGCGTCGTCGACGAGTCGTCCTACGCGTGGTCCGACGCCGACTGGATGGCGCAGCGCGAGCGGACCCCGGCGCACGCCGCGCCGATGAGCGTCTACGAGGTCCACCTCGGCTCGTGGCGCCAGGGGCTGTCCTACGTCGAGCTGGCCGACCAGCTCGCCGAGTACGTCGGCTGGCTCGGCTACACCCACGTCGAGCTGCTGCCGGTCGCCGAGCACCCCTTCGGCGGCTCGTGGGGCTACCAGGTCACCGGCTACTACTCACCGACGGCGCGGTTCGGCACGCCGGACGAGTTCCGCTCCTTCGTCGACCGGCTGCACGCGGCCGGCATCGGCGTTCTCGTCGACTGGGTGCCCGCCCACTTCCCCAAGGACGAGTGGGCGCTGGCCCGCTTCGACGGCACCCCGCTGTACGAGCACGCCGACCCCAAGCGCGGCGAGCAGATGGACTGGGGCACGTACGTCTTCGACTTCGGTCGCCGCGAGGTCCGCAACTTCCTCGTCGCCAACGCGTCGTACTGGCTGGAGGAGTTCCACGTCGACGGGCTGCGCGTGGACGCCGTCGCCTCGATGCTCTACCTCGACTACTCGCGCGAGGAGGGTCAGTGGACGCCGAACCAGTACGGCGGTCGGGAGAACCTCGACGCGGTGGCCTTCCTGCAGGAGATGAACTCGGTCGTCTACCGCCGCTCCCCCGGCGTCGTGACGATCGCGGAGGAGTCGACCGCCTGGCCGGGCGTCTCCCGGCCGACGCACCTGGGCGGCCTGGGCTTCGGCCTGAAGTGGAACATGGGCTGGATGCACGACTCGCTGGACTACATGGCCCGCGAGCCGCTGTACCGCGGCTACCACCACCACCAGATGACCTTCTCGATGGTCTACGCCTACGCCGAGAACTACGTGCTGCCGATCAGCCACGACGAGGTCGTGCACGGCAAGGGCTCCCTGCTGCGCAAGATGCCGGGCGACCGCTGGCAGCAGCTGGCCAACGTCCGCGCCTACCTCGGCTTCATGTGGGCCCACCCCGGCAAGCAGCTGCTGTTCATGGGGCAGGAGTTCGCCCAGGAGAGCGAGTGGAGCGAGGGCCGCTCGCTCGACTGGTGGCTGCTCGACCTGCCCGACCACCGCGGCGTCGCGCTGCTCGTGAAGCAGCTCAACGCCGTCTACAAGGACACCCCGGCGCTGTGGTCGCAGGACATCGACCCGGCCGGCTTCTCCTGGATCGACGCCAACGACGCCCCCGGCAACGTCTACTCCTTCCTGCGCTTCGGCAGCGACGGCTCGGCGCTCGCGTGCGTCTCGAACTTCGCGGGCGCCCCGCACGCGGGCTACCGGATCGGCCTGCCGTGGGCCGGCACCTGGACCGAGGTGCTCAACTCCGACGCTCCTGAGTACTACGGCAGCGGAGTCGGCAACCTCGGCGCGGTCGAGGCCGGCTCTCAGGGGTGGCACGGTCAGCCGGCGTCCACGACGCTGCAGGTGCCCCCGCTGGCGACGATCTGGCTGCACAGCCCCGGCCCGGCCTGACGTGCTGACGGTGGACGAGGACCCCGGCGCGGTCGGGGTCGACGCCCAGCGCCTCGCACGCATCGACGCGCGCCTCGCCTCCTACGTCGACGAGGGCCGCCTGGCCGGCTGGCAGGTCCTCGTGACCCGGCGCGGGCAGACGGTGCACAGCAGCACCTGCGGCTCGCGCGACCTCGAGGCGGGCCTGCCCGTCGAGCCGGACACGCTGTGGCGCATCTACTCGATGACCAAGCCGGTCACCGCGGTCGTGGCCATGCAGCTCTACGAGCAGGGCCTGCTGCGGCTCAACGACGAGCTGTCGCGCTACCTGCCGGAGTTCGCCGACATGCGGGTGCTGGTGGGGGGCAACGCCGATCAGCCCAAGACCGTCCCGGCCGTGGCGCCCGTGCGGCTGTGGCACCTGCTCAGCCACACGGCCGGCCTGACGTACGCCTTCACCCGCTCCAGCGTCCTGGACGAGATGTACCGCGGCGCCAAGGCGGACCCGCTCGAGGACCCCGACGCCGACCTGGCGCAGATGTGCGAGCGCTGGGGCGCGCTGCCGCTGATGTTCGAGCCCGGCACCGCCTGGAACTACTCGGTGGCCACCGACGTGCTCGGCCGGGTCGTGGAGGTGGTGACCGGGCAGACGCTCGAGGAGGCCTTCGCCGAGCGCGTGCTCGGACCGCTCGGGATGTCCGACACGCGGTGGTGGGTCGACGCCGAGGACGCCTCCCGGCTGGCCGCGCTGTACGTCCCGCACCCCGGCACCGGTCGGGCGCTGCGCCACGACGCGATGGGCGCCACCGCGCTGCGGCCGCCCAAGCTGCTGTCCGGCGGCGGGGGCCTGATCAGCACCGCGGCCGACTACGCCCGCTTCACCTCGATGCTGGTGCGCGGTGGCGAGCTCGACGGCGTCCGGCTGCTCGGTCCGCGGACGCTGGCGTACATGACGCGCAACCACCTGCCCGGCGGCGGCTCGCTCACCACCCTGGGCCGCGGCCAGTTCGCCGAGACGGCGTACGACGGCATCGGCTTCGGGCTCGGGTTCGGCGTCTCCGTCGACCCGGTCGCCACCAAGGTGACCGCGACGCCCGGTGAGTTCACCTGGGGCGGGCTGGCCAGCACGGCGTTCTGGGTCGACCCCGTCGAGCAGCTGACGGCGCACTTCTTCACCCAGCTCGTGCCGTCCAGCACCTACCCGATCCGCACGGAGCTGCGGCAGCTCGTCTACGCGGCCCTGGTCGACTGACCCGCCCGCTCGCCGGGCCGGCGCCGACCGGCCCGCAGCGACGGCGGCCGGCCGGTGCCCCGGTCGGTCAGAACAGCGCGTTCGACAGCGAGCGCCGGCCGGTGACGATCCGCGGGTCCTCGGGGTCCAGCGCGTCGAACAGCGAGAGCAGGTGGCGGCGGGCGGCGTCGCGGTCGTCACCCGAGCTGCGCCGGACGTAGTCGACCAGGCGGGCGATGGCCTCGTCGATGCGCGTGGACAGCACCTCGACGTCGGCCGCGGCGGTCTGCGCACGGGCGTCGTCAGGGGCGGCCGCCGCCGCCGCGAGCACCGCGTCGGGGTCGGCGTCGCCGCTGCGCTGCAGCAGCAGCGCCCAGGCACGTCCCCCGACGGCGTCGGCGTCGGCGGGCCGGCGTGCGAGCAGGGCGTCGTAGGCCGCCACGGCGGCGGCGTAGTCGCCTGCGGCGATCGCGTCCTCGGCGGCGACGAGCTCGGGGTCGACCGGCGCGGCGTCCGCGGGCGACGCACCGCCGCCGGGGGCACCGGGCAGCCCGGCCTGCGCAGCAGCGGCCAGCACCTGCTCGAGGAACGAGCGGAGCTCCCGCTCGGGCAGTGCACCGGTGAAGCCCTGCACGAGCCGACCGCCCAGGGCGAGCAGCACCGTGGGGATGCTCTGGATCTTCAGCTGACCGGCGATGGCCTGGTTGCGGTCGACGTCGATCTTGGCCAGGACCCACGCACCGCCGGCCTCCGCGGCCAGGCGCTCGAGCACCGGCGACAGCTGCTTGCACGGCCCGCACCAGTCGGCCCAGAAGTCGATGAGCACCGGCACCTGCAGCGAGCGCTGCAGCACCTCGCGCTCGAAGGTCGCCTCGGTGACGTCGAGGACGTGCGGCGACGGCGCCGACGCCGCTGCCGGCGCGGGCGTGGCGCCCGCGGGTGCGGCGGCGGGCGCGCGCAGCGCCGACAGGTCGACGGCGCCGGCGATGTTGATGTCCGTGGGGCGCATGCTCATGCCCACCATCTTGCCCGCTCGTGCTCCGGGCGGACCTCCCGGGACGGGCGCAGCGGGCCTGCTGGCAGGCTCTGCGGATGTCCTCGAGCGCTCTGGTCTTCTGCACCGCCTGCGCCGCCAGGCTGGACACCTCGGGGCAGCACCCCGTGTGCACCGGCTGCGGGCGCACGCACTTCCGCGACCCCAAGGTCGGCGTCGGTGTCGTCGTCCACGACGCGCACGGGCGCCTGCTGCTGGTGCGCCGCGGCGTCGGTCCCGGCAAGGGCTTGTGGGCGCTGCCCGCCGGCTTCGTCGACGCCGACGAGGACCCGCGCCTGGCCGCCGCACGCGAGACGCGCGAGGAGACCGGGCTGCAGGTGGAGGTCGGGGCCGTCGTCGACGTCTACCCGACGCCGGGGCCGTCGGGTGCGTCGTTCTTCCTGGCCTTCCGGGCCCGCGTCGTCGGAGGCGAGCTCGCGGCGGCCGACGACGCGCTCGACGCCGCGTTCTTCGGGCTCGACGAGCTGCCTGAGCTGGCCTTCGAGAGCACCCGGGACGCCGCCCGGCGGGCCGTCGCCTCCTGAGTCCCGCCCGAGCACGGTCGTACCGGCCGGGGACGCGCGCAGGCGGGCTGCCCGTCCGGGCAGCCCGCCTGCGTGCGATCAGTGCGCGAGATCAGTGCGCGGGATCAGTGCGCGGGATCAGCGGTGGCGCAGCCACCAGAAGCGGTGCGGACCGTTCTTGAGCTCGTAGGTGCGCACGTAGTCGAAGTCAGCGGTGAAGCCGCTGCCACCCATCGAGGTCAGCCCGATGCGCGCCGCACCCAGGGTGTGGGTCCAGGTCCCGCCGCGGACCCACGTCCTGCCGTCCTGGCTGGTGTAGGAGGTGTAGGACTCCGTGTCACCGCCGGCCACCCGCCGCTCCCGGTCGTTCAGCCGGTCGACGACGATGCGCAGGTAGGTCCACTCGGCCGGAGCACCGACCACGGAGTTGCCGTAGCGGGTGGGCTCCGTCCCGGCAGGGACCTCCTTGGCGAACTCGGTCTGGCGGGTCTCCCAGATCGAGGTGTGGCTCAGCTTGATGAAGCGGTCGTCGCCGCCGTAGATCACCATGCCGGCCTGGACGTAGTTGAAGCAGCAGCCCTCCGCGGGCACGTTCAGCCGCACCCGGGTCTCCACGACGTAGTCGCCCCGAGGAGCGCTGCGGGTGAGGACGGAGGCGCTGTTGCTGTCCTCGAACAGGTCCGCTGCCTGGGTCTGCCAGTGCAGCTGGCCACCGGACACCCGGTAGGTGCTCGCCGCCGGCGGGCGCACCCACGTCCACGCCCGGCCCAGCGCCGAGCCGTTGAACTCGTCGGACGCCGAGGTGATGCGCGCGCCCAGGCGCTGCGGTGCGACCACTTGCGTGCGGTAGCGGGTGCGCTCGCCCTCCTGGGCCGCCGGGGCGGGCATCCGCCCGTCGGAGGCCCACTTGCCGCCGCGCACGGTCGGCCAGCCGTCGATCCAGTCGATCGGGTCGAGCAGCGCCGGGCGCTTGGTGAAGGCACCCGTGAAGATCGGGTCCTCCTTGTCGACGGCGTGGTAGACGGTCCACCACTGCCCGCCGGCGTCCTGGAACACGGTGTTGTGACCCGTGCCGACCCAGCGGTTGCCGTTCATGCTGATCACCGGAGTGCCGCCCACCCGGCCCGCGAGGAAGGAGTTCCCCTCGCGGTCCACGAACGGGCCGAGCGGGCTCCTCGAGCGCCCGGCGAAGACGCTGTAGCCCGTCAGCGAGGTGTTGCAGCAGTTGGCCGCCGAGGCGAACAGGTAGTAGTAGCCACCGCGCTGGACGACGTTCGCGCCCTCGTAGCGGTTGCCGATGGCCACCTGGGTCCCCTCGCCGGCGGTCGCACCGGCCGGGGTGAAGGTGATCGGGGCGCCGAACACGCCGCCGTAGTAGCTGCCGTAGTAGAAGGTGCTCGTGGCGCCGACGGTGTCACCCAGGACGTCCGGGTCGTACGTCCAGAAGTAGGCGCACGGGTTGTCCGGCTGCGAGGGGTCGCGACGCGGGCCGACGACCGGCGTCGGGGAGAAGGTCCACGGGCCGGTGGCGCTCGCGCTCGTCGCCACGCCGATGGCGCTGTCGCCCCGGCAGGACTCGGAGCCGATGCCGCCCGCGCCGGACGTCTCGGTCACGGTGACGAACAGGTAGTAGCGGTCCGTGGCGCTGGAGTAGACGACGTCCGGCGCCCAGAAGGCGGCGTCGGGAGCGATCCAGGCCGGGATCGTCGTCGTGTCCCGGGGCAGCGCCTCGCCCACGTAGGTCCAGTTGACCAGGTCGGTGGACACCATCTGCGGGATGCGACGGAAGTTGAGGTCGCCCAGGTCGTCCGGGTCGTCGCCGTCCTGACCGCGGTCCGCGTCGTTCAGCGGGTCGGTCGTGCAGTACATGTACCAGACCTGCTTGCCGCCGATCTGCTCACCGTCCTGGCCGCGCAGCACCGTCGGGTCGGCGCAGCTGTCGACCGTGCCGCCGGTCGGGACGAGCCGGGTCGGCACGACCGGCTCCAGCGGGTTCGCGTAGCTGGTGGTCACCGGCCGCTCGCTCGGGGCGTAGGCCGCGGCCGCACCGGCCGTCGCCGGGAGCGCCAGGCCGGCGATCAGGGGGGTCAGCAGCGCCAGGCGGCGCCATCGTCCGGCGCCGCCACCGGGACGTCGACCTGCTTCGAGCATGGGCTCTCCTCCGCACGACGCCCGGCTCGGTCGTTCCGCCGTCGGCGGGGCTCGTCCGGGCAGTGGTGCAGCATGACGCGCCGCATTCAACGTTGTAAAGGCCCGTGAACGGCGGATTGCTCCCGAGTTGCACCGGGACGGGGACGCGGCGGTGACCACGCCCCTGCACAACCGGGGCGTGCAGCTAGCGCAGGAGCCTGCGGACCAGCAGGACCACCACGAACAGGGCTCCCAGGACCGGCGCCAGGCGCTTGAGGACGGGCGCTCCGGCCGTGCCCAGCAGGTCGATCGCCTCCGCGGACTGCCGCGGGGCGACGCTGCGCGGTGCGGTGGAGGCGGCGGTCGAGGCGGCGGTCGAGGCGGCGGCCGGGGCGGCGGCCGGGGCGGCGGCGGTCGAGGATCCCACCGGAGACCCGGGCGCCCCTGTCCCCGCCGCGGGAGCCCCTGCCGCCTGGATCTCTGCCGCAGGCGCGGCCGCCGCAGTGGAGGCTCCGTCCGCGCTGCCCGACGGGCCGTCCGGACCGGCGTCCGCTGCCCCGCCGGTCCCTGCACCGGCCCCTGCACCCACCCCTGCACCGGCCCCTGCGCCCACCGCGTCCGCAGCGCCGGCGCCGTCGTCGGGAGCCGCCGCCCCCGCGGTGGGGGTGCCGGACCGGATCTCCTCGCTGAGGCAGGCGGCGAACTGGTCGACGAGCTTGCCGCTCACGTCGGCCAGCACGCCCCGGCCGAACTGCGCCGGCTTGCCCGTGACGTTGAGGTCGGTGTCGACCTCCACGTCGGTGGTCGCCCCCTTGTCGACGAGCCGGCAGGTGATCAGCGCCTTGGCGGTGCCGGTGCCGCGCGTCTCCTTGCCGCTGCCGTCGATGACGGCGACGTGCGCCGCGTCGTCCTTGGACACGAAGCGGGCCTTGCCGCCGTAGGTGAGGTTGATCGGCCCGACCTTGACCTTCACCTTGCCCTCGAACTCGTCCCCTGCGACGGAGGTGAGCGTGGCGCCCGGCATGCAGGGGGCGATGCGCTCGACGTCGAGCAGGACGCGCCACGCCTCGTCGACCGGGACGGGGACGGTGAAACGGTTCTCGAGCTTCATGGCGCTGCCTCTCGTCGTGCGGACGTGGGGGGTGCTGCAGCCAGGGCGGCCAGGTCCTGCGGGGTGTCGAGGTCGTCGGGGCTGCCCGTGTCGCTGCAGTCGACGTGCACGACGAGCTCGGGGTGGGCGCGCAGCCACGGGCGGGCGCCCTCGTCGCCGACGGCGGCTTCGGCGACCCCCGCCCAGACCGAGCGGTCGAGCAGCACCGGGTTGCGCGGCCGGCCGTCGTACGTCGCGACCGCCGCGGCGGCTCCGTCGGCGTGGGCGGCGCGCAGCCGCTCGACGGCAGCGGGCGTCACGCCCGGCTGGTCCACCAGCGCCACGACGCAGCCGTCGCCCTGCACCGCCGCCAGACCGGCCCGCAGCGAGGCGGCCATGCCGCTCCGCCAGCCAGGCGCCTCGACGACCTGCGCGCCCGCGCACAGCGGCCGCACCTGCTCGGCGGCCGCGCCGACCACCACCACGACCGGGTCGCACCCGCCCGAGGCGAGCAGGGCCACTCCCCGCCGCACGAGCGGCTCGCCGTGGAGCTCGACCAGCGCCTTGGGCCGCCCCATGCGGCGCCCCGCACCGGCCGCGAGCAGCAGTCCGGCGACGTCCGGACGCGCAGCGCCGGTCGGGCTCATGCGATGACCGGGTCGGCGACGCGGGCGTCCTCGTGGCCGGTGCCGGTGTGGATCGTCCCGGAGGTCTCGGCCAGCGGCCGGCCCGAGCCGCCCCACCGGTTCTGGACGATCTCGGCCGCGATCGACACCGCCGTCTCCTCGGCGGTGCGGGCACCGAGGTCGAGCCCGATCGGCGAGTGCAGGCGGGCGATCTCCTGCTCGCTCAGCCCGACCTCGCGCAGCCGCCGCAGCCGGTCCTCGTGCGTGCGCCGGCTGCCCATGGCGCCGATGTAGGCCGCCGGCCGGCGCAGCGCGACCTCGAGCAGCGGCACGTCGAACTTCGGGTCGTGCGTCAGCACGCACATCACCGTCCGCTCGTCGACCTCCGTCCCCTCGAGGTAGCGGTGCGGCCAGTCGCAGACCACCTCGTGCGCCTCGGGGAAGCGCCGGGCCGTGGCGAACACCGGCCGCGCGTCGCAGACGGTGACGCGGTAGCCGAGGAACACCCCGATCCGGCTCACCGCGGCGGCGAAGTCGGTGGCCCCGAACACCAGCATCCGCGGGGGCGGGGTGAAGGACTGGACGAAGACCGTGACGTCGTCGATGCGCCGCTGCCCCTGCGGGCCGTAGTGCCGGCTGCCGGTCTGCCCGGCCGCCAGCATGCCGCGCGCGTCGTCGACCACGGCCACCTCGAGCCCCTCGGCGCCCAGCGAGCCGGTGACGCCGGCGGCGTCGACGAGCAGCGAGGCGCCCAGCGGGGCTGGGCCACCGACGACGGTGGCGAGGGCGACGGGGGCGTCGGCGGCCACCTTGCTCCGCCAGGCCCCCAGCAGCTCCCGGTCTGCCGGTGCGACCAGCACCTCCAGCGTGCCGCCGCAGGTCAGCCCGACGGCGAAGGCCTCGTCGTCGCTGTAGCCGTAGGTCTCCACGACGGCTCCCGCGCCGCCCAGGACCTGCTCCGCGGTGCCGTAGACGGCGCCTTCCACGCAGCCGCCGGAGATGCTGCCGATCGCCTCGCCGTCGGCGGCGACGGCCATCGCCGCTCCCGGCGGCCGCGGCGAGCTGCCGCGCGCGCCGATCACGGTCGCGAGGGCGAAGGGGGTGCCGCGGTCGAGCAGTCCCCTCAGGTCGTCGGCGATGTCACGCACGGGCCGGCTCCTTCCCGGAAGGGCCGGCGGGGCCCCGGACGCCCGGTGCGCCGCGTCGGCCGGCCGGGCTCCGGCCGGCAGTGCTCCGGCTGGTAGCGCCGCCCTCGCCGGCGGCGGCGCCCCGGACGACGGCGGCGAGGTGCTCGAGCGCGGCCAGGCTGTGGCCCTCGACGAAGTCGTCGACGTGGGGCAGCGCGGCGGCCATCCCGGCCGCCAGCGGTGCGTAGCCCGGTGCGGCCTTGCGCGGGTTGGACCAGACCACCCGGTGCGCCAGGCGGTGCAGCCGCGCCACCTGCTCGCCGAGCAGCGTGGCGTCGCCGCGCTCCCAGCCGTCGGACAGCAGGACGACCACCGCTCCACGGGCGGTCCCGCGCTGGCCCCAGGCGTCGAGGAACTGCTTGAGCAGCTCGCCGAGCCGGGTGCCGCCTCCGGCGTCGACCAGGGCCGTGGCCACGGCGGCCATGGCGGCGTCCGGGTCGCGCAGCGCCATCTCGCGGGTGATCCGGGTGAGCCGGGTGCCCAGCGCGAAGACCTCGGTCGGGTCAGCGGCGCCCCGGGAAGGGGCGGCATGGGCCCCGCCCCGCCGGGAGGCGGCATGGGCGAAGCGCAGCAGCGCCTCGGCGTAGCCCTCCATGGAGCCGCTCACGTCGACCAGCAGCACCACCCGGCGAGGTCGGGTCGAGGGCGCCCGGTGGCGCAGCTGCGCGGGCTCCCCTCCGGCGGCCAGCCAGGCCCGCAGGGTGCGCCCGCCGTCGACCTGCCCCCGCAGCGACGGCCGCAGCCGGCGGGTCGCGCGGCGCTCGCCGGGCAGCCGCAGCGCGGCCAGCAGCCTGCGCAGGTGCTCCTTCTCGGCCGCGTCCATCGTGGTGACGTCACGGTGGCGCAGCTGCTCGACGGTGCTGGCGGCCGCGACCATCGGCGCGGCCTCCCCCTCGCCGTCGCTCCCGCTGCCGGGATCGCCCGGCTCGGCGACCAGCTGCAGCTGCCGGGTCGTCAGGCGCTGGCGCCGCACGACCGCGCCGGGGCGGTCGCCGAAGTAGGCGGCGAACGCGGTGTCGTAGCGCGCCAGGTCGTCCGGGGTGCCGCACAGCGTCAGCCGTCCGGCCCAGTAGACGTCGGCGCGGCGCAGCGGGTCGAGCTGGGCCAGCGCCGCCACGGCGGCGTGCACCCGGTCGGTGGACACCTGCACGCCGGTGCTGCGCAGGGTGGCCGCGAGGCCGACCAGGCTGTCGACGGCGTCGTACGGGCCGGGCGGCTCAACCACCGGCCACCGCCGTGGTGATCATCTTCTGCACGTCGAGGCGGGAGGCGTGCAGCTGGTCCTCGCGGTACTTCAGCACCGCCCCGAGGGTCGCGGTCGCCGTGTCGGCGTCGAGCCGGTCGGCGCCCAGGGCGACCAGCGCGAGGGTCCAGTCGATGGTCTCGGCGACGCCGGGCGGCTTGAGCAGGTCCTCCGCGCGCAGCACGCCGACCGCGGCGGCGACCTGCGCGGCGAGCGCCGCCGAGGCCTCCGGCACCCGGGCGCGCACGATCTCGACCTCCCGGTCGAAGCGCGGGTGCTCGACCCAGTGGTAGAGGCAGCGGCGCTTGAGGGCGTCGTGCACCTCGCGGGTGCGGTTGCTCGTCACCACCACGATCGGCGGCACCTCCGCCCGCACCGTGCCGAGCTCGGGGACGGTGACCGTGTAGTCCGAGAGCACCTCGAGCAAGAAGGCCTCGAACTCGTCGTCGGCACGGTCGACCTCGTCGACGAGGAGCACCGCAGGTGAGGTCTCGAGGGCCGCGAGCAGGGGGCGGGCGAGCAGGAAGCGCCGGCTGTACACCTCGTGCTCGAGCCGGTCGGCGTCACCGGCACCGGTGGCGGTCCCGGCCGACTCGGCGGCCCGCAGGTGCAGCAGCTGGCGCGGGAAGTCCCAGTCGTACAGCGCCTGCGAGGCGTCGATGCCCTCGTAGCACTGCAGGCGCAGCAGGTCGGCGCCCACCACCGTGGCGAGCGCGTGCGCGAGGGCGGTCTTGCCCACGCCCGCCTCACCCTCCAGGAACAGCGGGCGGGGCAGGGCCAGGGCGAGGTAGGCCGCGGTCGCGACGCCCTCGTCGGCGAAGTAGCCGGCCCGGGTCAGCGAACGGGCGAGCCCGGCGGGGTCCTGCACCCCCTCGGGGAGCAGGCCCCGCCGGGCCCCGGGAGCGGTCGAGCTCAGCTGCTCATCCCCGCCGCGTGCGCCACGGCCCGAGCCGTCAGGACGCGGGCCAGGTGGGCGCGGTAGTCGGCCTGGGCGCCCAGGTCGGAGGGCGGCGTGAGCCCCTCGGCCACGGCCGCGCAGGCGGCGACCACCGCCGCGCGGTCGGAGGCACCGACCAGGGCCGCCTCGACGGCAGCCGGTCGGACCGGGGTCGAGCCCATGTTCGTCAGCCCGATCCGCGCCTCGGCGATGGCGCCGCCCTCGGTGCGCACGGCCGCGGCGACCCCGACGATGGCCCAGGCCTGGGCGACGCGGTTGAACTTCTCGTAGCGCACCCCCCAGGAGCCGCGCAGCTTGGGGATCCGCACGGCGGCCAGGATCTCGTCGGGCGACAGGGACGTCTCGAGGTAGTCGAGGAAGAAGTCCCTGGCCGGGATGGTCCGGCGACCGCCGGGGCCCTCGGCGACCAGCTCGGCGTCGAGGGCCAGCGCGACGGCCGCCAGGTCGCCGGCCGGGTCGGCGTGGGCCAGCGCCCCGCCGAAGGTGCCCCGGTGGCGCACGGCCGGGTCGGCGACCGTGGCCGTGGCCTCCGAGAGCAGGGGGGCGTGCTGCTGCACGAGCGGGTCCTCGACGACGTCGCTGTGCTTGGTCATCGCACCGATGACCAGCGTGTCGGCGTCCTCGCTGACGCCCCGCAGCTCGGGGACGCGGGACAGGTCGACCAGCGTCGTGGGGAACGCCAGCCGCAGCCGCAGCACCGGGATCAGGCTCTGCCCGCCGGCCAGGATCTTCGCGTCCTCGCCGGCCTCGCCGAGGGCCGCCACGGCCTCGGCGAGGGTGGTCGGCGCGACGTAGTCGAACTCGGGGGGGATCATCGGGCGCTCCCGTCGTTCTCGAGGCTGTCGGAGGAGGCGGAACCGCCTGTGCTGCCGGTGGAGGACCCCCCGTAGCTGACCGTACCGGCGGTGGCCCGCTCCTCGTCGCTGCCCTGCAGGGCCCGCCAGACGCGCTCCGGCGTGGCCGGCATGTCGATGTCGTCCACGCCGTACGGGCGCAGCGCGTCGACCACGGCGTTGATCACGGCGGGGGTCGAGGCGATCGTGCCGGCCTCGCCGACGCCCTTGACGCCCAGCGGGTTGCTCGTCGCAGGGGTCTCGGTGCGGCCGGTGTCGAAGTGCGGCAGGTCGGGCGCGGCCGGGACGAGGTAGTCGACCAGCGAGCCGGTCGTGAGGTTGCCCTCGGCGTCGTAGACGGCCTCCTCGTACAGCGCCTGGGCGATGCCCTGGGCGAGCCCGCCGTGGATCTGGCCCTCGACGATCACCGGGTTGACGATCTTGCCCACGTCGTCGACGCAGACGTAGCGACGGATCTTCGTGAACCCGGTCTCGGTGTCGATGTCCACCGCGCACAGGTGGGTGCCGTGCGGGTAGCTGAAGTTCTCCGGGTCGTAGACGTAGTCGCTGTCCAGGCTCGGCTCCATGCCGTCGGGCAGGTTGTGTGCCGCGAAGGTCGCCAGCGCGACCTCCTGGATCGTCAGCTTGGCCTCGGGCGAGCCCTTGACCGAGAACGTGCCCTTGCCGAAGTCGAGGTCGTCCTCGCTGGCCTCGAGCAGGTGGGCGGCGATGCGCTTGGCCTTCTCGATCACCTTGCCGGTCGCCTTGTGGATCGCCACGCCGCCGACGACGAGCGAGCGCGAGCCGTAGGTGTCCATGCCCTTGGGACTGGACCTGGTGTCACCGGCGACCAGCTCGACGTCCTCGAACGGCACCCCGAGCGAGTCGGCGACGATCTGGCTCCACGCGGTGTGGTGGCCCTGGCCGTGCGGCGTCGCACCCGACACCACCTCGACCTTGCCGGTCGGCAGCATCCGCACCGAGGCCGACTCCCAGCCACCGGCGCCGTACGACAGCGAGCCGAGGACCCGGGAGGGCGCCAGGCCGCACATCTCGGTGAAGGTCGAGATGCCGATGCCGAGCTGGACGGGGTCCTTGCGCTCACGCCGCTCGGCCTGCTCGCGCCGCAGCCCGGCCATGTCGAACATCTGCTCGGCCTTGTCGGTGGCGGCCTCGTAGTTGCCCGAGTCGTAGGTGAGCCCCGCGACCATCTCGTAGGGGAACTCCTCGTGCGTGATCCAGTTCTGCCGGCGCAGCTCCATCGGGTCGCGCCCGAGCTCGGCGGCCAGCTCGTCCATGATCCGCTCGATGGCGTACGTCGCCTCCGGGCGGCCGGCGCCGCGGTAGGCGTCGGTGGGCGTCTTGGTGGTGAACACGCCGGTGCAGGTGAAGTGGTAGCTCGGCATCTTGTAGATGGCGGGGAACATGAACGCCCCCAGGACCGGCACGCCGGGGGTGATCAGCTGCAGGTAGGCGCCCATGTCGGCGAGCAGCTCGACCTTCAGGCCGAGCAGCGTGCCGTCCTTGGTCGCGGCGATCTCGATGTCCTGGATCTGGTCGCGGCCGTGCGTGGTGGCCTGGTAGTTCTCGCTGCGCGACTCGGTCCACTTCACCGGGCGGCCCAGCTTGCGCGCGACGACGAGCGCGAGGATCTCCTCGGCGTAGACGTTCAGCTTGGCGCCGAACCCGCCGCCCACGTCGGGGGCGACGACCCGCAGCTTGTGCTCGGGGATGCCGGTGGTCAGGGCGAGCATGACGCGCAGGACGTGCGGGATCTGGGTCGTCGACCACATCGTGAACTCGTCGGCGGCCGCGATCGGCGCGACGACGACGCCGCGGGGCTCCATCGGCGTCGGCAGCAGGCGCTGCTGGCGGAACCGGCGCCGCACGACGACCGCGTCGTCACCGGCGCCCCGGACGGTCTCGGCGTAGTCGGCGCCGGCGCCCGGGAAGTCGAACAGGAAGCACTGGTTGGTGCCCTTGTCGCTGTGCACGAGGGGGGCGCCCGGCTTGAGCGCCTCCTCCATGTCGACGACCGCCGGCAGCTGCTCGTACTCCACCGCGATCGCCTCGAGGGCGTCCGCGGCGGCGTAGCGGTCGCGGGCGACGACGACCGCGACGCCGTCACCGACGTAGCGCACCTCGTCGGTCGCGAGCGGCGTGTGCACCGGCGAGACCATGTCGGGCGTGACCGGCCAGGCGCACGGCATGGAGGCGCCCATGACGTCGGCGAGGTCGGCGCCGCTGTAGGCCGCGATGACGCCGGGCAGCTCGAGGGCGGCCGAGACGTCCACCGAGACGATCTTCGCGTGCGCCATGGGGCTGCGCAGGACCGTCATGTGCAGCAGGCCCGGCAGGGAGATGTTGTCGGTCCAGTTGGTCTGGCCGGTGACGAGCTTGGCGTCCTCCTTGCGACGCCGCCCGCGGCCGAGCTCTCCGCCGGCGTACGGCTTGGACAGCGCGTCCGGGTGCTCGGCGATCTGCTGCGCGACGATCCCCGCGTCCATCTGGTCGGTCATGCGGGCGCTCCGGCGGTCTCGGCTGCGGGGGTCTGGGCTGTGTCGTTCTCGGGGGCGTCCTGGAACGAGCCGGGCAGCGGGCCCTCCCCGCGCAGCTCGGAGGCGGCCGACAGGACGGCCTTGACGATGTTCTGGTAGCCGGTGCAGCGGCACAGGTTGCCCTCGAGCCCGTGCCGGACCTCGTCCTCGCTCGGGGAGGGGTTGCGCTTGAGCAGGTCGACCGTCGCCATGATCATGCCGGGCGTGCAGTAGCCGCACTGCAGCCCGTGGTGCTCCTGGAAGGCCTTCTGCACCGGGTGCCAGGTGCTGCTGTCGCCGTTCTCCGCCCCGGACAGGCCCTGGATGGTCGTGATCGTGCTGCCGTCGGCCTGGACCGCCAGCACCGAGCAGGACTTCACGCTCTCCCCGTCGATGTCGACCGTGCACGCGCCGCAGCTCGACGTGTCGCAGCCGATGGGGGTGCCGACGCGCCCGAGGCCGTCGCGCAGGTGGTGCGTGAGGAGGGTGCGTGGCTGCACCTCGTCCTCGTAGGTGACGCCGTCGACCTTCATGCGTACGCGCATCCAGTACCTCTCCGGGGCTCGCGGGGCGTGCGGGGCTCGCGGCGGCCGGCACCGGCTGCCGCGGCGGCCCGCCGGTGTCCCGGAGGACCTGGTCAGCGGTGCCGTGCGGCGGGACCCGGGGTCGTCAGTCGCGAGTGGCGCAGGTCTGAGACCTGCGCCACACGGAACGTACGTCATCCGGGCGCGTGCGCGACACCGCTGATCGCCGACCTCACCCGCCCGGCGGGGGCGGCCCTGTCCAGGTGGTCAGGCGCGGTGCGCCGAGCGCGACGAGCACGAACGCAGCGTGTGCGCCAGCGCCTCCTCCAGCGCTCCGGAGCGCCTCACGGCGCTGCGGCCAGGCCTGGACCGGCGCGCAGCCCGGCACCCACCCCGGCGACCAGCTCGTCGGCCGCCGCGTAGGGGTCCAGCACGCCGTCGACGACGCGCGCGGCCAGCAGCTGGAGGGCGTCACCGTCGCGCAGGTCGCCGATGCGGGCCCGCAGGGCGGTGAGCGCGATGGCCTCCACCTCGTCGGCCGCCCGCCGGCGGCGGCGCTGCTCCAGCACGCCGGAGCGCGACATCCAGGCGGCGTGCTCCTCGACCCGGTCGACGACCTCGTCGACCCCCTCGCCGCGCGAGGCGACCGTCCGGACGACAGGCGCCACCCACTCGCCCTGCACGCGGGCCTGGGCCGGAGCGGTGCTCGCCAGCGACTGCATGTGGCGCAGGTCGCTCACCACCCGGTCGGCGCCGTCGCGGTCGGCCTTGTTGACCACGAAGACGTCCGCCACCTCGAGGATGCCGGCCTTGGCGGCCTGGACGGCGTCGCCCATGCCGGGGGCGAGCAGCACCAGCGTGGTGTCGGCCAGCCGGGCGACCTCGACCTCGGCCTGCCCCACCCCGACCGTCTCGACCAGGACCACCTCGCAGCCGGCGGCCGACAGCACCCGCAGCGCCTGCGGCGTCGCCCAGGACAGCCCGCCGAGGTGCCCGCGACTGGCCATCGAGCGGATGAACACCCCCTCGTCCGTGGCGTGCTCCTGCATGCGCACCCGGTCCCCCAGCAGCGCTCCCCCGGAGAACGGCGAGGTGGGGTCGACCGCCAGCACACCGACCCGCACGCCCCTGCGGCGGTAGGCGGCGACCAGCGCGCTCGTCGAGGTGCTCTTGCCGACGCCGGGCGAGCCGGTCAGCCCGATGACGCGCGCGGCTCCGGCGCGCGGGGCCAGCTGCGCCATCACCTCGCGCAGCGCCGGGCTGGCGTCCTCGACCAGGCTGATGAGGCGGCCGACGGCGCGGGCCCGGTGCGCCGGGTCACCTCCGGTCGCCTGCTCGACGAGCCGGCCGACGTCCAGGGCCCGGCGGCCGGCCGTCGCCGGTGCGGCGCCGGGCCCGGGGTCGGCCACTCAGACGTGGAGGATGAGGGCGTCGCCCTGGCCGCCGCCGCCGCACAGCGCCGCGGCGCCGGCGCCGCCGCCCCGCCGGCGCAGCTCGTGCACGACGGTCAGGGCGAGGCGGGCGCCCGAGGCGCCGATCGGGTGGCCCAGGGCGATGGCGCCGCCGTTGGGGTTGAACACGTCGTTGCCCAGACCGAGCTCGCGCTGCGAGGCCAGCCCGACGGCGGCGAAGGCCTCGTTCACCTCGATCGCGCGCAGGTCCTCGAGCGCCACGTCGCTCTTGGCGACGGCGGCCCGCAGCGCGTTGGCCGGCTGCAGCTGGAGGCTGTTGTCGGGGCCCGCCACCACGCCGTGGGCGCCGATCTCGGCCAGGACCCGGTCGGCGACGCCGAGCTGCTCGGCCTTGGCCCGGGTCATGACGACCACGGCTGCGGCCCCGTCGGAGATCTGCGAGGCGTTGCCCGCGGTGATGGTCCCGCCCTTGCGGAACGCCGGCGACAGCCGGCCGAGCGACTCCACGGTGGTGCCCGGCCGCACGCCCTCGTCCTCGGTGAACAGCACCGGCTCGCCCCTGCGCTGGGGCACCGGCACGGGGACGATCTCGTCGACGAAGCGCCCCTCCTTGATCGCGGCGGCGGCCAGCTCGTGGCTGCGGGCGGCGTACTCGTCCTGCTGCTCGCGGGTGAAGCCGTAGGAGTCGTTGTGCTTCTCCGTCGACTCGCCCATCGCCTCGGCGTCGAAGGCGTCGTAGAGCCCGTCGTGGAACGTGGCGTCGACCAGCTCGGCGTTGCCGTAGCGGTAGCCCTGACGCGCCTTGGGCAGCAGGTAGGGCGCGTTGGTCATCGACTCCATGCCGCCGGCCACGACGACCTCGAACTCGCCGGCGCGGATGAGCTGGTCGGCCATCGCGATGGCGCCCAGGCCCGACAGGCACACCTTGTTGATCGTCAGGGCAGGGACCCGCATCGGGATGCCGCCCTTGACCGCCGCCTGGCGGGCGGTGATCTGACCCTGGCCCGCCTGCAGGACCTGGCCCAGGACGACGTAGTCGACCGCGTCGCCGGAGATGCCCGCCCGGTCGAGCGCGGCCGCGATGGCGATCCCGCCGAGGTCCATGGCGGTGAGGGAGGCGAGCCCGCCCGAGAGCTTGCCGATCGGCGTGCGGGCACCACCGACGAGGACGGTGCGGTCTGCGGCCACGGGACCTCCTGCGATGCGGGTCCGGCGAGCCGGACGCGGGGCTGCGAGGATACCCGGCGCCCCCTTCCTCCCGGCCCGAGGAGCCCGCCGTGCGCGTCACGCACATCGACCACGTCGGCATCGCCGTCGCCGACCTCGACGCCGCCGTCGCGATGTACGAGACGAGCTTCGGGATGCGCTGCGTGCACACCGAGGTGAACGAGGAGCAGGGCGTGCGCGAGGCGATGATGGCGGTCGGCGACTCCGGGTCCTACCTGCAGCTGCTCGCGCCGCTGTCGCCCGACAGCCCCATCGGGCGCTTCCTCGACCGCAGCGGACCGGGCATCCAGCAGATGGCCTACCGGGTCGACTCGATCGACGAGGTGAGCGCGCACCTGCGGGCCCAGGGCATGCACCTGCTCTACGACGAGCCTCGGCGCGGGACCGCCGGGAGCCGGGTCAACTTCGTGCACCCGCGCAGCGCCGGCGGCGTGCTGGTCGAGCTCGTCGAGCCGGGTCCGGAAGGACCGTCGCACTAGCGGACCGCTGTGCCGAGCGTCACACCCGGCCGGGTCCGGCCGACCCGTTCGGGCAGGTCCGGGCGGGGTTACCCGTCGGTACGCTCCCGCGGACCGGGGCTGCTCGCTCGCGAGGGAAGGCTGACGATGCTCGAGATCCGCGACGCGATCCTGTCCGGTGACACCTCCGCCCTCGCCGGGACGGAGGTCCCGGAGTCCTACCGCGGCGTCGTCGTGCGCAAGGACGAGCAGACGATGTTCGCGGGGCTCGCCTCGCGCGACAAGGACCCGCGGCTGAGCCTGCACGTCGACGAGGTGGCCACGCCCGAGCTCGGGCCCGGCGAGGCGATCGTCGCGGTGATGGCGTCGTCGGTGAACTTCAACACCGTCTGGACCGCGATCTTCGAGCCGGTCTCGACCTTCGGGTTCCTCGAGCGCTACGGCCGGCTCAACGACCTGACGGCCCGCCACGACCTGCCCTACCACGTCGTCGGGTCCGACCTGTCCGGCGTGGTGCTCGCCGTCGGACCGGGGGTGAGCAAGTGGTCGCCCGGCGACAAGGTCGTCGCCCACTGCCTGTCCGTCGAGCTCGAGGACCCCCAGGGCCACGACGACACGATGCTGGACCCGCAGCAGCGCATCTGGGGCTTCGAGACCAACTTCGGCGGACTGGCCGAGCTGGCGCTGGTCAAGACCAACCAGCTCATGCCGAAGCCCGCGCACCTGACCTGGGAGGAGGCCGCGGCCCCGGGACTGGTGAACTCCACCGCGTACCGCCAGCTGGTGAGCAAGAACGGCGCGGCGATGAAGCAGGGCGACTTCGTCCTGATCTGGGGCGCCAGCGGCGGCCTGGGCTCCTACGCCACGCAGTACGCCCTCAACGGCGGGGCGGTGCCCGTCTGCGTCGTGAGCAGCCCGGAGAAGGCCGAGATCGTGCGGCGGATGGGCGCCGAGCTCGTCATCGACCGCAGCGCCGAGGACTACCGCTTCTGGAAGGACGAGCACACCCAGGACCCGAAGGAGTGGCAGCGCTTCGGCAAGCGGATCCGGGAGCTGACCGGCGGCGAGGACATCGACATCGTCTTCGAGCACCCGGGGCGCGAGACCTTCGGCGCGTCGGTCTACGTCACCCGCAAGGGCGGCGTGATCACCACCTGCGCCTCGACCAGCGGCTACATGCACAGCTACGACAACCGCTACTTCTGGATGAACCTCAAGCGGATCGTCGGCTCGCACTTCGCCAACTACCGGGAGAGCTGGGAGGCCAACCGGCTGATCAGCCGAGGGCTCATCCACCCCACGCTGTCGCGGACCTACCCGCTGGAGCAGACCGGGCAGGCGGCGTACGACGTGCACGCCAACCTGCACTCGGGCAAGGTCGGCGTGCTGTGCCTGGCGCCGTCGGAGGGCCTGGGCGTCGAGCCGGAGGCCGCGGCGTTCCGGGCCCGGCACCTGCCGGCGATCAACCGCTTCCGGGAGGTCTGAGCCCGGCCGCAGGCCGCCTCGACCGGCGTGCGGGCAGCACCTCGTGTGGCGGAACTCCCCGCGAGCGGCTACGAGTGGTATCACAGGTCCATGACCGCGAGCGACACGTCTGTGCACGACGACCTCGTCCCGATGGAGGTGGCCGAGCCCGTCGGCTTCGACGTCGTGCGCTTCGGCGGCTACGACCGCAGGCAGGTCGACGACTACCTCGACCGGGTCGACGAGCACATCAACGGCCTCGACCAGCGCCACGCCCAGGACAGCGCCCGGCTGACCGCGCTGCAGAACGAGCTCGACGCGCTGCGGACCCGCCTCGACGAGGCGGAGGAGCGGGCCGCGGGCCGGCCCGAGCCGGCGTCCCGGCTGACCGAGCGCCTGGCCGCCATGCTGCGGCTGGCCGAGCAGGAGGCCGCCGCGCTGCGGGAGTCGGCGAAGGACGAGGCCGAGCAGCTCGTCGTGGCCGCACGCGAGCGCGCGACGGCGGAGAACCGCGAGGCGGCGCTGTCGCTGCAGCAGCGCGAGCGCGAGGTGCGCTCGCGCGCCGAGCAGGCCGAGGCCGCGACGCTGCAGGCGCAGCGCGACGCCGAGGCGGTCCGCTCCCAGGGCAAGCGCGACGCCGACAACCTGCTCGTCACCGCCCGCCGCGAGGCCGACGCCGTGCGGTCCTCGGCCGAGCGGGAGGCCGCGCAGGCCATCGCCCAGGCCCGCCAGGACGTCCAGCTGCTCCACGAGCAGGGCCAGAAGGACTCCGCCGCGATCACGACGCAGGCCCGGCGGCAGGTGGAGGAGCTGTCCCGGCAGCGCGACGCGATCACCGCCCAGCTGCAGCAGCTGCGCGACGCGGTGTCGGCCATGGTCACGCCGCTGAGCGCTCCCGCTCAGGCGCCGGTACAGGGCGGGCCCGGGGGTGCGCGGCAGAGCTCTGCCCGCGTGCGTCCCGGTGAGTGAGACGCGGCCCGAGCACTCCCCCCTGACCCGGGTCGTCGACCAGGCGGTCGACGAGGCCGTCGAGGAACGGGTCGACGACGCCGTCGA
The DNA here is from genome assembly GCA_902805775.1 of uncultured Frankineae bacterium. Lineage (GTDB taxonomy): Bacteria > Actinomycetota > Actinomycetes > Mycobacteriales > SCTD01 > SCTD01. The sequence continues at coordinate 30,819 of CADCUB010000052.1, read as the reverse complement.
CGAGCGGGTCGGGGAGGTCCTGCAGCAGGCGGACTCCTCGGCGCAGGACGCCGACCAGGCACGAGCCGTGGCCCAGCAGGCGCAGGCCGGCGCCGAGCAGGCCGAGCTCGGCGCCCGCGAGGCCGGGGCGAGCGCGGTCACCGCCGCCAGCCTCGTCGCACCTCCGGACGACCCCGTCCTCGAGACCGCCGTGCGCCGCATCGAGGCCCACGTCGACGACGACAACCCGTTCGGCCGGCCCGGCCGCCCGCTCGCGCCCCGCTCCCCGTTCCGGGTGGCGTTCTCGGCGGCGCTCGGTGTCGCCGTCGCGTACGGCCTGGTCCGCGCGCTGATCTCGGTGCAGTCGGTGCTGGTCCTGCTGCTGACCGCGGCGTTCCTCGCCATCGGGCTCAACCCCGCCGTCGAGGCGCTGGAGCGGCGCGGCCTGCGGCGGCCGCTCGCCGTCGCCGCCGTGTTGTCGGCGGTGCTGCTGTTCTTCGTGGGCTTCGGCTTCGCCGTCGTCCCGCCGATCGTGGAGCAGGCGCAGGCGTTCGTGCAGGCGGCTCCCGACTACGTCCGGCGGCTGCAGGACAACGGGCGCATCGCCTCCCTCGACGAGCGCTTCGGCCTGCTGCAGCGCGCGCAGGACCTCGTCGCCGACCCCGAGCGGATCGGGCTGGGGGCGGCCGGTGGCGTGCTCGGGGTCGGCCGGGCCGTGTTCGGCTTCTTCGCCAGCACCCTGGTCGTCTTCATCGTGACGCTGTACTTCCTGGCCAACCTGCCGTCGATCAAGGCGCAGGCCTACCGGCTCGTCCCCCGGTCGCGGCGGGCCCGGGTCGGTCTGCTCACCGACGAGATCCTCACGCGGGTCGGCGGCTACGTCGCCGGCGCGGTGTCGATCGCCTCGCTCAACGCCGGCCTGACCTACTGCCTGCTCACGGTCCTGGGCATCGACTACGCGGTGGCGCTGGCGATGCTGGTCTTCCTCACCGGCCTGGTGCCGCTCATCGGCGCCACGATCGGTGCGGCGATCCTGACCGCCGTCGCGATGTTCAGCTCGGTCCAGGACGGGATCATCATCGCGGTCTGGTTCGTCGTCTACCAGCAGCTGGAGAACTACCTGCTCTACCCCCGCATCATGCAGCGCTCGGTCGACGTGTCGCCGGCGGCCACCGTCGTCGCGGTCCTGATCGGTGGCGCCCTGCTCGGGGTGCTCGGTGCGCTGCTGGCGATCCCCATCGCGGCGGCCGTGCAGCTGGTCCTGGCCGAGGTGGTGGCCCCGCGCCAGGACGCCGCCTGACCGGACGCCGGGCCGGCTAGGCCAGCTCGCCACCGTCGACGACGAGCGCCTGCCCGGTGACGAAGCTGCTGGCGTCGCTGGCCAGGAACACCGTGGGCCCGACCATCTCCTCCGGCGACGCCCAGCGCTTCATCCCCGTCGTGGCGACCAGCGAGGCGGCCAGCGCCTCGTCGCGCCACAGGTCGGCGTTGAGGTCGGTCCGCGTCCAGCCCGGGCACAGCGCGTTGACCCGCACTCCCGACGTCCCCCACTCGAGCGCCAGCGAGCGGGTGAGGCTGATCACCGCCGCCTTGGACGCGCCGTAGGGCGCGAGCGCAGGGGTGCCCTTGAGCCCGGCGACGGACGCGACGTTGATCACCGACCCGGTGCGGCGCTCGAGCATGTGGCGGCCGACGGCCTGGCTGAGGTGGACGACGGAGTCGACGTTGAGGCGCATCACCTTCTCCCAGCCGCGGAAGCGCAGCTCGGTGAACGGGCCCAGGAACGACGAGCCGCCCGCGTTGTTGACCAGCACGTCGAGCTGCCCGAGCCCCTCGACCGCCTGGGCGGCCAGGCGGACGCACTGCTCGGCGTCGGTGACGTCGGCCGGCAGGACCAGCGCCCGCCGGCCCAGCGCCTCGACCTCGGTGCGCACCTCGGCCAGCCGCGCCTCGTCGCGGGCCGACAGCGCGACGTCGGCGCCGGCGCGGGCCAGGCCGACGGCGATCGCGCGCCCGATGCCCCGGGAGGCACCGGTCACCAGGGCGGTGCGGCCGGTCAGGTCGGTCACGGGGTCTCCTCGTAGGTGCGCGGCAGGGGGTGGGCGGCGGGGTGCACGCGGCGCACGACCTCGTCGAGCACGCGCTCGGTGAAGCCGACGAACAGGTGCTTGGCGCCCTCGACCGCGACGACCTCGGCCTGCGGCACCGCGGCGAAGCGCTCGCGGGCCTCGGCCGGCCGCAGGAAGTCGTCGTGCTCGGGGACGAGGGCGGTGACCGGCTTGCCCGACCGCGCCCAGACCGCGAGGTCCTCCGGTGTCGAGAAGCGCAGGGGTGGGCTGATGAGCACGGCCCCGACGACCGACGGGTCGCAGCCGTGGCGCAGGGCCAGGTCGGTCCCGAACGACCAGCCGAGCAGCCACAGCGCCGGCAGGTCCTCGGCCTCGCAGAGGTCGAGCGCAGCGGCCACGTCGTAGCGCTCGTCCTGCGCGGCGTCGAAGCTGCCCTGGCTGGTGCCCCGCGGACTGCTCGTGCCCCGGGTGTTGAAGCGCAGCACGGCGAGGTCGGCCAGCGCCGGCAGCCGGTAGCTCGCCTTCTTGAGCAGGTGGCTGTCCATGAACCCGCCCTCGGTCGGCAGCGGGTGCAGGCAGATCAGCGTCGCGGCCGGCGGTCGGTCGACGGGCAGCGCCAGCTCGCCCACCAGCTCGAGGCCGTCGGCCGTGTGCAGGACGACGTCGCGCCGCTCGGCGGGCAGCACGGTGTTCTGGCGGATGTCGGGCACGGCCCGCGACGATAGGCGCAGGGCGCCCGCCGGCGGTCGGCGGGCCTCAGCCGTAGCGGGGGGCGTTCTTGCTGCGGTGCACCTTCACGCCGCGGCGCCCGCGGGCGCTCCAGCAGGCGGTGTGCCAGTGGCGGCGGTCGTCCGGCCGGCCCTCGGGCCAGGCCACGACGTGCGGCGTCGAGGCCCGCAGCTCGTGGTCGCAGCCCGGGCAGCGGTACGGCCGGGCGCTGGCGGTCCCGGCCACCGCGCGCACGACGTGGCCGTCCTCGACCCGCTCGCCCGCCGGCACCGCGGGACCCTCGCCATCAGCACGCTTGAGCGCGTCCAGCGCCGCGGCCCGGCGTGCCGAGCGCCGTGAGCCGCTCGGCATCGCGCTCCTCCTGCTCCTCGGGGTGTCGGGCGGCTCAGAACAGCGTGGGCGTACCCGCCTCCATCCCCCGCAGCCGGTCGTAGTCCAGCTGCAGGCAGACGATGCCGCGGTCGGCCGCGAGCACCTTGGCCTGCGGCTTGAAGCTCTGGGCCGCGAGCACGCCCCGGACCTCGCCGAGCACGGTCGAGACGCGCTGCAGGTAGCGGGTGAGCTGCTCGACGCCGTCGATCTCGGCGTGCCGCTTGACCTCGACCAGCACGTGCGCGCCCGTGGCGTCGCGGCACAGCAGGTCCACCGGGCCGATGTCGGTGGCGTACTCGCGCTGCACCAGCGTCCAGCCCTCGCCCAGGACCTCGCAGCGGTCGGCGAGCAGCGCCTGCAGGTCCTTCTCCACGCCGTCCTTGACCAGGCCCGGGTCGGGGCCGAGCACGTGCGAGACGTCGGACAGGACCTCCTCGACCGTGATGACGAGCTGCTCGCCGGCCTTGTTCGTCACCGTCCAGAGCCCGTCCAGCTCGAGCGTGGTGCACGGCGGGCTCATCCACATCAGCGGCTTGTAGGCGCGGTCGTCGGCGTGGATCGAGACGGACCCGTCGGCCTTCACCAGCAGCAGCCGCACGGCGCTGGGCAGGTGGGCGGTCAGGCGGCCGACGTAGTCGACCGAGCACGACGCGATGACCAGGCGCATGGGGACGCAGCCTACGGTCGGCCAGCCCGAGCGGTGCCGGCTCACCCGGCCGCCGCAGCTGCGGGTCGTCCGTCGCTGGTGCGACCCCGCCGGGTGGCCGACCGAGGTCGCCGGCCCCTAGCGTGACGTCGTGCCCGAGCCGCTGACCGAGACGCCGCCCACGCCGGTGCGGCGGCCGGTGTTCACCCAGCACTGGGGCGACCTGACGATGCTCCACTGGCCGCTCGACCCGGCGGTCGTGGCGCCGCTGCTGCCGGCCGGCACGGTGCCCGACGTCCTGGGGGGCGTCACCTACGTGGGGCTCGTGCCGTTCGTCATGTCGCGGGTGCGCATCCTCGGCACGCCGCCGCTGCCGCACCTGTCGGGCTTCCCGGAGACCAACGTGCGGCTGTACGCGGTCGACCCGGTCAGCGGCCGGCGCGGCGTGGTGTTCCGCTCGCTCGAGGCCGCGCGGCTGCTGCCGGTGGTCGCGGCGCGGGCGTCGTACCGCCTGCCCTACCTGTGGGCCCGGATGGCGGTGCGGCACGGGCCGGACACCGTCGCCTACGAGACCTCCCGGCGCTGGCCCGGACCCCGCCGTGCGGGCGGCCGGGTGCGGGTGCGCCTCGGCGAGCCGGTCGCCGCCGACGAGCTGGCGCTGTTCCTCACGGCCCGCTGGGGGCTGTTCTCGACCTGGTACGGCGGCCGGACCGCCTTCGCCCCGGTCGACCACCCGCCGTGGCCGCTGCACCGGGCCGAGCTGCTCGACCTGTCGGACGACCTCGTCGAGCTCGCCGGCCTGCCGGCGCCGCAGGGGGCGCCGCACGTCCTCTGGTCGCCCGGGGTGCAGGTGCGGATCGGGCGACCGCGCCCGCTCTGACCCGCCCGACCCCGTGCCCGGTGGAGCGGTGCTCGGCGGCCCGGTCACTCAGCGGCCGGGTCACTCAGTGGCCGGGGCACTCAGCGGCCCGGCAGCGCCCCCAGCCCGCGCAGCGCAGCCCGCACCTCGTCGGCGCCCGGGCCGGTCGGCCGGGCCCGCACCTCGACCGCGCCGGTGCCGGGCTCGCCGGCCAGCTCGACGCGCAGCGGCCCGGGCAGCGGCAGCACCAGCCAGCGGGAGCGCTCGACGTGGGTGTCGAGCAGGGCGTCGAGCACCCGCTCGACGTCGAGCGGCGCGTGCAGGTGGTCGGCCAGACCGCGCAGGAAGGCCGGCACGCGCTCGGCCGGCAGCCAGCACTCGTACGGCTCGGTCACCGGTCGACCTTCGCGCACGCGCGTCCGGCCCGCCCGTCCGGGGCGTGGACGGCGGGTCCGGGGGCATGTCGACACGATGATCTGGGCCTTCTTCTCCCGCCGCCTGCGCACGTGGGCGCTGTTCGCCGTCCTGCTCCCCCTGCTCGGCCGCGTGCTGGGTGCCGTCGGCCGCCGGGTGGAGCGCCGCAACCCCTCGCTGGGCGGCGCCCTGGTGAAGGCGGCCGACTACGCCCGCCACCCGACCGCCGGTCGTCGGCGGCGCCGGTTCTGACGGCCGTCGCCGTCTGACGGCCCACCGCTGCCTGACGGCCGGCCGCGTTCTCACGGCCGCCGCTCCTGACGTCCGTGCTGCTCCTGACCCCGTCCCGCCGCCGCTCAGGCAGGCAGGGGCGGCAGCCCGTGCGCCGTACGGACCACCTCGACGATCGAGCGGACGATCGACGTGAGCTCGAAGTCCTTGGGCGTGTAGACGGCGGCGACGCCCTGCTCCCGCAGCGCCGCAGCGTCGTTCCCGGGGATGATCCCGCCCACGACGACCGGGACGTCGGCGGCACCGGCCTCGCGCAGCCCGCGCAGCACCGCGGGCACCGCCTCCATGTGCGAGCCGGACAGGATCGACAGGCCGACGACGTGCACGTCCTCCTCGACGGCGGCCGCGACGATCTGCGCGGCCGTGAGGCGGATGCCCTGGTAGACGACCTCGAAGCCGCAGTCGCGCGCCCGCACGGCGATCTGCTCGGCGCCGTTGGAGTGCCCGTCCAGACCCGGCTTGCCGACGAGCAGCCGCAGGCGGACCCCGAGCTCCTCACCGGTGCGGCGCACCGCCGAGCGGACGGCGGCGACGGCCTCGCCCGCCGCGGCACCCGAGCCGACGCTGCCCGAGACGCCGGTGGGCGCGCGGTACTCGCCGAAGACCTCCCGCAGCGCCCCCGCCCACTCCCCGGTGGTGACCCCGGCGCGTGCACAGGCGACGGTCGCCGCCATGAGGTTCGCGTCGGTCTTGGCGGCGTCGCGCAGGTCGTGCAGCGCCTCGCCGACGGCGGCGGCGTCGCGCGCGGCCCGCCAGGCGCGCACCGCGTCGACGGCCTGCTGCTCGACCTCGGGGTCCACCGTCACGACCGCCCCTGCCAGGTCGGTCGTCAACGGGCTCGGCTCGGTCGTGGTGAAGCGGTTGACCCCGACGACGACGTCCTCGCCGGCCTCGATGCGGCGGCGGCGCTGGGCATGTGAAGCGACCAGGGCGCCCTTCATGTAGCCCGACTCGACCGCCGCGACGGCGCCGCCCAGGGCCTGCACCCGGTCGACCTCCGCGCGGACCTGCGCCGACAGGCGGGCGACCTCGCGCTCGACGACCACCGAGCCCTCGAACAGGTCGTCGTGCTCGAGCAGGTCGGTCTCGAAGGCCAGCACCTGCTGGAGCCGCAGCGACCACTGCTGGTCCCAGGGTCGGGGCAGGCCCAGTGCCTCGTTCCAGGCGGGCAGCTGCACCGCCCGCGCCCGGGCGTCGCGCGACAGGGTCACGCCGAGCATCTCCAGCACGATGCGCTGGACGTTGTTCTCCGGCTGGGCCTCGGTGAGCCCGAGGCTGTTGACCTGCACGCCGTAGCGGAAGCGCCGCTGACGCGCGTCGGTCACGCCGTACCGCTCCTGCAGCAGCTCGTCCCACAGCGCGGTGAAGGCGCGCATCTTGCACATCTCCTCCACGAAGCGGACGCCGGCGTTGACGAAGAACGAGATGCGGGCGCAGACCTCCCCGAAGCGCTCGGCGGGCACCTGGCCGGAGGCCTGCACGGCGTCGAGGACGGCGATGGCCGTGCACAGCGCGTACGCGATCTCCTGCACCGGCGTGGCCCCGGCCTCCTGCAGGTGGTAGCTGCAGATGTTGATCGGGTTCCACTTGGGCATGTGCGTGACGGTGTGCGCCACCATGTCGGTGATCAGCCGCAGGGACGGCCCGGGCGGGAAGACGTACGTCCCGCGCGAGAGGTACTCCTTGACGATGTCGTTCTGCGTCGTGCCGGCGAGCTCGGCCGGGTCGGCGCCCTGCTCCTGCGCGACGGCCGTGTAGAGGGCGAGCATCCACATCGCCGGTGCGTTGATGGTCATGGAGGTGTTCATCTCGGCCAGCGGGATCCCGTCGAACAGCGCCCGCACGTCGCCGAGGTGGCTGACCGGCACGCCCACCTTGCCGACCTCCCCGCGGGCGAGCTCGTGGTCGGGGTCGTAGCCGGTCTGCGTCGGCAGGTCGAAGGCGACCGACAGCCCGGTCTGCCCCTTGCCGAGGTTGCGCCGGTAGAGCGCGTTGCTCTCGGACGGCGTCGAGTGGCCGGCGTAGGTGCGCATGACCCAGGGCCGGTCGCGGTCGCGGCGCTGCTCGGACGTCTCCGGCTCCGTCATCCCCGGATCGTAGGGGGGCCGGGACGGTGCGGCCGCGCCTTCGTCGCCACCCGCCGGGTGGACATCGTCGCGGGCGGGGAGCGGCCGAGCGGCAGGTCCCGGCGTCCTCCGGCACACTGGGACTGCACGCCTGCAGTGGCACCCGCCCGTCTCCCAGGAGCTCCCGCGTGACCGACTCGAGCTACTCCTTCCTGTTCGGCCCGCTGGTGGCCGCGGGGGCGCTGCTGGTGATCATGCTCATCTGCCGCTGGGTCTTCTCCACCTCGCACCGCGACGACCGCAACGCGCGCCGCCTCGCCCGGGCGCGTGCTCGCGGCGACTACGGGCTGCTGGTGCCGATCACACGCACCCGCACCGTCGACGACGCCCAGATGCTGCGCGGGGTCCTGCGCGACGCGGGCATCCGCTGCACGGTGGCCGCGGCCGGCGACGGTCCGGAGGACGGCACCGACGTCCTGGTCTTCCGGGCCGACGCGGTGCGCGCCCGCGAGCTCGTCCGCAGCTAGCGGCGCCCTAGCTCAGCCAGGGCTCCTCGACGGCCGGCTCCCGGCGCACGTCGGCCCCGAGCGCGGTCAGCTTGTCGACGAAGCCCTCGTAGCCGCGGTCGATGTGGGAGACCTCGCTGACCTCCGTGACGCCGTCGGCGACCAGCCCGGCGAGGACCAGGCCCGCTCCGGCGCGGATGTCGTGCGCCGTCACCGGAGCTCCGGACAGCTGCTCACGACCGCGCACGACTGCGTGGTGGCCGTCGGTGCGGACCTCGGCGCCGAGGCGCACGAGCTCGTTGACGAACATCCAGCGTGACTCGAAGACGTTCTCGGTGATCATGGCCGTGCCCTCGGCGACGGTGTTGAGGCCGAGGAACAGCGGCTGGAAGTCGGTGGCGAAGCCGGGGTAGGGCAGGGTGACGACGTCGACGGCGCGGGGTCGGCGGTCCATCTGCACCCGGAACCCGCCCGCGACCTGCGACACCTCGGCGCCGGCCTGCACCAGCTTGTCCAGCGGCATCTCCAGGTGCTCGGTGCGGCCGCCGAGCACCGTGACGTCGCCGCGGGTCATCACCGCCGCGACGGCCCACGTCCCGGCGACGATGCGGTCGGTCACCGTCGCGTGCTCGACGGGGTGCAGCCGGTCGACGCCCTCGACCTCCAGCGTGCTGGAGCCGGTGCCGGAGATGCGCGCGCCCATGTCGGTGAGCATCGAGCACAGGTCGACGATCTCGGGCTCGCGGGCGGCGTTGTCGATCACCGTCGTGCCCTTGGCCAGGGCGGCGGCCATGAGCAGGTTCTCGGTGGCGCCGACGCTGGGGAAGTCGAGCCAGACCGAGGCGCCGGACAGCTGCGGAGCCCGCGCGATCAGGTAGCCGTGCTCGCTGTCGACGCTGGCCCCGAGCTTGACCAGGCCGGCGACGTGCATGTCCAGGCCCCGGGACCCGATGGCGTCCCCGCCGGGCAGGGCGACCTTGGCCTGCCCGCAGCGCGCGACCAGCGGTCCGAGGACGGCGATCGACGCGCGGATCCGGCGGACCAGGTCGTAGTCGGCCTCGTGCCCGGGCCGCGCCGGCACGGTGATCTCGACCCGCGCGTCGCCGCGGACGACCTGGCAGCCCAGCCGCCGCAGCACCTCGCCCATGATCGTCACGTCGAGGATGTCGGGCACGTTGGTGAGGACGGTGGTCCCCTCGGCCAGCAGCGCGGCCGCCATGAGCTTGAGCACGCTGTTCTTGGCGCCGCTCACCTCGACCTGACCCGCGAGCCGCGCACCACCGGAGACGAGGAAGCGGTCCATGACGGCAGTCTAGGAAGGGCCGACCGGGAGGACCGGGAGGCGGGAGCAACTCCGCGGGCGGTTCCTGCGTCCTGTCCTGCAGATCCGCCGATCGCGGAGTCGTACCGGAGGAGAAGTCGTGGACGCTCAGGCGCGGGAGGACTTCCGCTCCTACGTCGTGGCCCGCTCGGGTCCGCTCCTGCGCACGGCCTACCTGCTCACCGGCAGCCGCGCCGATGCGGAGGACCTGCTGCAGACCGCGCTCGCCAAGACCTACCTGTCCTGGGACCGCATCCGCGACCGGGAGGCCGTGGACGGCTACGTGCGACGCGTCATGGTCAACACCCAGACCTCCTGGTGGCGTCGGCGCAAGGTCGACGAGCACCCCACCGACGTGCTCCCCGAGCACGGCGGCGGCCGCGACAGCACCGCCGACCTCGACCTGCACGACGCCCTGTGGTCGGCCCTGGCCCTGCTGCCGAAGCGCCAGCGGGCCATGGTCGTCCTCCGCTACTACGAAGACCTCTCCGAGGCCGAGACCGCCGCCGTCCTCGGCGTCACGGTCGGCACCGTCAAGTCGACGACGTCCCGGGCGCTGGCCAAGCTCCGCGAGGACTCCTCGCTGCTCACCGGCTCCGCCGACGACCCCCGCACCAGCCTTCCCACCGGAGCCTCCGCATGAGCCCCATCGACGACGAGCTTCGGGCCGCCCTGCTCCGTCGGGCGACCGTCGTCCCGCCCTCCCCCGACCCCCTCGCCGGCATCGAGCGCCGCGCCACCCGGATGCGGCGCAACCGCGTGGCGGCGTCCGTCGCCGGCTCGGCGCTCGCCGTGGCCGCCGTCGTCACGGCCGTGCCGCTGCTGACCACTCCTGGCTCGACCGGGCCGGACAGCGCACGGTTCGCCAGCGACGGACCGAGCGCGAGCACCGTCCCCACCCCGGGACCGACCGCGCCGAGCGCCCCGCCGACCGGCGGGCCGACGCCCGGGGCGACCGGCGGGAGCGCCACGTCGCGGTACGCCCTGGACCTCGACGCACCCTGGCCCTACCGGGGCGCACCGCTCCCCCGGCTCGGCGACGGCACGGTCGAGACGATCGCACGGGAGCTCGGCGTCCGGCACGGCGTCGAGGCGTCCGCGGTGGACCTGGTCCCGCTGTGGGGGCAGGTCGACGAGCCCGCGCAGGTGGCCGAGCTGGCCTTCGCCGCCACCGTCGGCGGCGAGCAGCGGTGGGGCTACGCCGTCAGCAGCGGGGCGGGGCCGGAGTTCGTCGTCGACCGGCCGCTGCCCGTCCCCGCCCTCGCGCTCGCCGCTGCCCTGCCGGGTGACGAGGTGCCGCGGCTGGTCGTCGTCGCCTCGCCCGAGGTGTCGGCCCTGGAGTACGGACCGGACGAGGCCAGCGAGTTCGTCGCGATGACGGGGCTCGCGGACGGAGTCGCCACGACACCGCTCGAGGGCGACCGGGCCACCGCCTCCTACCGCGCGCTGGACGCCTCCGGGAGCGTGCTGGTCCGGGCGACCGTGCCGGCCCTGGCCGGTGCGTCCGGCGACCCGGAGGTGCCGGCCGGGGCCGAGCCGCCCGTCCCGACCAACGTCGTCGACTGGCCGCGGCGCGGCGCCGTGCCGGACGACCTGCGCGACCGGGCGGTCGCGGCCTTCGCGCAGGAGGCGGGCGTGCCCGTCGAGCAGGTCAGGGTGCGGCTGCTGTTCGGCGCAGAGCGCGACGGCCGGCGCTTCGTGCTCCTGCAGGGTTGGTACGGCGGCGACGCGCGCGCCTTCGCCTACTCCGAGGACATCGCGGACGGCACGTCGGCGTACGCCCTGTCGGACCCGACCGCCCCCGGGCCGAGCCTGCTCGCCGCCCTGCTCGACGACGTGCTGCTGGTCGTCCCGGAGCCAGCCGCCGGGCAGGTGCTGTACGCCCCCGACGCCTCGAGCGAGCCGCAGGCGGTCGCCGACCAGGGCACCGAGGCCGCCGTCCTGATCGACCGGCCGCCGACGCGCACGGACGACGTGCTCCTGGTGCTCGACGGCGACGGCGACCCCGAGCGGCCGCTCTTCCGGGGCAGCGTCGAGGAGGCGCTCGCCGCGTCGCGGTGAGTGCGCCCGCGCGTGACCCGGTGGGTGTCCCGGTCCGTGCCTAGGCTGCTGCCATGGCCGTCCACCTGACCCGCATCTACACCAAGACCGGCGACGACGGCACCACCGCCCTCGGCGACATGAGCCGCACGTCCAAGACCGGGGTGCGCCTCGGTGCGTTCGCCGACGTGGACGAGGCCAACAGCTCGCTCGGCGTGGTGCTGGCGCTCGGGGCCCCCGCTCCCGAGGTCGCCGACGTGCTGCTGGAGGTGCAGAACGACCTGTTCGACCTCGGGGCCGACCTGTGCACTCCGGTGGTGCCCGATCCCGCCTACCCGCCGCTGCGCGTGACCGCGGACTACACCGCGCGGCTCGAGGCGCACTGCGACGCCTTCAACGACCGCCTGGACAAGCTCGCCAGCTTCATCCTGCCCGGCGGCACCCCTGCGGCCGCGCTGCTGCACGTCTCGCGCACCGTGGTGCGCCGCGCCGAGCGGTCGACGTGGGCGCTGCTCGAGGCCGAGCCGGAGAGCACGAACCGCGAGCCGGTGCTCTACCTCAACCGCCTGTCGGACCTGCTGTTCATCCTGTCGCGGATCGCCAACCCCGGCGGCGACGTCCTGTGGCAGCCCGGAGGCGCCCGGCGGGCCTCCGCCTGAGCCGAAGGGCGGAGCGGGCCGAGCAGGCCGCAGCGCGCCGGCGCCTGCGCACGGGCCGAGCCGGCGCCTGCGCCCGGGCCGAGCCTGCTCACCTGCGGCTGCCGTCCCCCGCCCGGGTCAGGCCGGGCGCTGCGGCCAGACCGGCAGCGTGGCACCCGGCGGGCGCGACTCGAGCCAGGCCAGGAACCCGGTCACCGTCGAGGGCTGCATCGCCAGCTCGACGGGGCGGTCGCCGACCCGGCACTCCATGACGACCGCCCCCTCGAACAGCGCCCGGTGCTCCGCCCCGGACGGCGGTCGGCGGCGCACCACCTCCAGCGTGCGACGGGACAGCACCCGGCGGGGGCGCAGCGACAGGCTGAACACGCGGTACCACCGCAGGTCGTCGTCGACGAAGCGGCCCACGCCGTTCACCCAGCCGCGTCCGTGACCGGGGCGCTTGAGCCGCAGGCTCAGCTCCACCGCGCCGCCGGCCGCCTGCAGCCCCCGGCGCCGCACGGCGACGGCGACGACGAGCAGCACCGCGAGCAGCGGGAGACCGAGAGCGATCTCGAGGACCGGCACGCCGGGTCGGGGGCGGGCTCGTCGCGGGGCGTCGGACCGGCAGGACTAGGCCGGCTGCCCCGCGGCGCGCAGCCGGCTCTCGGCGCGGCGCTGCGCGGCGACGTCCTGCTCGCTGCGCGCCCGCTCGAGGGCCGCTCGGGCGCGGGCGGTGTCGATGTCCTCGCGCAGCTCGGCGACCTCGGCAAGCACCGTGACACCCTCGTCGGTCACGGACAGGAAGCCCCCGTGGACGGCGGCGACGACGTCGGACCCGCCGCTCTGCAGGATGCGGACGGTCCCGCCGTCGGCCAGCTGACCGAGCAGCGGGGCGTGGCCGGGCAGCACACCGATCTCGCCCTCGGTCGTGCGGGCGGTCACCTGGGTGGCCTCGCCGCTCCAGACCTCTCGCTCGACCGACACCAGCTCGACGTGCAGCTCCGCCACTTCTGCTCCTCATCCGGGGGACGGCGGGTCCGGGGCGCCGTCTCGCCCACCCTACCGGCGGGACCACTCCCGCCGCCGACCGGTGTCCCAGCCACGTCAGGACTGCGCTCACCTGCGCCTGGGACAGCCCCGGCGGCACCGTGCGGGGCAGCGCGGGGGACGTCCCCGCCCCACTCCAGGAGCTCCCCACCATGACCGCACAGCTCGCCCACCCCGCTCCCGTCCAGCCGGCTCCGACCGCCCCGCCCCTGCGGCTCGGGCGCCTCGGGGCTGCCGCCCTGGTCGTCGGCGCTGCCCTCAACACCGGCCAGGCCGTGCTGACCCGGGCCCTGTCCTCCGGGGACAGCCCCGCCGCCCGGCTGGCCGACGCCGACGCGCACCCCGTCGCCGTGCTGCTGATGGTCCTCGGCGGCATGCTCGGCGTGGTCCTGCTGCTCGTCGGGCTCCAGTCCGTCGCCCGGGCGCTGCGTCCGAGCGCCCCCCGGGCGGCGCAGGCCGGCGCCGTCCTCACCTTCGCCGGCGCACTCGGCTTCTTCGGCGTGCACGTCCTCATGCTCGTCACGTACGCCCTGGCCGGACTGGACGACCGGGCAGCCGCCCTCACGGTGCTCGACCACCTCGACAGCGCCCCGCTCGTGCTGGTGCTCGTCGCACCGTTCCTGCTGGGGATGTTCGGTGGCCTGCTCGCCCTGACGGTCGGTCTGTTCCGCACCGCCGGCGTGCCGCGCTGGGTGCCGGTGTGCTGGGCGCTGTTCCTGCCGCTGGACCTGCTCGCCGCCGGCGCCGCCCCGGTCGACCCGCACTGGCTGTTCCTGGCCGGTGCGGTCGGGCTGGTCGTGACTGCCCGGGCTGCGGCGAAGCGCTGACAGGCCTGCCCGCCCCGCCTAGCGTCGCCGCCCGTGGAGCGCAGTCCCACCGGGAGCCGGACGGCAGCCGCCGTCCGGCTCTCGGCCGTACCCCTCGCCGTGCTGGCCTTGGCGCTGTCGGGCCTGACCGTCGCCCTGCACCTGTCGACCGAGCCGGCCGCGCGCAGCACCGCCCTGCAGACCCCCGAGGCGACGGTCGGTCCTGCGCTCGCGGTCGTCGCGGCCCTGCTGCTGCGCCGGGCAGCCGCCCGACGGCTGCCGCTGCTGCTGCTGGGCGTCGGGCTGGCGTCCTCGGTCTACGCGGCCGCCTGCGCCGGGGCCGCCCACACCCGCGGCGAGGGCGTCCTCGGCGGGCTCGCCGCCTGGCTGGCCGCCTGGACGTGGGCCGCCGCCTTCCCGGCGCTGGCGATGCTGCTCCCCCTGCTGTTCCCCGACGGCCGGCTGCCCTCGCCGCGGTGGCGCCCCGTCCTGCGGGTGTCGACAGCGGTCGTCCTGGCCACCTGCGCGGCCGCCGCCGTCGTGCCCGCCCGCGTGGCGGGGCTGGACGACGTCGGCAACCCGCTCGGCGTCGAGGCGCTGTCGGCCGTCCGCGCACCGGTGCAGGCGCTGCTCGGTCTGGCCCTGCCGCTGCTGGCGGCGCTCGGCCTGGCCGCCCTGGTGGCGCGCTGGCGCGCAGCCGACCCGGTCGCGCGCCGGCAGGTCGCGTGGTTCGGCTACGGGCTGGCCGTGGCGGTGGTCGCCGCCTTCTCCACCACCGGCTGGCTGCTGCACCTGCTGAGCCTCGCGCTGCCGGCGGCGGTCGGCGTGGCCGTCGTGCGCTACCGCCTCTACGACATCGACGCGCTCGTCGACCGGACGCTGGCCGCAGCCGTCCTGCTCGCCGGCAGCGCCGTGCTCTACGTCGCCGTCGTCGGCTGGGCCGGCGCCGCCCTCGGCTCGCGGGGGGCGCTGCCCGGCTTCCTGGGCGCGGTGGCGGTGGCGGTGGCCTTCGCGCCGGCCCGCCGCCGGGTCGAGCAGGCCGTCGAGCGGATGCTGCACGGTCGCCGGGCCAACCCGTACGGCCTGCTCACCGACCTGGCCCGGGCCCTGCAGGGCAGCCGCTCCCCCCGCGAGGCGCTGCGCAGCGTCGCCGCGGAGGTCGCCGACGGGCTGCGGCTGCCGGCCGTGCGCGTGACCGTCGACCTGCCCGGCGCACCGCCGGCCGTCGAGATGGCCGGCTCACCCGCCGCTGCGCTCGTCCACACGGTCCCGTTGCGCTGGCAGGGCGAGACGCTCGGCGCGCTGGCCGTCGCCGCCCGCTCCGGCGCGGGCGAGCTCGAGCCCGCCGACCGGCGGCTGCTCGACGACCTCGCCGGGCAGCTGGCCGCCGTGGCGTACGCCCTGCGCCTGGCCTCCGACGTCGAGCTCGCACGGCACGGCCTGGTGACGGCGGTGGCCGAGGAGCGGCGCCGGCTGCGGCGCGACCTGCACGACGGCCTGGGTCCGCAGCTCGCCGCCGTGGCGCTCGGCCTGTCGACCGCCGAACGGGCCCTGGGACGCGCCGACGCCGCCCGGGCCGGCGAGCTGGTGCGCAGCGCCCGCAGCCAGCTGGAGGCCGGGGTCGCGGAGGTGCGCCGCCTCGTCTCCGGGCTGCGCCCGCCGGCGCTCGACGAGCTCGGGCTGCTCGAGGCGCTGCGCACCACCGGACCGGCGGCGGCCGGCGAGCTCGACGTCCGCTTCGAGGTCGACGGCGAGCTCGCCGCGCTGCCGGCCGCCGTCGAGGTCGCGGCCTACCGGATCGTGCAGGAGGCGCTCACCAACGTCGCCCGGCACGCCGCGGCGTCCCGGGCCTGCGTACGGCTGCGCAGCGACGGCACCGCGCTCGAGCTCACGGTCGCCGACGACGGACGCGGCCTGCCCCTGCCGCGCACTCCCGGCGTCGGCACGGCCTCCATGCGCGAGCGGGCCGAGGAGCTGGGCGGCCGCTGCGAGGTGCAGACCGCCGCGTCCGGCGGGACGGTCGTGCGCGCCGTGCTGCCGCTGCCCGCCTCGGTCGTCGCATGAGCGCACCCCGGGTGGTCGTCGTCGACGACCACCCGCTGTTCCGCTCGGGGCTGCGCCTGCTGCTGGAGGACCTCGGCCTGGCCGTCGTGGCGGAGGCCGCCGACGGCGCCGCCGCCGTCGAGCAGGCGCTCGCGCACCGGCCCGACGTCGTGGTCATGGACCTGCACATGCCGGGGGTCAACGGCGTGGAGGCCACCCGACGGATCACCTCGGCGGCGCCGGCGGTGCGCGTGCTGGTCCTGACCATGGTCGAGGACGACGCGATGCTGTTCGCCGCGCTGCGGGCGGGCGCCGCGGGCTACCTGCTCAAGGGCGCGGGGCCCGAGCAGGTCGAGCGGGCGGTGCGCGGCGTGGCGGCCGGCGAGGCGGTCTACGGCGCGGGCGTCGCCGACCGGCTCCGGGAGATGTTCGCCTCGGGTCCCGTCGGGACGCCGGAGCCGTTCCCGCAGCTGGTCGAGCGGGAGCGCGACGTCCTCGCGCTCATGGCGACCGGGGCCTCGAACTCCGACATCGCCCGGCGGCTGTTCCTGTCGGACAAGACGGTCCGCAACTACGTCTCCAGCATCTTCACCAAGCTGGGCGTGCGCGACCGCGCGCAGGCGATCGTGCGGGCCCGCGAGGCCGGGCTGGGCGGCTGAGCCGGCACGCCGACGGCCGGGCCCCCGTACGGGGCCCGGCCGTCGGGCCGAGTGCGGTGCGGCTCAGCCCGCGAGCTTCTGGGCGTTGGCCTCGACGTCCTCGATGCCACCGCACAGGAAGAACGCCTGCTCGGGGATGTGGTCGTAGTCGCCCTCGGTGAGCTTCTTGAACGACGCGATCGTCTCCTCGATCGGGACGAACTTGCCGGGCTGGCCGGTGAAGGCCTCGGCGACGAAGAACGGCTGCGACAGGAAGCGCTGGATGCGACGGGCCCGGTTGACCAGGACCTTGTCCTCCTCGGCGAGCTCGTCGATGCCGAGGATCGCGATGATGTCCTGCAGGTCCTTGTAGCGCTGCAGGATGCGCTGCACCTCGCGTGCGACGGCGTAGTGCTCGTCGCCGATGAAGCGGGGGTCGAGGATGCGGCTGGTGGAGTCGAGCGGGTCGACGGCCGGGTAGATGCCCAGCTCGGCGATGGACCGGGCGAGCACCGTGGTGGCGTCCAGGTGGGTGAACGTCGTGTGCGGCGCCGGGTCGGTGATGTCGTCGGCGGGGACGTAGATCGCCTGCAGCGAGGTGATCGAGTGACCGCGCGTCGAGGTGATCCGCTCCTGCAGCACGCCCATCTCGTCGGCCAGGGTCGGCTGGTAACCGACGGCGCTGGGCATGCGGCCGAGCAGCGTCGACACCTCCGACCCGGCCTGGGTGAAGCGGAAGATGTTGTCGATGAACAGCAGCACGTCCTGCTTCTGCACGTCGCGGAAGTACTCCGCCATCGTCAGCGCCGACAGCGCGACGCGCAGCCGGGTGCCCGGCGGCTCGTCCATCTGCCCGAACACCAGCGCGGTGTCGGCGATGACGCCCGACTCGGTCATCTCCCCGAACAGGTCGTTGCCCTCGCGGGTGCGCTCGCCGACGCCGGCGAACACCGAGACGCCGGAGAACTCCTTGGCGACGCGGTAGATCATCTCCTGGATGAGGACCGTCTTGCCGACGCCCGCACCGCCGAACAGGCCGATCTTGCCACCGGCGACGTACGGCGCCAGCAGGTCGATGACCTTGATGCCGGTCGGGAAGATCTCCGTCTTGCTCTCGAGCTGGTCGAACGCCGGCGACGGCCGGTGGATCGGCCAGTAGGTGTCGGCGTCGACGCTGTCGACGTCGAGCGGCTGGCCGAGGGCGTTGAAGACGTGGCCCTTGGTGGCGTCGCCGACGGGCACGGCGATCGCCGAGCCGGTGTCCTGGACGTCGGCGCCGCGGACGAGCCCGTCGGTGGGCTGCATGGCGATCGCGCGGACGAGGTTGTCGCCGATGTGCTGGGCGACCTCGAGGGTGAGGACGGTCGTCACGTCGCCGAGCGTGCGCTCGACGCGCAGGGCGTTGTAGATCTCCGGCATGGCGTCGGGCGGGAACTCCACGTCGACGACGGGGCCGATGACGCGGGCGACCCGTCCGGTGCCGCCGCGCGAGGCACCTTCGGCGGTGGGGGTGTCGGCGGTCAGGGTCATGCGGTCTCCTTGGTCTCGTGCGTGTCTGCGGTGCGTCTCAGGCGTCTTCGAGCGCGGAGGCGCCGCCGACGATCTCGCTGATCTCCTGGGTGATCTCGGCCTGCCGGGCCGAGTTGGCCGCCCGCGTGAGCGACTTGATGAGCTCGTCCGCGTTGTCGGTCGCGGCCTTCATCGCCCGCCGGCGGGAGGCCGACTCCGACGCCGCCGACTCCAGCATGGCGGCGTAGACGCGGGTGGTGACGAAGCGCGGCAGCAGGGCGTCGAGCAGGGCCGCCGGGTCGGGCTCGAACTCGTACAGCGGCAGCGCGCCCTCGGGCGGCGGCGCGTCGGACTCCTCCACCACCAGCGGCAGCACCCGGTTGGCGACGGCGCGCTGCGTCAGGGCGGAGGCGTACTCGGTGTGCACGACGTGGATCTCGCCGACGCCGCCCTCGTCCCCCGTGCGCAGGAAGGCGCCGATCAGCGCGTCGGCGACCTCGCGGGCGTCCTCGTAGGAGGGCTGCTCGGAGAAGCCGGTCCACGACTGCTCGATGTCGCGGTTGCGGAAGCGGTAGTAGCCCAACGCCTTGCGCCCCACGAGGTAGGCGACGGGGGTCTTGCCCTCGCTGCGCAGCAGCTCCTCGAGCTGGGCGGCCGTCTTGAGCGCGTTGGCGTTGTAGCCGCCGGCCAGGCCGCGGTCACTGGTGATGACCAGGACCGCGGCCCGCCGCTCGTCGGACTGCTCCTGCAGCAGGGGGTGGTCGATGGTCGACTGCGACGCCAGCGCCGAGATCACCCGCGTGATGCCGCGGGCGTACGGCTGCGCCGCGCTCACCCGCTGCTGCGCCTTGACGATGCGCGAGGCCGCGATGAGCTCCATCGCGCGGGTGATCTTCTTGGTCGACTGCACCGACCGGATGCGGCGGCGGTAGACCCGGAGCTGGGCGCCCATGCGTCAGCGCTTCACAGAAGAAGGCTGCGCGTAGCGGGTGATCTTCTCCTGGCCGCGCTCCTCGGCGTCCATGGCCTCGGCCGGCGCCTCGTTGACCAGGCTCTTGCCCTCGCCGGTCGTGAAGGAGCGCTTGAACTCGCCGATCGCGGACTCCATCTCCGAGACGGTCGAGTCCTCCAGCTTGCCGGTCTGCACGATGGCGTCGTAGATCGCCGGGCGGCTGCGGCCGACGAAGTCGAGGAACTCGGCCTCGAAGCGGCGGATGTCGGAGACCGGCACGTCGTCGAGGTAGCCGTTGGTGCCGGCCCAGATCGACACGACCTGCCGCTCCACCGGGAACGGGGAGTACTGCGGCTGCTTGAGCAGCTCGACGAGCCGGGCGCCGCGCTCGAGCTGGGCCTTGGAGGCCTTGTCGAGGTCGGAGCCGAAGGCGGCGAACGCCTCCAGCTCGCGGAACTGCGCCAGGTCGAGGCGCAGCCGGCCGGAGACCGACTTCATCGCCTTGATCTGCGCCGACCCGCCGACGCGCGAGACCGAGATGCCGACGTTGATGGCCGGGCGCACACCGGAGTTGAACAGGTCGGTCTCGAGGAAGATCTGCCCGTCGGTGATGGAGATGACGTTGGTCGGGATGAACGCCGACACGTCGTTGCCCTTGGTCTCGATGAGCGGCAGACCGGTCATCGAGCCGCCGCCGAGATCGTCGGACAGCTTCGCGCAGCGCTCGAGCAGCCGGCTGTGCAGGTAGAAGACGTCGCCGGGGTAGGCCTCACGGCCCGGCGGGCGGCGCAGCAGCAGCGAGATGGCGCGGTAGGCGTCGGCCTGCTTCGACAGGTCGTCGAAGACGATCAGCACGTGCTGGCCGTTGTACATCCAGTGCTGGCCGATGGACGAGCCGGTGTAGGGCGCGAGGTACTTGAAGCCGGCGGGCTGCGACGCGGGCGCCGCGACGACGGTGGTGTACTCCATCGCGCCGGCGTCCTCGAGCCGGCCGACGATCTCGGCGATCGTCGAGCCCTTCTGGCCGATCGCGACGTAGATGCACTTGACCTGCTTCTTCGGGTCGCCGGTCGCCCAGTTCTCGCGCTGGTTGATGATGGCGTCCAGGGCGACGGCGCTCTTGCCGGTCTGCCGGTCGCCGATGATCAGCTGGCGCTGGCCGCGGCCGATGGCGGTCATCGCGTCGACGGCCTTGATGCCGGTCTGCAGGGGCTCGCCGACGGGCTGGCGCTGGACGACCGTGGGCGCCTGCAGCTCGAGGATGCGGCGTCCCTCGGCGACGATCTCGCCCTTGCCGTCGATCGGCTGGCCGAGCGGGTCCACGACGCGGCCGAGGAAGCCGTCGCCCACGGGCACGGACAGGATGTCGCCGGTGCGGCGCACCGCCTGGCCCTCCTCGATGCCGGCCGGGTCGCCGAGGATGACGGCGCCGACCTCGCGGGTGTCGAGGTTGAGGGCCAGGCCGAGCACGCCGCCCTCGAACTCGAGCAGCTCGTTGGCCATCGTGGAGTACAGCCCCTCGACGCGGGCGATGCCGTCACCGACCTCGGTGACGGTGCCGACCTCCTCGCGGGTGGTCTCGGCGCTGTACGACGTGACGTACTGCTCGATCGCCGACCGGACGTCCTCCGGGCGGATGCTGAGCTCCGTCATGTGGGTGTCCCTGCTCTCTGCGGTTCGGACTGCGGGGGTGGAGGGTCGTGCGGTGAGGTCATCCGGCGAACGAGCGCCGCACGTCCTCGAGGTGTCGCCGCACCGTGCCGTCGAGGACCTCGTCCCCGACCCGCACGGAGATGCCGCCCAGGACCGAGGGGTCGACGTCGACCTGGAGCTGGATCTTGCGGCCGTACAGGCGCTCGAGCGAGGCGAGCAGCCGGGTCTCCTGCTGCGGCTCGAGCGGGCGGGCCACACGGACCTGCGCGACGTAGCGCTGGCGCCGCTGGGCCGCGAGCTCTGCCAGCTCGTCGAGCGCCGTCTCCAGCGAGCGGGCGCGCGGGCGGGTGACCGCGACCTCGACCAGGCGCAGCGTCGTCGCTCGGGCCCGGCTCCCGAGCAGGTCGCGCAGCACCGCTGCCTTGCGGTCGGCGGGCAGCCCGGGATCGGTCAGCGCGGCCCGCAGCACGGGCTCGCGCTCGAGCAGGCGCGCGAAGCGGAACAGCTCGTCCTCGACGTCGTCGAGCTCACCCGCGGCCTCCGCGGCACGCAGCGCGGCGTTGGCCGCGAACAGCTCGACGGCCTCG
The DNA here is from genome assembly GCA_902805775.1 of uncultured Frankineae bacterium. GTDB lineage: Bacteria > Actinomycetota > Actinomycetes > Mycobacteriales > SCTD01 > SCTD01. The sequence continues at coordinate 9,654 of CADCUB010000052.1, read as the reverse complement.
CGCAGGTCGGCCGGGGCGCTCCAGCGCTCCCCGACCAGGTCGGACAGCACCTGCAGCGCGGGTGCCGGGAGCTGCGCGCCGAGCAGGGCCTGCGCCAGCCCGCGCCGGCTGTCGGCCGAGCTCGCCGGGTCGGTGAACGCACGGCGCAGCGAGGGCTCGCGGTCGAGCAGCTGCGCGACGGCGTACAGGCCCTCGCTGACGACGGCGTCGTCGGCGCTGACCGGCCGTGACTCGAAGGCCGACAGCGAGCTGGCGAGCGCCGCGCGGCTGGCGCCCTGCACTAGCGGGCCGTCCCGATCGGGGCGCCGCCGCCCGCGGGGACGGCCGAGCCGTCGAGGCTGTCGAGGAACCGCTCGACGGTGCGGCGCTGGCGCGCCTCGTCCTCGAGCGACTCGCCGACCACCTTGCCGGCCAGCGTCACCGCCAGGCCGCCCACCTCGCGGCGCAGCTCGGTGAGCACCTGCAGGCGCTCGCTGGCGATCTGCGCGCTGGCCGCCTCCGTGATGCGCGCCGCCTCGGCGCGGGCCTCGGAGCGCGCCTCCTCGACGATCTGCGCCCGCTGGGCCTGCGCCTCGGTGCGGATGCGACCGGCCTCGGTGCGGGCGTCGGCCAGCTGCTCCCGGTACTGCGCCAGCAGCTGCTGCGCCTCGTCGCGGTCGCGCTCGGCCTGGGCGAGCTTGCCCTCGATGCCGGCCGTGCGCTCCTGCAGCGCCACCCGGGCCTTCGGGAGCACGTACTTGATCATGAACCCCGCGAAGATCGCGAAGCAGATCGTGCCCCAGAACAGCTCGTTGGCGTTGGGGATGAGCGGGTTGTGGCTCTCGCCGCCCTCCTCGACGGCGAGCAGCACGCTGGCGACGGACATCAGGTGAACAGGAAGCCGGCGACCAGGCCGATGAGGGCCAGGGCCTCGACGAAGGCGATGCCGAGGAACATGTTGGTGCGCAGCACGCCGGTCGCCTCGGGCTGGCGCGCGATGCCCTCGAGGGCCTTGCCGACCAGGATGCCGATGCCGATGCCCGGGCCGATCGCGGCCAGGCCGTAGCCCACCGAGTTGATGTTGCCGCTGATGGACTCTTCGGCAGCGAGGATGAGGGACGCGTCCACGTGAGGTGGTTCCTTCCTGGATGGCGTTGCGGCGGGGTGCCGCTCCGTCGGTGGGGGTTGTGGGCGGTGGGAGTGGAGCGGTGCTGCCTAGTGCTCCGGCTCGAGGGAGCCGGCGAGGTAGACGGCGGTCAGGAGCGTGAAGATGTACGCCTGCAGGACGGCGACCAGCGCCTCGAAGAAGGTGAAGACGATGGCCCCGAAGAACGAGCCGAGGCCGAACAGCGCCGTCCACCAGCGCCCGTCCTGGTACCCGAGGAACAGGTAGGTCGACGCGCTGTAGAACAGGCCCAGGATCAGGTGGCCGGCGATCATGTTGGCCAGCAGTCGGATGAACAGCGTGATCGGGCGCAGGATGAACGTCGAGATGAACTCGATCGGCGTCACGAGGATGTAGATCGGCTTCGGGATGCCGGGCGGGAACAGCGAGCCCTTGAGGTAGTGGCCGAGCCCCTGCGACTTCGCGCCCTGGTAGTTGTAGAGCACCCAGGTGAGGATCGCGAGCAGCAGCGGGAGCGCCGCGAGGCCGTTGATCGGCAGGTTCAGCCCGGGGATGATCGACGTGATGTTCATCGCGAGGACGAAGAAGAACAGCGCCGTCAGGTAGGGCGCGAACCGGCGGCTGGCCTCCTTGCCGATGACCTCGTCGCCGATCTGCGTGCGGACGAACTCGGTGCCGGTCTCCAGGACGTTCTGCAGACCGCGGGGCACCACCTGCGGGCGGCGGAAGCCGACCCCGAACAGCAGGCACAGCAGGCCCGTCATGAGCAGCATCATGAGGACGATGCGGTTGACGGCGAAGATCCCCGAACCGAACAGCGGGTCGTAGAAGAACTCCTCGATGCTCGGCGGCACGTAGGCGTCCGGCGGCGTGGACACGGAGGCGAGGACAGGGCCTGCGGGGGCGTCCGCTGACGCGGCGTCGGGTCCCACGGTGCTGGCGAGCGTCATGTCGGCGCGTCGTCTCCTGTGTCGGTCCGGGGGGCGGCAGGACGGCTGTCCACCGGCTGGGCTTGCGTCTTCACGTACACGATGTAGAACGAGGTCACGAACCCGACCACGACGCCGACGGGGAGGAAGGCCTGCGTCTCGAGCAGCTGGTCGACGCCGTAGCCGATGGCACCCCAGACCGCGGGGCCGCCGACGAGCGTCGAGATGAGACCCCAGACCTGGCTCTCACCCTCGTGGCCTGCGCTCATCCCGGAGCGAACCTACCAGTCAGCGTTGCTCCGAAACGTCCGGGTCCCCCGGGCGCGGCGCCGGCTCGACGTACGGCGCGCGGGTCGTCGTGATGACCCGCGCCTCGACGACCAGGGCCAGCAGCAGCCCGACGACGGCGGCGAGCCCCAGGGCCGTGCGGTCGACGCCGTCGACCTGGCGCAGGACGGCGAGCAGCGCGCCGACCACCACGAGCTTGACCAGGTAGGACCCCATGAGCAGGGCGGCGAAGGCGGTCGACGAGCGCCGGGCCCCCAGCTCGACGGCCCCCCAGGTCAGCAGCAGCACGGCGGCCGGCACCAGGCACCCCAGGGCGGCACCGAGGGCGCCGGGGCGACCGGCCGCCAGCAGACCGGCCAGTGCCGCCACCGGTGCGAAGGCCAGCGCGGCGAACAGGCCGGTGCGGGCGGCGGCGACGGGCCGGTCGGCCCAGGCCGACGCGGGGGCTGGTGCGGTCATCGCGGCTCTCCCTCTCCGGCACCGGTGCTCGCCGCGCGCAGCCGCGGCACGCTCGACAGGCCCAGCGCCAGCGCCGTCACCGTGCCGACGACGGCCAGCACCGGCAGGGGGCCGCCCCACAGCGACACGGCGACGAAGGCGAAGGCCAGCAGCGCGGTCCAGCAGTACATGATCAGCACGGCCCGGGTGTGGCTGTGCCCGATCTCGAGCAGCCGGTGGTGCAGGTGGGCCTTGTCCGGGGCGAACGGCGAGCGGCCCGCCCGGGTGCGGCGCACGACGGCGAGCAGCAGGTCGACGAAGGGCACCGCCAGCACCGCGAACGGCAGCAGCAGGGGCAGCAGCACCGGCAGCCCGGCCGTCGGGGGCAGGTTGGCGTAGCTCACCTGGCCGGTGAGGCTGGTCACGGCCGCGGCGAGCATCAGACCGATGAGCATCGACCCCGAGTCGCCCATGAAGATGCGCGCCGGGTTGAAGTTGTGCGGCAGGAAGCCCAGGCACGCGCCGGCCAGCACGACCGCGATCAGGGCGGGCGAGGTGATGCGGTCCTGGGCGACGCCGCTGGTGATGGAGCCGCTCGCCAGCGAGTAGGAGAAGGCGAAGAAGGCCAGCGCGGCGATGGCGCCGACGCCGGCCGCCAGGCCGTCGAGCCCGTCGATGAAGTTCAGGGCGTTCACGGTGAGCAGGGCCAGCACGATCGTCAGCGGCACGCCCTCGGGTCCGAGCGACACCGCACCGACCCCCGGCAGCGTGAGCGTCAGCAGCTCCAGGCCGTACAGGACCATGACCCCGCAGGCCAGCACCTGACCCGCGAGCTTGGTCAGCGCGTCGATCCCCCAGCGGTCGTCGGCGATCCCGATCAGGACGATCACCCCGCCGGCCAGCACGATCGCCTGCACGTCGGAGTAGCGGAACACCCGCGAGAGCGCCGGCAGGGTGCTCGCCAGCCAGAAGGCCGCGCACACGCCGGCGTACATGGCCATGCCCCCCAGCCGCGGGATGGGGACGGCGTGCACGTCGCGCGAGCGCGGCTGCGCCACGGCGCCGAACGCCAGGGCGAAGCGGCGCGCGAGCGGCGTCAGCAGGTAGGTGACGCCGGCCGCGACGCACAGGACCAGCAGGTACTCCCGCACGGGGCGGAGGCTAGCTCGGGCTGGGGTTGTCCGCGGCGGTCGCCGCACGTGTGGGACGGGCGGGCTCGACGGGCGCGGTGTCGGCGCGGCCGTACGCCGGGTGGGCCTGGACGAGGGCGGTGACGGACCGGCGGACGTCCTCGGCCTCCGAGCCGTCGGCGTCGCGCACGGCGCGGCCGATCAGGGAGCCGATCTCCTTCATGTCGCCCTCGGTCATCCCCTGCGTGGTGACGCTGGGGGTGCCCACGCGCACGCCGCTGGCGATCGACGCCGGCTGCGGGTCGTACGGGATGGCGTTCTTGTTGAGCACGATGCCCGCGCGGTCGCAGCGCGCCTCGGCGTCCTTGCCCGACACACCGGTGCCCTGCAGGTCGAGCAGCGCGAGGTGGGTGTCGGTGCCCCCGGTCACCGGGCGCATGCCCTCGGCCGCCAGCGCCTCGGTGAGCGCCTGCGCGTTGGAGATCACCTGGCGCGTGTAGGCCTGGTACTCGGGCGTCATGCACTCGCCGAAGTTGACGGCCTTGGCGGCGATGGCGTGCATCAGCGGTCCGCCCTGCATCATCGGGAAGACCGCCTTGTCGAGCTTGGCGGCGTGCTCGGCCTTGCAGACCAGGGCCCCGCCGCGCGGTCCCCGCAGCACCTTGTGCGTGGTGAAGGTGACCACGTCGGCGTACGGCACCGGGCTCGGGATCGCCTGGCCGGCGACCAGACCGATGAAGTGGGCGGCGTCGACCATGAAGACCGCGCCGACCTCGTCGGCCACCTCCCGGAACGCCGCGAAGTCGATGAGCCGCGGGATCGCCGACCCGCCGGCGATGATGATCTTGGGCCTGTGCTCGCGGGCCAGGGACCGCATCTGGTCGTAGTCGACGTCCTCGGTGCCCTGGGCGACGCCGTAGTGGACGGCGTTGAACCACTTGCCCGAGAAGCTGACCTTGGTGCCGTGGGTCAGGTGGCCGCCGTGCGGCAGCGACATGGCGAGCAGGGTGTCACCGGGCTGCAGGAAGGCGCCGTAGACGGCGAGGTTGGCGCTGGCGCCGGAGTGCGGCTGCAGGTTGGCGTGCTCGGCGCCGAACAGCTCCTTGGCGCGGTCGATGCCGATCTGCTCGGCGACGTCGACGACCTCGCAGCCGCCGTAGTAGCGCTTGCCGGGGTAGCCCTCGGCGTACTTGTTCGACAGCGTGCTGCCGAGCGCGGCGAGCACCGCCGGGCTCGTGAAGTTCTCGCTCGCGATGAGCTGCAGGCCGCTGCGCAGACGGGTGAGCTCGTCGACGACCACCCCGGCGATCTCGGGGTCGACCCGCTGCAGCTCGTCGAAGTCCGGTCCCCAGAACGTCATGGCGCTGCTCCCTCGTCGGCGCCCCTGCCTCGAGCGCAGAGGTGGCAGGGGTCGGTGCGGTCAGCCTAGCGGGAGGGGTCGGCTCGTCCGGGCCGTCAGGGCAGCTCCTGGAGCCCGGGCAGCACGGCTGCGAGCTCCTCGCGCGACAGCGCGCCCGTGCGCCGGACCTGCGGCCGGTCGCCGGTCAGGTCGACGATGGTGCTCGCGACCGCGGCCGGCGTCGGCCCGGCCTCGAGGTAGACCGCGACCGACGGGCCGAGCATCTCCCGGGCCTGCTCGGCCGTGACGGGCGGCGGCTCGCCGGTGCGGTTGGCGCTGCTGACGGCCAGCGGGCCGGTCGACTCGAGCACCTCGAGGGTGACGGGGTGGCGGGGCATGCGCACCGCGACCGTGCCCCGGGTCTCGCCGAGGTCCCAGGCCAGCGTGGCCGCTGCCGGCACGATCAGCGTCAGCGCGCCGGGCCAGAACGCCTCGACGAGCGCGCGCATGTCGTCGGTGACGTGCTCGGCCAGCCCGTCCAGGCCCCGCTGGGCGCTGACCAGCACGGGGACCGGCATGTCCCGGCCCCGGCCCTTGGCCGCCAGGAGCCGCTCGACGGCGGGCGGCGAGAACGCGTCCGCGGCCACGCCGTAGACCGTGTCGGTCGGCAGCACCGCCAGCTCGCCCTTCTGCAGCGCCGCGACCGCCTGGACGACCCCGACGATCGCGTCCTCGCGCACGTCGACGACCATCATGCGGCGCCGGTCCAGCGGGCGGTGACGAAGCGGTCGCGGCCGGCGAGGTCGCGGTGGTCCTGCACCTCGCTCCACCCGTCCGCCTGCGTGAAGACCTCCGGAGCGCTGCGGCCCTGGCGGTCGGAGTGCTCCACCACGACCAGACCGCCGGGCCGGAGCAGCCGGCGGGCGGCCTGCTCCACGAGCCGGACCACGTCGAGCCCGTCCTCACCGGCCCACAGCGCGATCCCCGGGTCGTGGTCGACGACCTCGGGGTCGGGGATGTGGGCCTCCGTCGTCGCGACGTAGGGCGGGTTGCTGATGACCAGGTCGAGACGGCCGTCGAAGCCGGGCAGGGCGTCCTCGGCGCTGCCCAGGTGCAGCTGCACCTCCGGATCGCCGGCGGCCACCCGGGCAGCGGCGTTGCGGCGGGTCCAGGCCAGCGCGTCGGGGTCGCGCTCGACGGCGTGCACGGTGGCGCCGGGCAGCTCGGCGGCCAGGGCGAAGGCGATGGTGCCGCTGCCGGTGCACAGGTCGACGCAGAGCGGGGCCGTCCAGCCCCGCTGCCGCACGGCGTCCACCGCCCACTGCACCACCGACTCGGTCTCCGGCCGAGGGACGAACACGCCGGGACCCACCTCGAGGGTGATCGTGCGGAACCCGACCGTGCCCGTGAGGTGCTGCAGGGGGACCCGCTGCGCGCGGCGCGCGACGAGCCGGTCGTACGCCGTCGCCTGCTCGGGCCGCAGGTCGTCGACCATGAGCAGGTCGGACGGCCGGTCCAGGCCGAGGACGTGGACGGCCAGCGCGCGGGCGTCGTGCTCCGGGCTGCCGACGCCGGCCTCCGCCAGACGTGCGGTCGCGGTGCGGACCGCCGTGCGCAGGGCGCTCACGCGGACTGCCCGGCGCGTGCGCGAGTGGTCATGCGTCGTCCCCCGAGAGCTTGGCGGCGGTGTCGGCGTCGACCAGGGACGAGATGACGGGGTCGAGGTCGCCGTCCAGCACCTGAGCGAGGTTGTTGGCCTTGTAACCGCTGCGGTGGTCCGCCACGCGGTTGTCCGGGAAGTTGTAGGTGCGCACCTTCTCGCTGCGGTCGACGGTGCGGATCTGCGCGCCGCGGGCCGCCGCGTCCTTGGCGTTCTGCTCCTCGAGAGCGAGCGCGAGCAGCCGGCTGCGCAGCACGCGCATGCCGGCCTCGCGGTTCTGCAGCTGCGACTTCTCGTTCTGCATGGCGACCGTGACGCCGGTCGGCAGGTGGGTGATGCGCACCGCCGAGTCGGTGGTGTTGACGCTCTGGCCACCGGGCCCGGAGCTGCGGTAGACGTCGATCCGCAGGTCGTTCTGGTCGATCGTGACGTCGACGTCCTCGGCCTCGGGCAGGACCAGCACGCCCGCGGCAGAGGTGTGGATGCGGCCCTGCGACTCGGTCACCGGGACCCGCTGCACGCGGTGGACGCCACCCTCGTACTTCAGCCGGCCGTACACCGGGTCGGCCGGGTCGCGGGACTTCACCGCCAGGCTGATGTCCTTGTAGCCGCCGAGCTCGCCCTCGGTGGCGCTGACGACCTCGGTCCGCCAGCCGCGCTGCTCGGCGTAGCGGGTGTACATGCGCACCAGATCACCGGCGAACAGCGCGCTCTCGTCACCGCCCTCCCCCGCCTTGACCTCCAGGATCACGTCCTTGGCGTCGGCCGGGTCGCGGGGGACGAGCAGGTCGCGGATGCGGGCGTCGAGCTCGCGCACCCGCCCGGTGAGCTCGTCGGCCTCGGCGGCCATCTCGGGGTCGTCGGCCGCCATCTCGCGCGCGGCCTCGAGGTCGGCGGACAGCGCCTCCTGCTCGCGGATGGCGGCGACGAGCGGGCCCAGCTCGGCGTAGCGGCGGCCCAGCTCGCGCGCCCGGCCCTGGTCGGCGTGCACCGACGGGTCCGCGAGCTGCGCCTCGAGGTCGGCGTGCTCGCTGAGGGCGTTGTCGGTGGGTGTGCCGACGGTCTCGGCCATGTCGCTCCTGTTCGAGAGGTGTCCGGACACGGCAGCGGCGCCCGCCCCCGGAGGGACGGGCGCCGCGGTGCAGCTACTTGGAGCGCTTGCCGAAGCGCTGCTCGAACCGGGCCACGCGGCCACCGGTGTCGAGGATCTTCTGCTTGCCCGTGTAGAACGGGTGGCAGGCGGAGCAGACGTCGGCGTTGATGCTGCCGCTCCGGGTGGTGCTGCGCGTCGTGAACGTGTTCCCGCAGGTGCAGGTCACCGTCGTGTCGACGTACGCGGGGTGGATGTCGGCCTTCATGTCGTGCCTCTCGGTCGAGTGAGCCGCCGGGTCCGCCTGCTCGGAGGAGCGCAGCGGGGAACCGGTGCTCGGAGGGGACCAGTGTGCCAGAACGGCGCACTGGGCTGGTCAACGCTGCCCGGGCGCCGGCGCTTCCCGGGCCGGGACCGGCCGCCCGGCCGCCGGGCCGCGATCATGCAGTTGGTGCTCACCCGCCACGCTCACCGGGTGAGCAACAACTGCATGATCGGCCGGATCAGGCGGCTGCGGCGACCACGGCCAGCACCTGGGCCACCGCGTACGACGCCCCACGGCGGAGGTCGGCTGCGGTGAAGCGGAGCACGGTCCAGCCCACGCGTACGAGCTGGTTGGCCCGGCGACGGTCCGCTGTGAAGGCGTCCTCGCGGTCGTGGACGGCGCGCCCGTCGTACTCGATGGCGATCCGGAGAGCCGGGAGCGCGAGGTCGACCCGCGCGACGAAGCGGCCGTCGGCGTCGAGGACGACGTACTGCGGCACAGGGTCGAGGCCGGCCAGCACGAGGGCCAGCCGCAGCCGCGACTCGGGCGGCGACTCCGCGCGGGGGTTGGACAGCTCGAGGGCGGACCGGGCCTGCACCACGCCTCGCAGGCCCGCGGCGTGCGCCGTGAGCTCGTCCCGCAGGGCCTGGGCCTCGCACAGGCCGGCGTGCTGCACCGCGTCGGCCACCACGACCGCCTCGGCGAGCGGCAGCCGGCGCAGCAGGTCCGCGCAGGCTCGGACCGGACGCAGGCAGCGCACGCGCTGCGGTCCGACGAGCACGCGGTCCCGCGGAGGCAGATGCGCGATGCGTGAGCGCACCTGGGCCCGGCGCGGTGCGACGGCGTCCCGCGGGACGACCACCTCCAGCAACGGCGGTCCGGGCGGCAGCACGTCGACACCGAGCAGCCACAGCAGGCACCGGTCGGCCACCCGGGCGTGCGGCGGCAGGAGCAGCGACGCGGCGGCGCAGCGCACCCGCAGGTCGAGCTCGAGGTCGCCTGGGACGTAGGTCCCGCGCAGGGCCCGCTGCCAGGTTCCCTCCGCGAGCGCCCGCTCGGCGGCGCGCCTGCCACCCACGGCTCGCAGGAAGTCCGGACGCAGCAGCACGGGTACGGCCATGTGGCGAGCGTGACCCGAGCGCCCCGGGTGCGGCCGCCCGTCCACAGGCCCGGTCCCTGGTCCACACCCCTCTCGGGCGGCGATCATGCAGTTGTTGCTCACCTCCCACGCTCGGGCGGTGGGCAACAACTGCATGATCGGCGTTCAGGGGCCGGGGCGGGCGGGGCCGGCGCGCCTGGACCGTGGCGCCCTGCGAACACGCGCGAGGGACGGCTCGCACGGGGAGCCCTGCGAGCACGCGCGAGGGCCGGCGCCCCGGGGAGCCCTGTGAGCACGCGCGATGCCCGGCG
>CADCUB010000051.1 GCA_902805775.1 uncultured Frankineae bacterium | reverse complement strand
GGCCCGCTCGCGGCCGCGCAGGGCGCGAGCGGCGTCGGCGGCAGCGTCCGCGCGGCTGGGTCCCGGCGCGGCGGTCGGGTCCAGGGCGCGGGTCAGCGCGTGCATCCGGACGCCGTCCGGCGGTGCGACGGGCGCGGATGCCTCCCGCCCGCGGACCTCGGCCGGCGCTGGCAGGCCGGCCACCGCGCCGAGGCCACCGGTGACGGTGAGCACGAGCAGGGCCGTCAGCAGCGCGCGGCGGGGCAGGCGCCCGCGCTGCGCAGCAGGGCGAGCGGTCGGGTGCACGGGGATGGGGGCTCCGTCGTCAGAGGCGGGGAGCCGGACACAGGCCCGTCGTCAGATCGGGCGCACCAGCTCGCCGGGTCGCCGAGGAGGGGCTCGGACGCGGCTCGTTACCACAACGTTATGCCGAGGGTGCGGACCGCGTCAAAGAGGGCCTGTCGGGCGAGGCCGCGCCGGCGGTGCTCGGGGCGCTCCCGCCCAGGCTCGACACGCCTGCCGTCCGGGTCGAGCCGTCCTCGTCGAGGTGGGCCAGCAGCGTCGCGATGGAGTGCACGACGCGGCCGTCGATGGGCAGGGACATGTGTCCGACGCCCCGCAGCAGGACGTTGCGCGCACGCAGGTCGGGATGGTCGACCCGCGCGCTCTGCTTCGGGACGATGAGCTGGTCGAGGTCGCTCCAGAAGGCCACGAAGCGGGTGCGGCAGCCGGGGGCCGGCGCGGCCAGCGCCGCCAGCAGCTCCGAGCCCGGACGCAGCTGCCGGACCAGGCGGGAGGGGAGCAGGTGCGCTGCCCAGGTGCCGGAGTGGGGGCTGCCCAGGGTGCACAGCGTGTGCACCCTCTGGTCGCCGCCCATGACCTGCACGTAGTAGCGGGCCACGACACCGCCGAGGGAGTGCCCGACGACGTGCACCCGCTCGTGTCCGGTTGCCTCGCAGGTCTTCTCGACCAGGGCCGCCAGCTGGGCGGCGGCTGCCGCGACGTCGGAGGTGAACGGGCTGTAGTTCAGGGTCAGCACCCGTCCGAACCCCCGCCGGCGCAGGGCCCGCCGCAGCACGGTGAAGACCGAGCGGTTGTCGACCAGGCCGTGCACCAGCACGATCGGCGTGCCGGCCGCGGTGACGTCCCCCAGCAGCAGCCCCCGCTGCAGGGGCGGCAGGTCGTCCACGGTCAGGCGCCCGCCCTCGTCGGTGCGGGCGTCCCGCTCGGCGAGCACCCCCATCGGGTACAGCGCCAGGTGCGCCAGCGACCACAGCGCCTCCGTGCCGGCGCCGCGCAGCCCCGCCGGGCTGCACAGGGCCCGGACCCCGCCTCGCGCCGTCCGGCCCAGCCGCGACAGCGCCGGCCGCAGCTCGGTCACGTCGGCCTCCACGGGACGGGGTCACGGTGTCCACACGACCGTAACCGCCGCCACCTGCAGACGTGAGGACCGTCACACGAACGCGCCGCGATCGTCACCCCTCGGCGGCGCACGGCGCCTGACCGGGCGGCCCCCGCGTACCCTCCGGCGAGTCGCTGACGGAGCCGCTCCGCCGGCCCGGTCCGTCCTGGAGGCCCCGTGACCAGCCCCGGCCGCATCCGCGTCGTCGTCGCCAAGCCGGGCCTGGACGGTCATGACCGCGGGGCGAAGGTGGTCGCCCGGGCGCTGCGCGATGCCGGCATGGAGGTCATCTACACCGGGCTGCACCAGACGCCCGAGCAGATCGTGGAGACGGCGGTGCAGGAGGACGCCGACTGCATCGGCCTGTCGGTCCTGTCCGGCGCCCACCTGACGCTGTTCCCCCGCGTCGTGGAGCTGCTGCGCCAGCGGGGCGCGGAGGACGTCGTCGTGTTCGGCGGCGGCATCATCCCCGAGGACGACATCGCGGTGCTGCGCCAGGCCGGGGTCGCGCAGGTCTTCACCCCCGGCGCCACCACCGCGTCGATCGTGGAGTGGGTGCGTTCCACGGTCGGGGCGCCCAGCAGCCCCTGAGGGGCGGCGCCCTGCGCACGGCTCAGGCCGACGTCCGTGGCCGCCGGCGCCGTGGCTACCCTCGCCCGACAGTCCCCTGCACCGCACGTGACCAGCGCCAGCCGTCGAACAGATCGGACGCCCCGTGGACCTCATGGAGTACCAGGCGAAGGAGCTCTTCGCCAAGCACGGCGTGCCCGTGCTCCCCGGCGAGACCGTGGACACCGCGGACGCCGCGCGAGGCGTCGCGGAGCGCATCGGCAAGCCCGTCGTCGTCAAGGCCCAGGTCAAGACCGGCGGACGCGGCAAGGCGGGCGGCGTGAAGCTCGCCGACACCCCCGACGAGGCGGTCGAGAAGGCGCAGGCCATCCTCGGCCTCGACATCAAGGGCCACGTCGTGCACAAGGTGCTCGTCACCGAGGCCAGCGACATCGAGGTCGAGTACTACGTCTCGTACCTGCTCGACCGCGCGAACCGCTCCTACCTCGCCATGTGCAGCGCCGAGGGCGGCATGGAGATCGAGCAGCTCGCCGTGGAGCGCCCCGAGGCGCTCGCGCGGATCCCGGTCGACCCGGTGCAGGGCGTCGACGCGGCCAAGGCCCGTGAGATCGCCGAGGCGGGCCGGATCCCCGCCGACGTGATCGACGAGGTCAGCCGGATCCTGCAGGCGATGTGGGAGGTGTTCGTCGAGGAGGAGGCCACGCTCGTCGAGATCAACCCCCTGTGCCGCACGCCCGACGGCCGCATCGTCGCCCTGGACGGCAAGGTGACCCTGGACGGCAACGCCGAGTTCCGCCACTCCGACGTCTTCACGGCGTACGCCGACGTCGTCGCCGAGGACGACCTCGAGGGCCGGGCCAAGGCCAAGGACCTCAACTACGTCAAGCTCGACGGCCAGGTCGGGATCATCGGCAACGGCGCCGGGCTGGTGATGAGCACCCTGGACGTGGTGGCCTACGCCGGCGAGGCGCACGGTGGCGTGAAGCCCGCGAACTTCCTCGACATCGGCGGCGGCGCCTCCGCGCAGGTGATGGCCGACGGGCTCGAGATCATCCTGTCCGACCCGGACGTGAAGAGCGTGTTCGTCAACGTCTTCGGCGGCATCACGTCCTGCGACGCGGTGGCCAACGGCATCGTGCAGGCGCTCGGCATGCTCGGCGAGCAGGCCACCAAGCCGCTCGTCGTACGGCTGGACGGCAACAACGTCGAGGAGGGCCGTCGCATCCTCGCGCAGGCCGCGCACCCCCTCGTGACGGTCGTGGACACGATGGACGGTGCGGCCGACAAGGCCGCCGAGCTCGCACACACGTCGTCGGAGACGACCATGAAGACGGAGGCCTGAGCATGGCGATCTTCCTCACCGCCGACAGCAAGGTCATCGTCCAGGGCATCACCGGCTCCGAGGGCACCAAGCACACGCGCCGGATGGTCTCCTCCGGCACGAAGGTCGTCGGCGGCGTCAACCCCCGCAAGGCCGGCAGCGCCGTGGACGGCATCCCGGTCTTCGCGACCGTCGCCGAGGCGATGGAGCGGACCGGCGCGGACGTGAGCGTGATCTTCGTGCCGCCGGCGTTCGCCAAGGCCGCCGTCGTCGAGGCGATCGACGCGCAGATCCCGCTCGCCGTCGTCATCACCGAGGGCATCCCGGTGCAGGACAGCGCCTGGGCGTGGGCGTACAGCTCGGGCAGGAGCACCCGGATCATCGGCCCCAACTGCCCGGGGCTGATCAGTCCCGGCAAGTCGAACGCGGGCATCATCCCGGCGACGATCGCCCCGAACCCGGGTCGCATCGGACTGGTCAGCAAGAGCGGCACGCTGACCTACCAGATGATGTACGAGCTGCGCGAGTTCGGCTTCTCCACCGCCATCGGCATCGGCGGCGACCCGATCATCGGAACGACCCACATCGACGCGCTCGAGGCCTTCGAGGCCGACCCGGAGACCGACGCGGTCGTCATGATCGGCGAGATCGGCGGTGACGCCGAGGAGCGGGCGGCCGACTACATCTCGGCGCACGTCACCAAGCCGGTCGTCGGCTACGTCGCGGGCTTCACGGCCCCCGAGGGCAAGACGATGGGGCACGCCGGCGCGATCGTGTCGGGCTCCTCCGGTACGGCGGCGGCCAAGCAGGAGGCGCTCGAGGCGGCAGGCGTCAAGGTCGGCAAGACGCCGTCGGCGACCGCCGATCTCATGCGCGAGATCATGCAGAGCCGCACTGCGTCGAACCTGTAGGGACGACCCCTCGCGCCGGTCCGGCACCTGTGCGGGTGGCGGGCCGGCGCGGTGTCGTTCCGTGGCCGGACGGTCACGGTGTGATGACGGTCTCTCCGGCGAGCCGCGACGGCTGCGGCGCGGACGACTGCGAGAGTCGCACCGATGACCGAGACCCTGCAGCGCCCGGCGGTCCCCGGGTCGGGCGGTGCCGCCCCGACGCGCCGCCCGGCGCTGCTGGTCGGCGCGCTCGCCGGACTGCGTGCGGTGACGACCGGCCTGCTGCTCGTGGTGCTGCTCGTGGTCGCGGGAGAGGCGGCGGACGACCGGAGCGGCGCCGGCGCTCTGCAGGCCGTGCGCGCAGGAGCCCGCGTCTGGCTCGCCGCCTCCGGGACCGTGCTGCAGACCCCGACCGGGCGGTTCTCCCTGGTCCCGCTCGGGCTGTCGGCGCTCCTGCTCGTGCTCCTGTGGCGGGCGGGGCGGTCGGTGGCGCGGGAGCTGTCGGTGACCACCCTGGGGGGTGCGGCGGCGGCGGCGGTGGCCGTGGTGGCGCCGGGCGCGGTCCTGACCGGCGCGGTCGCTCGCGCGGCCGGGACCGGTGCGGTCCAGCCGTCCCCGGTGACCGCCCTGCTCGGCGGGGCCCTGCTCGCCTCGCTCGGCGCCGGCGCCGGCGCCCTGAGCGCGGACGGGTTGCGCCACCCGGACGTGCTGGGTCCGGTCGGGCTGTGGCGCGCCGGCCGGCGCCCACGCGGTGCCCGCGTCCGGCGGACGTCCGCAGCAGCGATCACCGCAGTGGCGGTCGTGCTGGCCGGGGGAGCGCTGCTCGGGGGGAGCTCGCTCGTGGCGCACGGGGAGCGGTCGGCCGCGATCTTCGGGGCCGCGCCGGGACCGCTGGGAGGCGGAGCCCTGCTGCTGGTCGGGCTCGCCTACCTGCCCACGGCCGTCGTGTGGGGCGCCTGCTGGCTGGTCGGGCCCGGTGTCGCCGTGGGAGCGGGCACCGCCGTCGGGCCGTTCAGCCACGAGCTCGGGGCCGTGCCGGCCCTGCCGCTGCTGGCAGCGCTGCCCAGCGGGGCGGCGCCGACCTGGGCCGGTGCACTGGCCCTGCTGGTCCCGCTGACGGCGGGCGCCCTCGCGGGCGCCGTCCTGCTCCGGTCGGCGGCGGAGGGGCGGTCGCGCGGGGCGGCGCTGCTGGACGTCCTGCTCACCGCGGCCTGGTCCGGCGCCGCCATCGCCGTCCTGGCGACGCTGTCGACCGGCGCGGCCGGTGGACAGCGCCTGGCGCAGCTCGGGCCGTCGCCGGTGCTGTGCGGCCTGGCCTTCGCCGCCGAGACCGCCGCGGGAGCGCTGCTGGCCGTCGAGGTGCTGCGGCGCCGCGCCGCACGAGCCTGACGGTCCGCCGGGCTATCCGCCGACCTGGTCCTCGAACTGCTGTCGGCACTCCTCCTGTGCGGCCGGGTCGTTGCCGGCGCTCTGCAGGCACTGGGTGAGGTTGGTGCCCTCCTCCGACCCGAGGAAGGACGCGACCCCGGCGATGGCCACGACGCTGAGCAGGACTCCCACGACGCCCAGGACGATGCCGGCCAGCGCCATGCCGCCGTTGGTGGCCTCACCGCGCTTGGCCTTGCGCCGGCCCAGCACGCCCAGCACGATCGCGACGAGCCCCAGCAGCCCGCCGATGACGAACAGGCCGCCGAGCAGGGCCAGGACCCCCAGCACGAGGGCGGCGGTGCCCATCCCGTTGCTCGTCCCCCGTGCGGGAGGGCCGCCGTACGCCGGGCCGCCGCCGTACGCGGGGCCGCCGTAGCCCGGCCCGCCCGAGCCGCCGTAGCCCTGCCCCCCGTACGCCTGTCCGCCCGAGGCGCCGTAGCCCTGCCCGCCCTGCCCGCCGTAGCCCTGACCACCCGCGGGTGGCCCGTCGTGCGCGGGGCCGCCTCGGCCGTCCGACGGCTGGGGGCCGCCCGGGTCCGGGCGGAACGGGTCCTGAGGTGCGGTCACGGATGTCCTCCCGTACGGGTGGCCGCCGGCCCGGCGGCCTCGAGACGGCGGGTGCCGTCGGGTGCTCCGGACCTACCCCAAGATCGCCGGCCGGGAACCGCCGTCGCGGGTGAACAGGCGTCGACGGCGCCCGGCGCGGCTGGGCCCGCCGAGGGCCGTCGACGGGCGGCAGCCGTCCCCGTCTGCCCTCTCGGTAGCGTGCGGCGTCCCCGCCCCCTGCCGAGGAGCCCGCCCTGCCTGCGCGACTGGTGGTCCTCGCCTCGGGCAGCGGCAGCACCCTGCAGGCGCTGCTCGAGGCCGGGCACGACAGCGCCTACGGCGCGCGCGTCGTCGCGGTCGGCAGCGACACGCCGACGGCCCGCGCGCTCGAGCGGGCCCGGGACGCCGACGTGCCGGCCTTCGCCGTCGGGCTCTCCGACAGCCCGGACCGGACCGCGTGGAACGCCGCGCTGGCCGACGCCGTCGGCGAGCACGCGCCCGACCTGGTCGTCCTCGCCGGCTTCATGCGCATCCTCGGGCCGTCCTTCCTGGCGCGCTTCCCGCAGCGGGTCGTCAACACGCACCCGGCGCTGCTGCCGGCCTTCCCCGGGGCGCACGCGGTGAGGGACGCGCTGGCGTACGGCGTCAAGGTCACCGGGG
The DNA here is from genome assembly GCA_902805775.1 of uncultured Frankineae bacterium. GTDB lineage: Bacteria > Actinomycetota > Actinomycetes > Mycobacteriales > SCTD01 > SCTD01. Next base: position 36,287 of record CADCUB010000051.1, on the reverse strand, counting down.
TCACCGTGCACCTGGTCGACGAGGGGGTCGACACCGGACCGGTCCTCGCCCAGGCTCCGGTGCCGGTGCTCGACGGCGACGACGAGGCCGCGCTGCGCAGCAGGATCCAGGAGGTGGAGCGCCCGCTCTACGTCGACGCCGTCGGACGGCTGGCCCGCGGGGGCTGGACCGTCGAGGGGAGGACCGTGAGGTGGCCGTGAACGGCGAGCAGGACGCGACGGGCCGCACGCCGGTCCGGCGGGCGCTGGTGAGCGTCTACGACAAGACCGGCCTGGAGCAGCTCGGCCGGGCGCTGACCGACGCCGGCGTGGACATCGTCTCGACCGGCTCGACGGCCGCCCGGCTGCGCGAGGCCGGGGTGCCCGTGACGCCGGTCGACGCCGTCACCGGCTTCCCCGAGTGCCTCGACGGGCGGGTCAAGACGCTGCACCCCAAGGTGCACGCCGGGATCCTCGCCGACCTGCGCCGGCCCGACCACGTCCGCCAGCTCGGCGACCTCGGCATCGCGCCGTTCGAGCTGGTGGTGGTCAACCTCTACCCCTTCGAGCAGACGGTGGCCTCGGGCGCCGCGCCGGACGAGTGCGTCGAGCAGATCGACGTCGGCGGCCCGACGATGGTCCGCGCCGCCGCCAAGAACAGCGCCTCCGTCGCCGTGGTCGTCGAGCCGGGGGCGTACGACGAGGTGCTCGCCGCGGTCGCCGCCGGCGGCACCACCCTCGAGCAGCGCAAGCGGCTCGCCGGCCGGGCGTTCGCGCACACCGCGGCGTACGACACGGCCGTCGCGTCCTGGTTCTCCTCGGCCTACGCCCCGGCCGACGAGGAGGTCTTCCCGGCGTTCCTCGGGGCGACCTGGGAGCGCTCCGCGGTGCTGCGGTACGGCGAGAACCCCCACCAGGGGGCAGCCCTCTACGTGCGGCCGCAGGGCCCGGGAGCAGCCGGCGGGTCGTCGCTCGCGACCGCTGAGCAGCTGCACGGCAAGGCGATGTCGTACAACAACTACGTCGACACCGACGCCGCCCTGCGCGCCGCGCACGACTTCGCCGACCCCTGCGTCGCGATCGTCAAGCACGCCAACCCCTGCGGCATCGCGGTCGGTGCCGACGTCGCGGAGGCGCACGCCAAGGCCCACGCCTGCGACCCCGTGTCGGCCTTCGGCGGCGTCATCGCCGCCAACCGCCCGGTCAGCCTCGCGATGGCCGAGCAGGTCGCCGAGGTGTTCACCGAGGTCGTGGTCGCGCCGGCGTACGAGGACGGCGCCGTCGAGCTGCTGTCGAGGAAGCCGTCGATCCGCCTGCTGCGGACCACGGGCTCGCGCACCGCCGCCGAGCTGCGCCCCATCGACGGCGGCGTGCTGCTGCAGCAGCGCGACCTGTTCCAGGGCCCCGGTGACGACCCGGCGGCGTGGACGCTCGCGACGGGCGAGGCGGCTGACGACGCCCTGCTCGCCGACCTCGCGTTCGCCTGGCGAGCCGTGCGGGCGGTGAAGAGCAACGCCATCCTGCTGGCGCAGGGCGGCGCCACGGTCGGCGTGGGCATGGGGCAGGTGAACCGCGTCGACGCCGCCCGGCTCGCGGTCACCCGGGCGGGGGAGCGCGCAGCGGGGTCGGTCGCGGCCTCCGACGCGTTCTTCCCCTTCCCCGACGGGCTGCAGGTGCTGCTCGACGCGGGCGTGCGCGCCGTGGTGCAGCCCGGCGGGTCCGTGCGGGACGAGCAGGTCGTCGCCGCAGCCCAGGCGGCCGGGGCGACGCTCTACCTGACCGGCACCCGCCACTTCGCCCACTGACGGGCCGGCCCGTGCACGACTTCTCCCGGGAGGTGCTCTCGGGCCGCACCTTCACCGGTGAGCGGCTCGTCGGCGCCGACTTCAGCGAGGCCGAGCTGACCCGCGTCGTGTTCGAGGACTGCGACCTCACCGGCGCCGAGCTCACCTCGGCCGTGCTGGACACCTGTGCCTTCCTGGGCTGCCGGATGGAGCGCACCCGGCTGTTCGGGTCGGTGCTGCGCGGCTGCAAGCTGACCGGCTCGACGTTCGTGCGGGCGGCCCTGCGGCCGCTGACCGTCGAGGGCGGCGACTGGTCCTGGGTCTCGCTGCGCAGCGCCGACCTGCGCGGACTGGGGCTGGCCGGCCTGTCGCTGCCCGACGCCGACCTCACCGAGGCCGACCTGTCCGGGGCGGACCTGTCCGGTGCCGACCTCACCCGCGCGCAGCTGCGCGGGGTGCGGCTGCGCGGCGCCGACCTGCGCGGCGCGCGGCTCGACGGGTGCGACGTCGACGCCGTCGACTGGCGCGAGGTCCGTCTCGACGTCGCGCAGGCCGTGCACCTCGCTCGGGCCCGGGGTGCCCTCGTCGAGGGCTGAGTGCGGGTCCACGACGACGTCAAGCCCGCTGCAAGCGGCCGGGAGGACGCTGCCCCGGCAGCCCAGGGGGGGCTGCAGGACAGGAGTCGGACATGAGCGCAGTCCTGCGCACGATCGGCCTCGCGGTCTTCGTCGCGCTCGCCTACGGCACCGGGCGCAGCAACACCGCCTCCGCGGCCCCGTGCCGCCGTGGGCTGCTCTGACAGCAGCCGGACACCGAGCCCGCGACCCCCGGCCCCCACGGCCGGGGGTCGCGGGCTGTCCGCGTCCCGCCCGGCGAGGACGCCCCGCCGTCAAGCGACCTCCACGAACGCTGCAAGCCGACGGGACCACGGTCCTGCTGTCCCCGAGACGGTCGGGGCGACGGAGGAGGAGACATGGGACGACGGACAGGCGCACGGGCAGCTCGGGCGGCGGTGCTGGCGCTGCTGGGCACCGTGGCCGCCGGTGCGGGAGTGGTCGCGACGCAGGCGCCGGCGAGCGGCGCGTCCGGCAGGAGCGACCTCGCGGCGGTGCGGGCCGCGACGGCCCAGTTCCACGACGTGGCGGCGGCGCGGGCCGCCGGCTACGTCCCGGCGAGCGGCTGCGAGCAGATCCCCGGCGTCGGGGCGATGGGGATCCACTACCTGCACCCCGCGCTGGCGTCGGACGGCGACCTGGACCCGCTGCGCCCGGAGGTGCTGCTCTACCTGCCCACCGACGACGGGCTGCGCCTGATCGGCGTCGAGTGGTTCGTCGCCGAGCAGGCGACCGGCGGGCGGCACCCGTCCGTCCTCGGCCGGCCCCTGGACGGCCCGATGGAGGGCCACGGCCCGGGCATGCCGACCCACTACGACGCGCACGCCTGGCTGTGGGCCCACAACCCCGCCGGCACGTGGGAGGCCTGGAACCCCGCTCTCACCTGCCCCGGAGCCTGACGGGCAGACCCGGTCGCACACCCTGGCAGCGGCGCCTCAGCGGCGACGGGCCCAGACCGCCCACAGGGGGTCGTGCCGCCAGGTGCCGGCCAGGCGCTGCTGCACCACCGGCTCCTCGAACCCGCCGGCGAGCCGGTGGTAGGCGGCGACGATGCCGGGCCGCTGGTCCTCGGGCACCGTGAGCCAGCCGCGGACGGCCTTGGTCGGGAAGCAGCGGTTGGAGAACGTGCACACCGACAGGCCGCCGGGACGCAGCACGCGGGCGACCTCCGCCAGGACCTCGACGGGCCGCACGAGGTAGTCGACCGACACGCAGTTCAGCGCCGCGTCGAACGACGCGTCCGGGAACGGCAGCCGGGGGTCGTCGTTGAGGTCGTGCACCACCCGCTCGCTCGCCATCGGGTTGGCGGCCAGCTCGGTGGCGTTCAGGCCGAGGACCGTGAGCGAGCGGGGCGCCGTGCGCAGGTGCGACACCCAGCTGCTCATCAGGTCGAGCACGTCGCCGCTCACCCCGAGCTCGTCGTACAGCGCGCCGACGCCGTCGACCGCGCGCTCGTCGATGTGGTGGACGAGCCGGGGCGCGTCGTAGAAGCCCGGGTCGGGCGACGGGTCCGCCCGGTCGAAGAAGCCGTCGGGGAAGCGGTCCACCGGGTGACCCTAGATCGGGGGGCGCCACTAGGCTCGGCGAGCGTGACCGCCCGCATGATGCCCGGAGCTCCCGTCGCCGAGGCCGTGCTGGACGACCTGCGGCCGAGGATCGCCCGGCTGGTCGAGGCGGGTCACCGGCCCGGGCTCGGGACGATCCTGGTCGGCGGCGACAGCGCCAGCGGCGGCTACGTGGCGATGAAGATGGCCAAGGCGGCCGAGCTCGGCATGACCAGCCCGCACGTCCACCTGCCCGACGACGCGACGCAGGCCGACCTCGTCGCGGCCGTCCGGTCGATGAACGACGACCCGGCCGTCGACGCCATGCTCGTGCAGCACCCCACCCCGCCGCAGATCGACTTCGAGGCGGCGCTGCTCGAGATGGACCCCGACAAGGACGTCGACGGGCTGCACCCGGTCAACATGGGCCGCCTCGCGCTCGGCATGCCCGGACCGGTGCCCTGCACCCCTGCCGGCATCGAGGCCCTGCTGGCGCACCACGGCGTGCAGGTCGCCGGTCAGGAGGTCTGCATCCTGGGCCGCGGCACGACCCTGGGCCGCCCGCTGGCGCTGCTGCTGACCCAGAAGCGCCCGACGGCCAACGCGGCCGTCACCGTGGTGCACACCGGCGTGCCCGACTGGGCGGCGTACACCCGGCGGGCCGCGGTCGTCGTGGCGGCGGTCGGCGTCCCCGGCATCCTGCGGCCCGAGCACATCACGCCCGGCGCGACGGTCGTCGGCGGCGGCGTGCGCTACGAGGGCCGCCGCCTGCTGCCCGACGTCGACGAGGCCTGCAACGAGGTGGCCGGCGCGATCACCCCGCGCGTGGGCGGGGTCGGCCCGACGACGGTGGCCATGCTGTTCAAGAACTGCGTCGAGGCCGCCGAGCGCCGCGCGGGGCTCTAGCCCAGCCGGCCGGCCGCCCCCTGGCGGCGATCATGGAGTTGTGGCACAGCGGTTGAGCGTGCGGCGGGCCGTGGAGCGTGTCACGACCCCATGATCGGCCGGGTCGCGGTCGGTGTGGACGCGCGAGCCGCCGCTACCCCGCGCGGCGGATGCTGGCCTCGACGTCGGCCGGCAGCGGGCGCACCACGCCGCTGCTGATGACCTCGTTGGCCAGGCGGGCGCGGCGGTTGACCCCTTCGGGGATCTTGAACTTGACGTAGAGCCGGAGCAGGTGCTGCTTGACCGCGGCCTCGGTCACCACCAGCTCGTCGGCGATGTCCTTGGCCGTCGCAGGGGCGACGAACGCGTCCTGCAGCAGTGCGGGCCGGCACAGCGCGCTGAGCACCTCGCACTCGCGTCGCGTGAGGTCGGGCGCCGACATGCGCCGCAGCTCCTGGGTGTCGTCGGCGATCTCCCGGCCGAGCCCGCCGACGCGGGTGCGGGCCGCGCCGAAGGCGACGACGTCGCCGTCGAGCAGGACCCGCCGGCCCACGGGGCGGCCGTTGACGCGCGTGCCGTTGGTCGACAGCCCCAGGTCGCTGACGTAGACGTGCGTGCCGCGGCGCACCAGCTCGGCGTGCAGGCGCGAGACGCTCGGGTCGTCCAGGACGATGTCGACGCCGTCGCCACGCCCCACCGTCGTCACGTCTGCGCTCAGCGGGAACGTCTCGCCGGTGTCCTCCACGCGGAGGTGGGGCGTCTGCACGTGCGTCCTCCGCGGGATCGGTGACCGGCGTCGTTGTAGCGCGCGCGTCGGGATCGAGTTACCCCTGGTCACGGCACGTACACCATGCGGGCTACCCGCCGGACTAGGGTGCCGACGGCTGCGCAGAGCCCGTCGAGGAGGTGCGATGGCGACCCGCCCGACGCCCGGCCGACAGCTGCCGTCCGTGCTCGTCCTGGCCGTCGTGGCCTGCGGGCTGGTGCTGGCGGCGACCGCCGGCTGGCAGCTGGGCACGCGCGTGCTGGGGCTGGCCTTCCTGCTCGCGGCGGGGCTGCGGCTGTCGCTGCCGGCCCGCACCGCCGGCTGGCTGGCGGTCCGCACCCGAGGACTGGACGGGGCCGTGCTCCTGGTCCTGGGCTTCGCCGTGGTGGCGCTGGCCGAGACGATCCCGCCGGCCTGACGCCCGCACCGCGGGTTAGCAGGGCCACCTCGTACGCTGCCCGGCACGCAGTCCTGACCCGAACTCGCCCCCGAAGCAGATGAGGTCCCCCGCGATGGCCAGCCCGAGCCCCGTCACCGTCACCGTCACCGGCGCCGCCGGGCAGATCGGCTACGCGCTGCTGTTCCGCATCGCCTCCGGGCAGCTGCTGGGCCCGGACACCCCCGTCCGGCTGCGGCTGCTCGAGATCGAGCCGGCGCTCAAGGCCGCCGAGGGCACCGCGATGGAGATCGACGACTGCGCCTTCCCGCTGCTCACCGGGATCGACATCACCGCCGACGCCCGGGCCGCCTTCGACGGCACCAACGTCGCGCTGCTGGTCGGCGCCCGTCCGCGCACCAAGGGCATGGAGCGCGGCGACCTGCTCTCGGCCAACGGCGGCATCTTCAAGCCGCAGGGCGAGGCGCTCAACGCCGGCGCGGCGTCCGACGTCAAGGTCCTGGTCGTCGGCAACCCGGCCAACACCAACGCCCTGATCGCCGCCTCGCACGCCCCCGACATCCCGGGCGACCGCTTCACGGCGATGACCCGCCTGGACCACAACCGCGCGCTGTCGCAGCTGGCCAAGAAGACCGGAGCCGCCGTCTCCGACATCGCGCACCTGACGATCTGGGGCAACCACTCCGCGACGCAGTACCCCGACTGGAGCTCGGCCACGATCGGCGGCCGCCCGGCCGAGGAGGTCGTCGGCGACCGCTCCTGGCTCGAGGACACCTTCATCCCGACCGTGGCCAAGCGCGGCGCCGCGATCATCGAGGCGCGCGGTGCGTCGTCGGCGGCGTCGGCCGCCAACGCCGCGATCGACCACGTCTTCGACTGGGTCAACGGCACGAAGGACGGCGACTGGACCTCCGCCGCGATCATGTCCGACGGCTCGTACGGCGTGCCCGAGGGCCTCATCAGCTCGTTCCCGGTGACGTCGTCCGGCGGGCAGTGGTCGGTCGTGCAGGGCCTGGACGTCGACGACTTCTCGCGCGGCAGGATCGACGCCTCGGTCGCCGAGCTCGTCGAGGAGCGCGACGCCGTGCGCGAGCTGGGGCTGATCTGAGATGGCCGCCTCGGGAGGATCAGCCATGAAGATCATCTACACCTACACCGACGAGGCGCCTGCGCTCGCGACCCACTCGCTGCTGCCCGTGCTGCAGGCCTACGCCGGCAAGGCGGGCGTCGACATCGAGACGCGCGACATCTCACTGGCCGGGCGGATCCTCGCGGCGTTCGGCCTGGCCGACGACGCCCTCGCCGAGCTCGGCGAGCTGGCGAAGACCGCTGACGCCAACATCATCAAGCTGCCGAACATCAGCGCGTCCATCCCCCAGCTCAAGGCAGCGATCGGGGAGCTGCAGGCGGCGGGCTCCGCGGTCCCGGACTACCCGGAGAACCCGACGACCGACGAGGAGCGCAGGGCGCGCGCCGCGTACGACGGCGTCAAGGGCAGCGCGGTCAACCCCGTGCTGCGCGAGGGCAACTCCGACCGCCGCGCTCCCGCGTCGGTGAAGAACTACGCGAAGAAGCACCCGCACTCGATGGGCGCCTGGTCGCGGGACACGCGCAGCCACGTCTCGACCATGTCCGACGGCGACTTCCGCCACTCCGAGACCTCCGTGACGCTCGACGCGCCGACCACGCTGCGCATCGAGCACGTGGGCGCCGACGGCACGACGACCGTGCTCAAGCAGGGCCTGCGCACCACGGCCGGCGAGATCGTCGACGCGGCCGTCATGCGGGCCGCCGCGCTCGACGCCTTCCTCGCCTCGCAGGTGCAGGAGGCCCGCGAGCAGGGCGTGCTGTTCTCCGTGCACCTCAAGGCCACGATGATGAAGGTCTCCGACCCGATCATCTTCGGCCACGCCGTGCGGGCCTACTTCGCCGACGTCTTCGCGCAGTACGGCGAGCAGCTCGCGAGCGTCGGCGCCGACCCCAACCAGGGGCTGGGCGGCGTGCTGTCGGACGTCGAGAAGCTGCCGGAGGACGTCCGCAGGGCGATCACGGACGCCGTCGCGGCGACGTACGAGCGCGGTCCGGCGCTCGCCCAGGTCGACTCGAGCCGCGGCATCACCAACCTGCACGTGCCGAGCGACGTCATCATCGACGCGTCCATGCCGGCCGCGATCCGCAGCTCGGGGCAGATGTGGAACGCGCAGGACTCCCTGCAGGACACCAAGTTCGTCATCCCCGACTCGTCCTACGCCGCCCTGTACGACGAGACGGTGCGCCACTGCAAGGAGCACGGGGCGTTCGACCCGACGACGATGGGGACGACGCCCAACGTCGGGCTCATGGCGCAGAAGGCCGAGGAGTACGGCAGCCACGACAAGACCTTCGAGGTCGGGTCGGCGGGCACCGTGCGCGTGGTCGACGAGAGCGGAACGGTGCTGCTCCAGCAGCAGGTCGAAGCGGGCGACATCTTCCGGGCGTGCCAGACCAAGGACGCGCCGATCAAGGACTGGGTCCAGCTGGCCGTGCGCCGTGCCCGGGCCACCGGCGCGCCGGCGGTGTTCTGGCTCGACGAGACCCGCGCCCACGACGCCGAGGTGCTGAGGAAGGTCCGCACCTACCTGGCTGAGGAGGACACGGACGGGCTCACGATCGAGGTCAGAGACGTGGCCTCCGCCACCCGCTACACGCTCGAGCGGGCGCGCAACGGCGAGGACACCATCTCGGTCACCGGCAACGTGCTGCGCGACTACCTCACCGACCTGTTCCCGATCCTCGAGCTCGGCACGAGCGCCAAGATGCTGTCGATCGTGCCGCTGATGAACGGTGGCGGGCTGTTCGAGACCGGCGCCGGAGGCTCCGCGCCCAAGCACGTCCAGCAGCTGGTGAAGGAGAACTACCTGCGCTGGGACAGCCTCGGCGAGTTCCTCGCCCTGGCGGTCTCCTTCGAGTTCCTCGGCGAGAAGACCGACAACCCCCGGGCGGCTCTGCTCGGTCGGACCCTCGACGAGGCGACCGGCCGCGTGCTGGAGGAGGGCCGCTCCCCGGCCCGCAAGGTGGGCCAGCTCGACAACCGCGGCAGCCACTTCTACCTCGCGCTGTACTGGGCGCAGGCGCTGGCGCGGCAGACCGAGGACCCCGAGGCCGCCGCCCTGTTCACCGACCTCGCCGAGCGGCTCGCTTCCGACGAGGCGGCGATCGTGGGCGAGCTCAACGCCGTGCAGGGCTCGCCGGTCGACCTCGGCGGCTACTACCACGTCGACCGGGCGAAGACCGACGCGGTGATGCGCCCCAGCGAGACCTTCAACCGGGCGCTCGCCGACTTCTGACCGCTCGTCCGCCACCACCCCGCTCGAACCGTCCGCGACACGCCGGACCGACGCACGGTCCGGGCGGGGTGGTCGCTCGGGGGAGAGGCGCTGCCGCCCGTACGCTGGGTGACGTGGAACCTCCCTCTAGGCAGGCGTGCCCCGATCCCTCGTGGAGGCGGTGCACGCCGTGACCGACACCTGGGTGAACATCGCCCTCGTCCTGCTCTTCATCCTCATCGGCGGCGTCTTCGCGGCGACCGAGCTGGCGCTCGTCAGCCTGCGCGAGGGGCAGGCCAAGGCCCTGGCCGCGCGCGGCAAGCGGGGCCAACGGGTCGCCCGGCTCGTCGAGGACCCCAACCGCTTCCTCGCGGCGGTGCAGGTCGGCGTGACCCTCGCCGGGTTCCTGTCGGCGGCGTTCGGTGCGGCGCGCCTGGCGGTGCCGGTGTCCGACCTGCTGACGGGGGCCGGCCTGTCGACGGGTGCGTCCGACACGGTCGCCCTCGTCCTCGTGACGCTGGTCATCTCCTACTTCTCGCTGGTGTTCAGCGAGCTGGCCCCGAAGCGGCTGGCGCTGCAGCGGCCCGAGGGCGTGTCGATGCTCTTCGCGCCGGCGCTCGACCGCATCGCGACGCTGTCGCGCCCGGTCATCTGGCTGCTGTCGAAGAGCACCGACCTCGTCGTCCGGCTGCTCGGCGGTGACCCGCACTCCAAGGGCGAGGCCATCACCGAGGAGGAGCTGCGCGACATGGTGGCGGCCCACGAGTCGCTCACCAAGGACGAGCGCAAGCTGATCGACGACGTCTTCGCCGCGGGCGAGCGCCAGCTGCGCGAGGTGATGCTGCCGCGCACCGAGGTGGCCTTCCTCGACGCCGGGATGACGCTGCAGCGCGCGCTGCGCGAGACCGCGGAGCAGCCGCACTCGCGCTACCCGGTGGCCGGCACCTCGCAGGACGACATCATCGGCTTCCTGCACGTGCGCGACCTGATGGTGCCGCCCGCCAACGCCCGCGGGCTGCGGGTCGCCGACCTGGTGCGCGAGGTGAAGCTGCTCCCGGCCAGCAAGCGGGTGCTGCCGGCGATGTCGGAGATGCGCCGCGAGGGCCACCACATGGCCATCGTGGTCGACGAGTACGGCGGCACCGCCGGCATCGTCACGCTCGAGGACCTCATCGAGGAGGTCATCGGCGACATCCGCGACGAGTACGACGTCGACGGCGGTGATCCGCTGCAGTTCCACGGCGGCGAGCTCGAGGCCGACGGGTTGCTGCACCTCGACGAGGTCCGCACCGTCACCGGCGTCTCGCTGCCCGAGGGCCCGTACGAGACCCTCGCCGGCTACGTCATGGCCACCCTCGGGCACGTCCCCCGTCCCGGCGAGGCGGTCGAGGTCGACGGTCACCGCCTGGAGGTCAGCGAGCTCGACGGCCGGCGCATCAGCCGGGTGCGGGTCACGCCGCTGGAGCCCTCCGAGCTCGAGGAGAGCGCATGACCGCACCCGTGCGCAGCACGGTCAGCACGTCGTCGTCGGTCGACGAGGTGTTCGACGTGCTGACCTCCGCCGGGTGGGTCGAGCGCCGCGCGAGCCGCTTCCGCGACGGCTCGACCCTCGTGCGCCGCGAGCAGCGCCCGGACGGCGCACTCCTGGTGGAGGTCTCCCGCGAGCTGCCGCAGGGCGCTCCGGGCTTCCTCACGAGGTTCCTGCCCGCCGACGGGCGGGTCCTGCAGACCGACGAGTGGGCGCCGCCGGACGGCAGCGGCACGCGCTCGGGCACCTGGCAGGTCGTCGTGCCCGGCGCGCCGGCGCGGATGGGTGGCACCCTGCGGGTGCAGCCGTCCGGGACGGGCTGCGACTACGTCGTGCAGGGCGAGGTGCGCGTGTCGGTGCCGCTGGTCGGGGGGCGGGCGGAGGCCTTCCTCGCCGACGTGGTCGCCCGGCTCGGCAGGGCCGAGGGCGAGCTGCTGCAGCAGGCGCTGCGCAGCTGACGCGCTCAGCCGAGCAGCAGCTCCCGCGCCAGGCCGCCCGCCAGAGCCGGCGTGATCAGTCCCCGCCCGAGGCCGAGCTCGACGAGGGCATCGAGCGAGCGGGGCGAGCGCGCCGCGGCCGCGACGCCGGCGTCGACCAGCCGGGGCCGGCGGGTCAGTCGGGCCAGCAGCGTCGTGTGACGCAGGTGGCGGCCGAGCTCGTCGCGGACCAGCCGGGCGTACGCGCGGCCGGGGTCCCCGTCGCCGACCGCGGCCGCTCCCGCGAGGCGTCCCGACAGCAGCGCGTAGAAGATGCCCTCGCCGGTGAGCGGGTTGATCAGCGACAGTGCGTCGCCGGCCAGCAGCACGCGACCCGGCCGCAGGGGCGGGCGCACGGACGACAGCGGCAGGTGGTGGCTCACCAGCCGCTCGGCGCGCACCCCGGGCAGCAGCTCCTCCAGGCGTCCGTGCAGCTCGGCGCGCCCTCCCCGCGGCGCGGCGCGCAGGCTGGGCAGCAGCATGCCGAAGCCGACGTTGGCCGTGCCGTCCCCCGCGGCGAACGACCAGGCGTACGCCGGCCAGTCGCGTGCCGTCATGACGATGCGCTGCTCCGGCTCGCCGGGCGGCGCGGCGGCGTACCCGCGCACGGCGACGGCCATCGCGGTGTCGGGCTGCCGCCCGGCGCCGACCGCGCGGCGGACGACGCCGTTGGCCCCGTCGGCGCCCACCACCACCCGGGCCCGCACCTCGTCGTCGAGCACGACCTCGTCGGCGCGCACGTCCAGGCGCCGCACGGTCCGGCGCTGCAGGACGGCGCCGCGGCACACGGCGGCCTCGACCAGCCGGGCGTCGAACAGCGTGCGGGGGACGACGTGGTCGGGCCGCTCGAGGGTCGTCGCGACCTGCCCGCCGCCCGGGGCGACGATGCGCAGCCGCCGGACCGGCACGCGATCCGCGAGCACGTCCGCGGCGCCCATCCGGGCGAGCTCGTCCAGTGCCTGCGGGGCGATGCCGTCACCGCAGGCCTTGTCGCGCGGGAAGTCGGCGCGGTCCAGCAGCAGCACCCGCGCCCCGGGCCGCGTGCGCAGAGCCGACATCGCCGCAGCCGTCCCGGCCGGCCCGGCGCCCACGACCACGACGTCCCAGGTCTGCTGCACGCCTGACAGGATGGTGCACATGTCCGAGTCCCGCCTCGAGAGCCCGTCCCTCGCCGCGCCGGCCGCCCGTCCCCGCGTGCTGTCCGGCATCCGGCCGACCGGCGCCGCCTTCCAGCTCGGCAACTACCTCGGGGCGGTCCGTCACTGGGCGGCGATGCAGGACGAGGCCGAGTGCTTCTTCTTCCTGGCCGACCTGCACGCGCTCACCGAGGTGCCGGACCCCGAGCGGCTGCGTGCCCGCACCCGCTCGTCGGCCGCCGAGCTGCTCGCGATGGGCGTCGACCCCGCGCGCAGCGCCGTCTTCGCCCAGTCGCACCTGCCTCAGCACGCCGAGCTGGCCTGGGTCCTGGGGTGCCTGACCGGCTTCGGCGAGGCGAGCCGCATGACGCAGTTCAAGGAGAAGGGCGCCTCGTCGTCGTCCGGCGCCACCGTCGGGCTCTTCTACTACCCGGTGCTGCAGGCGGCGGACATCCTGATGTACCAGGCCGACTCGGTGCCGATCGGCGAGGACCAGCGCCAGCACCTCGAGCTCACCCGCGACCTGGCGCAGCGCTTCAACGCGCGCTACGGCCAGACCTTCGTCGTGCCGGGCCCCTACGTCGGCAAGGCCGGTGCGCGCATCAAGGACCTGCAGGAGCCCGGCCGCAAGATGAGCAAGACGATCGGCGGAGCCGGCACGCTGTGGGTGCTCGACGAGCCGAAGGTGCTCATGAAGAAGGTCAGGAGCGCGGTCACCGACACCGGCCGCGAGGTCGTCTTCGACGTCGACGCCAAGCCCGGCATCAGCAACCTCATGACGATCCTGAGCGAGGCGAGCGGCACCCCGGTCGACGACGTCCAGCAGCGCTTCGCCGGAGCCGGCTACGGCGACTTCAAGGCGGCGGTCGCCGACGCGGTGGTCGAGCTGTTCGCCCCCGTGCGCGCCCGCTACGCCGAGCTCATGTCCGACCCCGGCGAGCTGGACCGGGTGCTGGCGGACGGCGCCGCGCGCGCCGGTGAGGTCGCGGAGACGACCATGGCCGCCGTGCGCGACCGGATCGGCCTGCTGCCCCCGAGCGTGCGGGTCCCGGCCCCGCTGTGAGGAGCACGTCCTGACAGCCGACCGCGGCTTCGGTGTCGCGATCGGCCTGCCGGAGCCGTTCACCAGCGAGCTGCAGGACTGGCGCGAGCACCTCGGCGACCCCAACGCCGCCGACGTCCCGCCGCACGTGACCCTGCTCCCGCCGACCCGGTTGTGCCCGCGGGCGCTCGTCGAGGCCGAGGAGCACCTGCGCCGGATCGCCGCCGCCGGACACCCCTTCGAGATGGTCCTGCGGGGGTCGGCGACCTTCCGGCCCGTCTCGCCGGTGGTGTTCGTGCCGGTCGTCAAGGGGCTGGCCGACTGCGAGCGGATCGAGGCACAGGTGCGGTCGGGTCCGCTGCAGCGCGAGCTCAAGTTCCCCTACCACCCGCACGTCACCGTGGCGCACGACCTGGACGAGCCGGCGCTGGACCGGGCCTTCACGGGCCTGGCGCGCTACGAGGCGTCCTTCCCCGTGTGGGGGTTCACCCTGTTCGAGCAGGACCGGGAGGGCGTGTGGCGGCCGCAGCGCGACTACTGCTTCGGCGGTGGCGGACAGCCGGGACCACGCCCGGCACCGTGATCACCCGGGCGCGTGCCCGGTGTGAGCGCCGGGTAGGAGCCGCGCCATGGCGTCCCCGAAAGAGCTCCTGTCGAAGCTGCGCGAGAAGCGTCCCGCTCTCGACCACCTGATCCGTGCCTTCGGCCGCTACACCGCCGACGCCGGCGACCGGCAGGCCGCGTCCGTCACGTTCTTCGGCTTCCTGTCGTTCTTCCCCGTCCTGGCGCTCGCCACGTCGGTGCTGTCGTACGCCCTCGGCCCGGACGCGGTCGACACGGTCGTCGAGCAGGTCGACTCCTACGCTCCGGGCCTGGCCGGTCAGCTCGGCCTGGAGGAGATCCTCACGAGCGACCGGGCTGCCGGGCTCGCCGGGCTGGTGGGCCTGCTCGGCCTGCTCTACTCCGGTCTCGGGTGGGTCGACGCGCTGCGCGAGGCGGTCCGCGCGCTGTGGCACCACAACGTCCAGGAGGGCAACTTCCTGGTCAAGAAGCTCAAGGACATCGTCATCCTGCTCGGCCTGGGTGCCACCCTGCTGGTCTCCATCGGCATCACCACCGTGAGCAGCGCCCTGTCGGACCTCGCCCTGGACGCGGTGGGCCTGGGCGGGAGCGTCGTGGCGACGGTGGTGACGTACGTCCTCGGTGTCGTGCTCGGTCTGGTGACCAGCACCGCGATCTTCCTGTACCTGTTCTGGCGGCTGCCGAAGGTGCAGTCGCCGTTCCGGCGGGTCCTCAAGGGCGCGCTGCTCGCCGGGGTGCTGTTCGAGGTGCTCAAGCGGGTCGGGGCGCTCTACATCGAGCGCACCACCGAGAACCCGGTCTACGGCAGCTTCGCCGTCGTGGTGGGCCTGCTCCTCTGGATCAACATCGTCTCGCGCATGCTGCTCATCTGCGCCGCCTGGACGGTCACCGCGCCGTACGACTCCGACGTCGAGCCGTCCGGCACGGCGAACGCCGCCGCAGCGCAGAAGGCCGGCATCCCCGTCGAGTTCGCCGACAACGACCCCGACGACCCGCCGACGCTGCAGGAGGACGGCGCACCGAGCCCGCTGGCGGCGGCGGTCCAGGGGCAGACGCCGTCGCAGGACGTCCCCGAGGGACGCGGCTCGCAGGCCGAGCCGGCCGACCGCGGCGGCCGACGGGTCGAGGCGCTCAAGGACGACGACCCGCAGCCGTCCGGCCGGGGGAACGCCGGCGAGCCGTCCGCCGGACGCGGCTCCGGCGGACGGGACTCCGGCGGACGGGACTCCGGCGGACGCGGCGGCACGGCCACGCTCGTCCGGCCCGCGGCGGGGATCACCGCCCTCGGGACGCCCGAGGAGCCCAGCCGGGCGGAGGTCGCCGTGCGGCAGGCCGCGCAGTTCACCGCGGGCGCCCTCGGCATGGGTGTCATGGCGGTGGTGATCTACGTGCTGAAGACGCTGCGCGAGCTCGTGCGGCGGTGAGCCGCAGCGCCCGGCCCTGGCGCGCGGTCCCGGACGGGAGCGCGCGCCAGGGCCCGGGCCTGGCGACCGCTCAGTCCAGGCAGTACGTCGTGACGTCCGCGATGCCGACGACCCCGGGCTCGTAGGCGTCGACGAACTGCTGCGCCGTCGCGCGGTCGGGGAAGTACACGGCCACCCGCGAGTACGCGCGTGCGGGGTCGAGGCCCAGCGCCTCACCGGCTCCCTGGTCGCAGGCGACGTCCCCGATGCCGACGCCGGAGTAGCCGACCTCGCGCGCCTGCGCGTACGCCCGCGCGAGCTCCGGGTCGCTGCCGTCGTAGGCCACCGCCAGGTAGACGGCGGTGCTGCGGCCGCCGTGCTCGACAGCCGCCTCCTCGGGGAAGACCGGCGCCGCCGGGGCGGCCGGCGGGGTCACCGGGCTCGGCGTGGCCTGCGGCGGGGTCGCACTGGGCGACGGCTCCTCGCTGGGGGGAGACGTCGGCTCGGGAGTCTCGTCGGTCGCCGGCGTCGGCTCGGCGCTGGGCGTCGGCTCCGCAGCAGGCGTCGGCTCCGTGGTCGGCGTCGGCCCGGTCGCCGGGGAGCTGCTGGGCGGGGTGGCGAAGCGCAGGGCGTCCGGCTGGGCCTGCCCGGCGGCCAGCGCCACGCCGCCGCCCAGCGCCGCGACCAGCACCGCGGTGGCACCGAGCGCGGCCGTACGCCGCCGCCGGCGCTGGTCGCCGCGGGCACGCACTGCCTGAGCGGGCAGGAGCGGCGGGACCGCGATGTCGGAGAGCGTGTGCAGTCGGTCCAGGTGGTCAGCCACGGGAGGCCTCCTCAGTCAGGTGCAGGGCGAGGGCAGCGCGGCCGCGGGACAGCCGAGCCTTGACGGTGCCGACGGGGACGCCGGTCTCCTGCGCGACCTGCGCGACGGGCAGGTCGGCGAGGTGGTGCAGGACGAGCGCCCGCCGCTGGTCTGCGGGCAGTGCCCGGAGCGCGTGCACGAGCGCGACGTGGTCGGGCGACAGGGCCGGCACGTCGGCGGGCGGCCCGGAGCGCAGGAGCGCCCGGGCGGCCGTGCGGACCCGGCGGGCCCGGGAGACGGCCAGGTTCCAGGCGACGGTGCGCACCCAGGCCTCCGGGGCGTCGTACTGCTGGAGGCGGTCCCAGCGCTGCCACGCCCGGGCGCACGCCTCCTGCACGCAGTCCTGCGCGTCGGCCAGGTCGCCGGTCATGGCGTGCAGCTGCCGGACAAGTCGCGGTGCGTTGGTGGCGTAGAAGGCGTCGAACGACGCCGCCCGCCCGCCGGCCGGCGGTGGCGCCAGGCCAGTGTCCTCCACGTGCGCGAGCATCCCGTCCCCCTCGTCGTCATGCTGTGTCGTCGATGAGGACACGCGCGAGCGGCGCGTCCGGTTGCACGCGATCGGGAGCGATCTGCGGCGACGGTGCGGGTCCGGCTCGGGCGGTCCTCACGCGGGTCGTCCGTGTGCGGGTCGTGCAGCTGCGGGCGGTGCATGTGGTGCCTGTGCGGGTGGTGCCCGTGCGGTGGTCCCGGCCGCGGGTTCGTGATGCCGGGGTGCACGTGGTGCTAGCGCGGGTGGTCGTGGCGCGGAGCCCGGTGGCGCTCCACCGGCCGGCGCGGCACCGGCGGTCGGTCCGCGGGGCCCCGGCCAGAGCTCGGGCGCGGGCTCGAGGTGCGCGCGCTGTCCGACCGTGGGCTGTCCGACCGTGGGCTGTCCGACCGTGGGCTGTCCGACCGTGGGCTGTCCGACCGTGGGCTGTCCGACCGTGAGCCGCCCGAACGCGCACTGCCCGACCGTGGGCTAAGGCCTGCGGAGCCCGCCGCACGCCCCGGGCGTCGACCGGAGGCCCGCCCCGCAGCCGCTGCGGGCCGTACCCGGACGACCATCAGTGCGGCCGCCGCGAGACCCAGCCCGGCCAGGGTCACCGGCAGGCCGGTCGCCTCCTGCGCGGTCACACCGGCACTCGCCTCGCTGCTCGTGGCTCCGCCGGTGCGCTGACCGACCGAGGTGCCGCGACCGCCACCGGACGGTGCGGCCCCCAGCTGCTCCGAGGCGGCGGTCGCAGCGGCCTCCCGCGAAGGCCGGACGAGCCGGCCGACGGGTGCGGCGGACGGGGCGGCGAAGCCCCAGTCGAGCAGCTCGACGGCCTCGTCGAACACCCGCGGATCGGCTCTCATCATCGTGACGACCAGGCGGCGGCCGTTGCGCTCGGCTGCCCCGATGAAGCTCGCACGAGCGGCGGTCGTGAAGCCGTTCTTGACGCCGAGCGCACCCGGGTAGCGGCCCAGCAGCTTGTTCTTGTTGCGGATCTCGATGCGCGCGCCACCGGGAGCGTTGACGCTGCTGCTGACGGTGCTCACGTAGCGCGAGAAGTCCGGGTCGTCGAGCCCGGCGCGTGCGATCAGCGCGAGGTCGTACGCCGAGCTGACCTGCCCCGGCGCGTCGAGCCCGTGCGGGTTGACGGCGTGGGTGTCCCGCGCGCCCAGCGCCGCAGCCTTGGCGTTCATGAGCTCGGCGGTGCGCTCCTGCCCGCCGGCGGTGGAGGCCAGGACGTTGGCGGCGTCGTTGCCCGAGACCATGAGCAGCGCCGCGAACAGCTCCCCGACGGAGTAGTCGACGTTCTCGACGACGCCGACGCGGCTGCCCTCGACGTTCACGTCGTCGAAGCTGGCCCGTACGACCCGGCCCGCCGGCAGCTCGGGGATGAGCGTCACGGCGGTGAGGGCCTTGAGCGTGCTGGCAGGTGCGTACTGCCCGTGGGCGTCCTTGGCGGCGAGCACCTGACCGGTGTCGAGGTCGGCGACGAGCCAGCTCGCGGCGGCGATCTGCGGGAGGGCGGGCGAGCTCGACGCGACCACGGTGCCGCGCGCCGCGAGCCGGTCCCTGCCCGCGACGGACGCCCGTCCGTCCTCCTGAGCCGCGGCAGGCAGGCTTCCGACGACCGTCAGTGCGGCGGCGGTCAGCGTGACGGCCACGACGGTCCTGAGAGCGGCCGTGAGGTCCACTGCGAGGGCCGTCGCGAGGCGTGGGGTCGTCCGCATGGTGGCCGGAGATTACCTCTGCGTGACGGGCCGGCCCGGGAGCGACACCGGTGGCGAGAGACACCCGTAGTGGGACATCTCACCGCGGCGGGCAGCGTCGGCACGGGGCGGCGGTGGCCGGGGGCCGGCGGTCGCTTCGACGCCCGGTCGCGAGGCACACCTGTCCCGAGCGACACTGAGGTCGTGCTGCTCTCCCGCAAGACCGCTGCCCTGCTGGTGGCCGCCGGGCTCTGGCCGCTGCTCGTCTGGCCGAACTTCGTGCGGGTCGTCGCGACCGACGAGCGCGCCTTCGACGACGGCCCGACGGCGTACCTCGGAGTGCACGTCGCGCTCGCCGTCGTGTCGATGTCGATCGGCGTTGCGCTGGTCGTGCTGGGCGTACGCGCCTGGCGCAGGTCAGCAGCACCCGATCAGCAGGTGCTCGCGACCCGCTGAGCGAGACCCGCGGCGCCCCGGGCCGGGCGGAGGGGCCCAGGCGGGGTGGCCGGCTGCGATCGTCATGG
This sequence comes from uncultured Frankineae bacterium, assembly GCA_902805775.1. Classification (GTDB taxonomy): domain Bacteria; phylum Actinomycetota; class Actinomycetes; order Mycobacteriales; family SCTD01; genus SCTD01. The sequence goes on along the minus strand of CADCUB010000051.1, from coordinate 17,283 downwards.
TCACGCTGCGGCTCGCCGGAGAGTCTGACGTGATCATGACGATCGGCCGTGTGCGGGGCCGCCCCAGGCAGGCGGCCCCGCACGGCGACCCGGCGCAGGACGGCCCTGCGCAGGACGGCGCCTAGTGCCGACGCATCGCCCACTGCCGCGGCTGCGGGATGGTGACGCGACGGGGGTCGGCGTAGCGCCGCTCGGGAGCGGCGCCGGAGCGCGTCGCCCGGCGGGCGGCGCGGTTGGGCTGGGACGAGGGTTCGGGAGCAGGCACGGGGTCCTCCTGGAGGTGTGCGGTGCGACGGCCCCGGGGTGCGCGCGCGGCCTGGCTGCGCCGGCGGACGGCGGCCCGGGAGAGGCAGGTTCCCCCTTGGGAGCGGGGGTGAGCACCGGCGCAGCGGTGGTCGACGGCTCGTAGGACCGAGCCGTGCAGTGCGCCCGCCGCGCGTCGTCAGCGGCGGGGCGAGATGTCTAGCGCAGGCGCATGCCAGGACGGTAGGGCGGGAGCACGGATCCAGCCAAGCCGTTTTCCGGCGTACCGGCCCTTCCCCTGCGCAACTGGTTGCCCGCGCGGCGGGGCGTCCCGCGCCGCGCAGGGCTAGTGGCGCCCGGACGGCTGCCGGGCGGCGCAGGTGTACCGCGCGACGGGGGGAGCCGGAGTGGCGCTCGGACACCTGCCGGCGCCTGCGGAACTGCCCTCGCACGTGAGGGCACTTCCGAAGGGGCGGCCCAACGGCGCCCTGTGGAACTGCCCTCGCACGTGAGTGCAGTTCCGAAGGGCGGCCCGAGCGGTCGGCACCACGCCGCAGGGGAGGTGGCGCCCCGGACGACAGCCCGCCCGAGGTCCACGACGTCAGGCGGAGGTGGGCTCCGGACGACCGCCCGCCCGAGGTCTACGACGTCACGCGGAGGTGGCGCCCCGGACGACAGCCCGCCCGAGGTCCACGACGCCGCCGCGGAAGTGTCACCCCCCGACGCCGGCCCCGCCCGAGGCCACGACGTCCCCTAGGACGTGCGCACCAGACGCACGGAGGGCCGCCTCCCGGCCGGGAGACGGCCCTCGGGCGCGAAGGGACGTCAGCTGCGCCGGAAGATCAGGGCGCGCTTGACCTCCTGGATGGCCTTGGTCACCTGGATGCCGCGCGGGCAGGCGTCGGTGCAGTTGAAGGTCGTGCGGCAGCGCCACACGCCCTCGCGGTCGTTGAGGATCTCCAGCCGCTCCTCGGCGCCCTCGTCACGGCTGTCGAAGATGAAGCGGTGCGCCATGACGATGGCCTGCGGGCCGAAGTAGCTCTCGTCGTTCCAGAACACCGGGCACGAGGTCGTGCAGGCCGCGCACATGATGCACTTGGTGGTGTCGTCGAACCGCTCGCGGTCCTCGGCCGACTGCAGCCGCTCACGGGTCGGCTCGCGGCCGTCGGTGATGAGGAACGGCTTGATCGAGCGGAACGCCTCGAAGAAGGGCTCCATGTCGACGATGAGGTCCTTCAGGACCGGCAGGCCCTTGATCGGCTCGACGAGGATCTCGTCGCCCAGGTCCTTCACGAGCACCTTGCACGCCAGCCGGTTGACGCCGTTGATGCGCATCGCGTCCGAGCCGCAGACGCCGTGCGCGCAGGAGCGGCGGAACGACAGCGAGCCGTCCTGGTACCACTTCACCTGGTGCAGGGCGTCCAGCAGCCGGTCGCCCTTCTCCACCGGCACCTCGAAGCTCTGCCAGTGCGCGTCCGGCGCGACCTCGGGGTCGTAGCGCCGGATCTTGAGGGTGACCACCCGCAGGTGGTCCGCCACGGGGGACTGCTGGTCCGCCGGGCGCTCCTCGACGACGGTCATCTCAGTACTTCCGTTCCATGGGCTCGTAGCGGGTCTGCACGACCGGCTTGTAGTCGAGGCGCACCTCGGAGGAGAAGTGCACCTTGCCGTCGGCGTCGGGCACCTTGTAGGCCATCGTGTGGCGCATGAAGTTGACGTCGTCGCGCGTCGGGTAGTCCTCGCGGAAGTGCCCGCCGCGGGACTCGTTGCGGGCCTTGGCCGACACGACCAGGCACTCGGCCAGGTCGAGCAGGAAGCCCAGCTCGACGGCCTCGAGCAGCTCGGTGTTGTAGCGCTTGCCGCGGTCGGCGACGCCGATGCGCAGGTAGCGGTCCTTCAGGCCGGCGATGTCGACCTCGGCCTGCTTGAGCGTGGCCTCCGTGCGGTAGACGGACGCGTTGGCGTCCATGGTCTCCTGCAGCTCCGAGCGGATCTGCGCGACGAGCTCGGTGCCGCCGCCGTCCTTGAGCCGCTGCAGCAGTGCGAGCGTCTCCCGCTCCGGCTGGGGCGGCAGCTCGGCGAAGTCGGCGGCGTTGGCGTACGCCGCGGCCGCGAGCCCGCCGCGGCGCCCGAACACGTTGATGTCGAGCAGGGAGTTGGTGCCGAGGCGGTTCGCGCCGTGCACCGACACGCAGGCGACCTCGCCGGCGGCGTACAGGCCGGGCACGACGTTGACGTTGTCGCGCATGACCTCGGCGTCGATGTTGGTCGGCATGCCGCCCATCGCGTAGTGCGCCGTGGGCTGGATCGGGATGCCCTCGGTGTAGGGCTCGACGCCCAGGTAGGTGCGCGCGAACTCGGTGATGTCGGGGAGCTTGGCGTCGATGACCTCGGGCGGCAGGTGGGTGAGGTCGAGCAGCACGTGGTCGGCGTTCGGCCCGCAGCCACGGCCCTGTCGGATCTCGCTGTAGATGGCGCGGGCCACCATGTCGCGCGGCGCGAGGTCCTTGATGGTGGGGGCGTAGCGCTCCATGAAGCGCTCGCCGTCCTTGTTGCGCAGGATCCCGCCCTCGCCGCGCGCGGCCTCCGACAGCAGGATGCCCATCTTCCAGATGCCTGTCGGGTGGAACTGGAAGAACTCCATGTCCTCGAGCGGCAGGCCCTTGCGGTAGACGATGCCCATGCCGTCGCCGGTGAGCGTGTGGGCGTTGGAGGTGACCTTGAAGACCTTGCCGAAGCCGCCGGTCGCGAACAGCACGGCCTTGGTGTGGAACACGTGCAGGTCGCCGCTGGACAGCTCGTACGCGACGACGCCGCTCGTGACGCGCTGGCCGTCGACCTCGCTGAAGACGATGTCGAGGACGTAGAACTCGTTGAAGAAGTCGATCTCGTGCTTGACGCACTGCTGGTACAGCGTCTGCAGGATCATGTGGCCGGTGCGGTCGGCGGCGAAGCAGGACCGGCGCACGGCGGCCTCGCCGTGGTTGCGGGTGTGCCCGCCGAAGCGCCGCTGGTCGATGCGGCCCTCGGGGGTGCGGTTGAACGGCAGGCCCATCTTCTCGAGGTCGAGGACCGCGTCGATGGCCTCCTTGCACATCACCTCGGCGGCGTCCTGGTCGACGAGGTAGTCACCGCCCTTGACGGTGTCGAAGGTGTGCCACTCCCAGTTGTCCTCCTCGACGTTGGCGAGCGCGGCGCACATGCCGCCCTGCGCCGCGCCGGTGTGGGAGCGCGTCGGGTAGAGCTTGGTGAGCACGGCGGTCCGCGACCGCTGTCCGGCCTCGAGCGCGGCGCGCATCCCGGCCCCGCCGGCGCCGACGATGATCGTGTCGTAGCGGTGGAACTGCACTGCTCCTGAAGCCATGACGCGCTCCCTAGCCCGCGAGGTCGGGGTCGAAGGTGAAGATCACGAGGGTGCCGAGCACGAGCACGAGGAACGACGCCGTGTAGAGCAGGGTCTTGAGCCAGAAGCGGGTGCCGTCGCGCTCGGCGTAGTCGTTGATGATCCACCGCAGGCCGTTCGTGCCGTGCAGCTGCGCCAGCCACAGCTGAAGCAGGTCCCAGGTCTGCCAGAACGGCGAGGACCAGCGGCCGGCCACGAAGGCGAAGTTGATGCGCTGCACGCCGCCGTCGAGCAGCAGCATGATGAACAGGTGTCCCAGCACGAGGAACACGAGCAGCAGCCCCGACATGCGCATGAAGATCCACGCGTACATCTCGAAGTTGGTGCCCCGGCCGTTCTGCGTGGGGCGCTTGCGGCGCGTGCGCGGCGACTCGATGCGCAGGCGGTCGTCGTCGTCGGGCTGGACGGTGGAGCCGGGCGTCATGTTGCCGGTCGCGTCGATCGCGGTCACGAGGTGCTCCCGAACAGCTCGGCGAAGGAGTGGGCCGTCATCCGGTAGACCGACGGGACCATCAGCAGCACGAAGACCGCGAGCACCGCCCACATCATCTGCTTCTGGTAGCGGGTGCCCTTGGCCCAGAAGTCGATGGCGGTGACGCGCAGCCCGTTGAGCGCGTGGAACAGCACCGCGCCGAGCAGCCCGATCTCCATGAGGTTGACCAGCGGCGTCTTGTAGGTGTCCATGATCCGGTTGTAGCTGTCCGGCGACACCCGGACCAGCGCCGTGTCGAGCACGTGCGCGAACAGGAAGAAGAAGATGAGGACGCCGGTGACGCGGTGTGCGACCCAGCTCCACATGCCTTCGCGGCCCCGGTAGAGGGTGCCAGCGGGTGCCTGCACGACGATCGCCTCCAGACCTGCGTCCAGGCACGCCACCTGGACGTCTCATGCTATCGGCGGGCCCTGCCTCCTGCCCGCCGGGCGACCGCCGGACGCTGTGAGGTGCTGCACAGCCCGGTCACTGCGCGGAGCGGGGGGCGAAGGTCTCGAGGACCTGGTCGAACAGCGGACGCGCCTGCTCCCAGTCGCGGGCGTTGGTCTGCCAGTAGAGCGCGTACGCCTGCCCGCCCGCCTCGTCGACGAACGTGCGGTCGAGCACCCGGAGCCCGGTCTCGTCGAAGAAGGTGAACTCGAGGTCGGCTGCCGGCAGCCCCCGGAACTCGCTCTCCTCCAGCCGCAGCTGCTCGTAGTCCTGCAGGGAGCCCTCGAGCGCCGCCGAGAAGGCGGTGAACACCGCCAGCGGCTCGCCCCGGGGCGGGCTGGCCTCGATGCGCAGCGTCCGCCGCCGCTCGTCGTCGCGGAACTGCACCTGACCGTTGCGGTCGCTGCGCTCGTAGCCCGGGGGCACGCCGACGCTCCAGCCCTCGGCCGCGTCCTCGTACCGCGTCCATCCCGCGGGCAGCGGCCCGGGCGAGGCCCCGGCCGGCGCCGAGGCCGTCGGCGCCGCTGTCGTCATGGGGCCGTCGTCGGGCGGGGACAGCGACATCACGTAGGCGACGATCGCGCCGGCCAGCACCACGATCGCGACGACGAGGGCGAGCGGCGCCCACGAGCGGCGTCGGGGGGCCGGTCGTGCGGGACGGGGTGGCGTCGCGGGGGACGCTGCGGGCCGGGACGGCGCGCGCGGGGACGGGGGCCGCCCGGCTGCCGCGTCGTGCAGGTCCTGCAGCGGCAGCGCGGTCGTGCGCTCGGTGCGCCGCTCGGCCTCGGCACGCGGCGCCGGCAGCGGGACCGGCGTCGCGACGGTCGGCGCGGCCGGCGCGCTGGAGGCCAGCGGCAGCAGGGCGGCGCGCGCCTCGGCGGCGCTCAGCCGCCGGTCCGGGTCGCGCTCCAGCAGGCTCTCCAGGACCGGTGCCAGGGGACCGGCGGCGACGAACGGCTCGTGCTCGCCCGTCACGACGGCGGTGACGGTCAGCAGGGGGTCGCCCCCGTCGTACGGCGGGCGGCCCTCGACGGCGGTGAACAGCGTGGCGCCCAGGGACCACAGGTCGGACGGCGGGCCGGGCGGCAGGCCGCGCGCGCGCTCGGGGGCGATGTAGGCCGGCGAGCCCAGGAGCAGGCCGGTGCTGGTGATGCTGGAGTCGCCGACGGAGGAGGCGATCCCGAAGTCGGTGAGCACGACCCGCCCGGGCCGGCCGTCGTCCTCGGGCCCGAGCAGGACGTTCCCCGGCTTGACGTCGCGGTGCACGATGCCCTGCCGGTGGGCGGTCTCCAGCGCGCCGAGCAGGGCCAGGCCGACCTGGGCGGTGCGCTGCGGCGACAGCGGGCCGTCGCTGCGCACGACCTCGGACAGCGTGCGCGCCTCGACCAGCTCCATCACCAGGTAGGGGCAGCCGTCCTCCTCGACGACGTCGTAGACGGTGACGGCGCTCGGGTGGTCGAGCCGGGCCGCGGCGCGCGCCTCGCGCCGGGTGCGCTCGCGCAGCACCTCGCGCTCGGTGTCCGACAGGCCGTACGGGAAGATCATCTCCTTGACGGCGACCTCGCGGCCGAGCACCTCGTCCTCGGCCCGCCAGACCGTGCCCATCGCACCTGCACCGACCGGCGAGTGCAGCCGGTAGCGCCCGGCGACGAGCCGACGGGAGTGCAGGTCCACGACATCTGCCTACCCGCTGTGTCCGACGAGTCAAAGCCGGCCGGGCGGAGGCGGGCGTCCGCTCTAGGCTTCCCGCGCAGCTCCCTGCGGTCGAGTGAGAGGTCCCTCCATGGCGCGCGCGGCCGAGTCCGGCTTCCCGATCAAGCCCGTGTACGGCCCGGACGACCTCTCGCCGGACCTGCCCCAGCGGCTCGGTGCGCCCGGGGAGTTCCCGTACACCCGCGGCGTCTACCCGTCGATGTACACCGGCCGGCCGTGGACGATGCGCCAGTACGCCGGGTTCGGCACGGCGAAGGAGTCCAACGAGCGCTACCGCCACCTGGTCGCGCAGGGGACCGGAGGCCTGTCGGTGGCCTTCGACCTGCCGACGCAGATGGGCTACGACTCCGACGACCCGGTCGCCTCCGGGGAGGTCGGCAAGGTCGGCGTGGCGATCGACTCGCTCGAGGACATGCGGCTGCTGTTCGACGAGATCCCGCTCGAGAGCGTGTCGACGTCGATGACGATCAACGCGCCCGCCGCGGTGCTGCTGCTGCTGTACGCCCTGGTCGCGGAGGAGCACGGCGTCGCGGGCGACCGGCTGACCGGCACGATCCAGAACGACGTGCTGAAGGAGTACATCGCCCGCGGCACCTACATCTACCCGCCGGACCGGTCGCTGCGGCTGATCACCAACATCTTCGAGTACTGCCGCACCGAGCTGCCCCGCTGGAACACGATCTCGATCTCGGGCTACCACATGGCCGAGGCCGGGGCGACGCCCGTGCAGGAGATCGCCTTCACCCTCGCCAACGGCGTGGAGTACGTCCGCGCGGCCGTCGAGGCCGGGCTGGCCGTCGACGACTTCGCCCCGCGCCTGGCCTTCTTCTTCGTCTCGCGCACCACGCTGCTGGAGGAGGTCGCGAAGTTCCGCGCGGCCCGCCGCATCTGGGCCGGCGTCATGGCCGAGCAGTTCGGCGCGAAGGACCCGAAGTCGCTGATGCTGCGCTTCCACACCCAGACGGCCGGAGTGCAGCTCACCGCCCAGCAGCCCGAGGTCAACCTGGTGCGGGTCGCGGTGCAGGGGCTGGCTGCCGTGCTCGGCGGCACGCAGTCGCTGCACACCAACTCCTACGACGAGGCGCTCGCGCTGCCGAGCGTCAAGGCGGCGACCCTGGCGCTGAGGACGCAGCAGGTGCTGGCGTACGAGACCGACGTGACGGCCACGGTCGACCCGTTCGCCGGGTCGTACGTCGTCGAGGCGATGACCGACGAGGTGGAGCGGGGCGCGCTCGCCCTGATGGCGCAGGTCGAGGAGCTCGGCGGAGCCGTCGCGGGCATCGAGAAGGGGTTCCAGAAGAGCGAGATCGAGCGCTCGGCGTACGACGTGGCGCTCGGCATCGACAGCGGCGAGCGGGTGGTCGTCGGGCTGAACCGCTACCGCAGCGAGTCCGAGGAGCGCTACGAGCCGCTGCGCGTCGATCCCGCCATCGAGGCCGACCAGCGCGAGCGCCTTCGGGTGCTGCGCGGCAAGCGGGACGGCGCCGCCGTGGAGCGGGCCCTGGCCGAGCTCAAGCAGGCGGCGGCGGGCGAGGCCAACGTGCTGCCGCCGATGCGGACCGCGCTCAAGGAGCTGGCCACCGTGGGGGAGGTCTGCGGCGCGCTGCGCGAGGTGTGGGGCGTCTACTCCCCGCAGGAGTTCTTCTAGACCCCAGGAGCGCTCGCGGGGCGGGGGAGCAGCAGGTCGTCCAGGAGCTCCTCGAGCTGCCCGCGCACGAAGGGCTCGCTGTCGGCCAGCGCCCAGGACAGGTGGCCCGACACCTCGACCGACACGATGCCGAGCATCCGGTGGTAGCCGACGACGAAGGTGTGCACCTCGCCCGGGCGCAGGGGCAGGCCCAGCCGCTCGGCCGCGGCCCGCAGGTCGGCGCTGAGCGCCGCGCCCAGCGCCGCACCGCCCGGCGACCGGAGCCGGCCCGCCCGCTGCAGGTCGACGAACAGGCCGCCGAACAGCTGGCCGAACCGGCGCCCGCTGCGCAGCGTCGGCCCCTGCGCCGGAGCGGAGTAGCCCACGATCGGCGTGCCGTAGAGCAGCCCGAACTCGGTCCGGTGGGCCAGCGCCCACGACCGGAAGGCCCAGGTCGCTGCGCGCAGGCGCAGCTCGGGGTCCGGCGGTGCCGCCTGCAGCGCCGCCTCGCAGGCCTCGGTCAGCTCGTCGTGGCAGGCGGTGATGAGCAGCGTGAGCAGGTCGTCCCGGCCGGCCACGTGGCGGTACAGCGCCGGGGCGGTCACCCCGAGCCGGCGGGCGACCTCCCGGACGACGACCGCGGGCGGGCCGCCCTCCACCAGCAGGGCGCGGCTGGTCGCGACGATGCGCTGCGGCGTCAGCGGGCCCTGCGGACCGACCACCGGACCTCCTGACGCGGTGTGCGAGGACGTCCACGGTAGGCCTTGCATGTGAACGCCGTTCACGGCAGACTGCGTGAACACCGTTCACAAGGGGGCCGCCGTGGCTGTCGTGTACGTCGCGCTCGCGCTGGCAGGTGCCGCCGGCACCTGGTTCTTCAACCTCCGGGCGTCCGGCGAGGAGGGCTCCTACCTCGGCAACTGGTTCGCCACCTCGGCCTCGTCGTCCGCCGCGGTCGACGTCATCGTCGTGGCGCTCGTCGTCTGCGTCTTCATCGTCGCGGAGGTGCGGCGGCTGGGGATGCCGGCGGCCACCCTCGTCCTGCTCCCGCTGACCTTCGCCGTGGCTGTGGCCTTCAGCTTCCCCGCCTTCCTGGCGCTGCGCGAGCGCCACCTGCGCGCGCGGGTCGCGGCATGACCGGGCAGCTGCTGCGGGCGGGCTGGCGGGTGAGCCCGGCGCTGGTCGTGCTGACGCTGCTCAGCCTGGTCGTCGCCCCGCTCTCGGTGGTGATGGCGGTGGTCAGCGACGCGACGGCCTTCGGCGTCTCGGTCTGGGCCAAGCCGCTCAAGTTCGCCCTGTCCTTCCTGGCCTTCGCGCCGGCGATCCTGTGGATCTACTCGCGGGTCGAGCGCGGGCGGGGCCTGCGCCTCGCGCTCGCCCTGATGGGCTGGACCCTCGTGGTGGAGACCGGGGTCCTCGTCCTGCAGGCGCTGCGCGGGCAGCCGTCGCACTTCAACGTCTCGACGCCGTTCGACGGAGCGCTCTGGAGCACCATGGGCGCCGCCATCGGCGTCTTCAGCGTCACGACGATGTTCGCCGGCGTGGTCCTGGCCCGACGGCGCCTCGACGGGCCGCTGGGCCTGGCCATGACGCTCGGAGTGGCGCTGATGACCGTCGGCGCCCTGAGCGGCTACGTGATGACGAGCCCGCGTCCCGGCCAGGACCCGGCGGACGGGTTCGTCGGCGGGCACACCGTGGGGGCCGCCGACGGGGGACCGGGCCTGTGGCTGCTGGGCTGGTCGACCGAGCACGGGGACGCCCGCGTGCCGCACTTCGTCGGGATGCACGCGCTGCAGGTCCTGCCGGCCGTCGCGCTGCTCCTGCTGTGGCTGCAGTCGCGGGAGCTGCTGCGCCTGAGCGCGGCCCGTCAGCGCGCTGTCGTGGCGCTGGCCGCGCTGGCCCACCTCGGGCTCACGGTCACGTTGTTCGTGCAGGCCCAGCGCGGCCAGTCGGTGGTCGACCCCGACGCAGCGACGCTGCTGCTGGGGCTGGCCCTCGCCGGTCTGCCCGCGGTGGCCGCCGCCCTGCTGGCGCTCACGGGGCGCCGGCCGGACCCGTCGGGCGCACCGGTGGCGCCCGCGGAGCCTAGGCTGCCGCAATGGTCCTCGAGCGCGCGCTGATCACCGTCACGCCGGGTCGCGAGCAGGAGTTCGAGCAGGCCTTCCGCACCGCTCGGGCCCAGCTCGAGGGCTCGCCGGGCTTCGTGTCCGGCACGCTCTCGCGGGGCGTCGAGAGCCCGTCGACCTACCTGCTGCTGGTCGAGTGGCAGACCCTCGAGGACCACACCGAGGGCTTCCGCGGCTCGCCGGCGTTCACCGAGTGGCGCCGGCTGCTGGGGCCGTTGTTCGCGGACGCCCCCACCGTCGAGCACTACACGCAGGTGTCGACCGCCGGTCCCGGCGCGCGCTAGTCCTGCCGGCGTCCGCTGCTGGGTAGGGTCGCGGCACCCCGAGGGAAGAGGGCAGCCGTGCACATCCCCTACCAGTCCTCGCCCACCTCGAGCCTCGGCGTCGAGTGGGAGCTCCAGCTCGTCGACCGCGAGACCCGCCAGCTGAGCAGCGGCGCCGCGGAGATCCTCTCCGTGCTCGGCCACGGGGGAGAGCACCCGACGGCCAAGAAGGAGCTGCTCCAGTCGACGATCGAGGTCATCACCGGCGTCTGCACCACGGTGCCCGAGGCCATGGCCGACCTCGGCCGCACGATCGAGCAGGTCGTCCCGCTGGCCGCCGAGCGCGGGCTGGGGCTGATGTGCACCGGCACCCACCCGATCACCGACTGGCAGACGCAGAAGATCAGCGACGACGACCGCTACCGCAAGCTCCTGGACGACATGCAGTGGCTGGCCCGCCGGATGCAGATCTTCGGCGTGCACGTGCACGTCGGCGTGCGCTCGCCCGACAAGGCCATCGCCATGGTCAACGCCCTGTCGGCCTACATCCCGCACTTCCTCGCGCTGTCGGCGTCCTCGCCCTACTGGGTCGGCAAGGACACCGGCCTCGCCTCGTCGCGGTCCAAGGTCTTCGAGTGCCTGCCGACCGCCGGGCTGCCGCACCAGCTCGACGGCTGGGCGCAGTTCGAGAGCTACATGGAGACGCTGATCAAGACCCGGACGATCTCCTCCATCAAGGAGGTGTGGTGGGACGTCCGGCCGCACCCCACCTACGGCACGGTCGAGCTGCGCATCGCCGACGGCCTGCCGACCCTCGCCGAGGTGTCGATGGTCGCGGCGCTGTCCCAGTGCCTGGTCGACACCTTCGACCGGGAGATCGACAAGGGCTACACCCTGCCGCGCCCGCGGCGCTGGGTGGTGCAGGAGAACAAGTGGCGGGCGGCCCGCTACGGGCTCGAGGCCTCGATCATCGTCGGTGAGGACGGGGTGCAGCCGGTGCGGGACGCCCTGCGCGAGCTCGTGCAGGACATGCGGCCCAGCGCCCAGCGGCTGGGCTGCGCGTCCGAGCTCGACGTGGTCGAGCAGGTGCTCGAGGGCGGCGCGTCGTACGCCCGGCAGCGCAGCGTGGCCGCTGCCAGCGGCGGTGACCTGCTCGCGGTCGTCGACAGCCTGCTGGCCGAGTTCGAGGCCGGCCACCCCCTGTGGCTGCCCGCCCGTGAGCCGGCCGAGCTGGTGGGCGAGCCGGGGGCCGCCGGGGCGGCGGCCGGGGGCGGCGGATGAGCGGCAGCCCTCTGGCCGACGCCTGGCTGCGCACCCACGAGGACGAGCTGATCGCCCTGCGCCGGGACCTGCACGCCCACCCCGAGCTCGGCCGCGAGGAGCACCGCACCACCGCCGTGCTCGTCGACCGCCTGGCGGCGGCCGGGCTGTCGCCCAAGCCGCTGTCGAGCGGCACCGGGCTGGTCTGCGACGTCGGACCGCAGGACGGCCCGCTCGTGGTGCTGCGCGCCGACCTCGACGCACTGCCGCTCGACGACGAGAAGCTCGTGCCCTACCGCTCGACCGTTCCCGGCGTGTGCCACGCCTGCGGCCACGACGTCCACACCGCCGCCGTGCTCGGCGCCGGGCTGGCGCTGGCCGAGGCCGCCGCGACGCTGGAGGGACGCGTGCGCCTGGTCTTCCAGCCGGCCGAGGAGCAGATGCCGGGCGGAGCGCTCGGCGTGCTCGCCGAAGGGTGGCTGGAGGGGGCCACGGCCGTGTTCGGCCTGCACTGCGACCCGGCGCTGGAGGTCGGCCGCATCGGCCTGAAGTCGGGGCCGATCACCGCGGCCGCGGACGCGCTGCAGGTGCGCCTGAACGGCCCGGGCGGCCACACCTCCCGACCGCACAACACCGTCGACCTGGTGCACGTGCTGTCGACGGTCGCCACCGGGCTGCCCGACGCCCTGGGCCGCCTGGTCGACCCGCGGGCCGGGCTGTGCCTGGTCTGGGGCCACGTCTCGGCGGGCACCGCCGGCAACGCCATCCCGCGCACCGGCGTGCTGAAGGGGACCCTGCGGGTGCTCGACAAGGGCGCCTGGCACGGCGCTCCCGCGATGGTGCAGCGCATCGTCGACGGGCTGGTCGCGCCGTACGGCGCGCACGCCGAGGTGAGCTACGAGCGCGGCGTGCCGCCGGTCGTCAACGAGCCGTCCGCGACCGCGCTGATGGCGGCCGCCGTCCGCTCGGCGCTCGGACCGGGCGCGGCCGTACCGACCGTGCAGTCGCTCGGCGGCGAGGACTTCGCGTGGTACCTCGACCGGGTGCCCGGCTCGATGGCGCGCCTGGGCGTCAAGCCGCCCGGCCAGGAGCGGCCGCACGACCTGCACCAGGGGGCCTTCGACGTCGACGAGGCGGCGCTGCCCGTGGCGGTGCGGGTGCTCGTCGCGACGGCGCTGGCGGCGCTGTCCGCCGCCTGACCTCGGCTGCCGGGTCTCCGGACCCGGCTCAGGGGCCCGTCGACCGGCAGGGGCGGGTGCGCAGCTCGCGCAGGTAGTCCTCCGGCGCGCCGGCGGCCTCGGCGGCGTCGGCGAGCACCCCGAGGTAGCGCGCGGAGGGCAGCCCGCCCTCGTAGCCGTCGAGGACGTAGACCCAGCACAGCTTGTCGCCGTCCAGCGTGTGCACGCGTACGCGGATCTTGCGGTAGAGCCCGTTGTCGGCGCCCTCCCACGCGTCGAGCTGCGCGGCGTCGGCGTCGGTCATGTCGTACAGCCCGACGAAGACGTGCTCGCCGGGCGCCTCGACGAGGGTCGCCAGCGACCCCTCCCAGCCGAGGTCCTCGCCGCCGAAGGTGAGCCGCCACCCCTCGAGCCAGCCGGTGCCGGCGACAGGGGAGTGGGGGCAGCGCTGGTGCATCTGGGCGGGGTCCAGGTTGCTTCCGTACGCCGCGTAGAGCGCCATGCCCGCGAGACTAGTGGGGCAGCAGGTGCGGACCCCGGACGTGACCGATGATGGTCCGATGACGCGCATCGCCATCGTCGGAGGCGGTCCCGCGGGCTACGAAGCCGCGCTGGTCGCCGTGCAGCTGGGTGCCGAGGTGACCCTCGTCGAGCGCGACGGGGTCGGCGGGCAGTGCGTGCTGTCCGACTGCGTGCCGTCCAAGACCTTCATCGCCACCAGCGAGACGATGGTCAGCCTCTCGCACGCCGACCGCGTCGGCGTGCACACCAGCGGCGAGGTCACGACCGCCGTCGAGGAGGTCAACGCCCGCGTCAAGGCGCTCGCCCTCGCCCAGTCCGCCGACATCACCCGCCGGCTCACCCGCGAGGGCGTCACCGTCGTGCACGGCGCCGTCCGGCTGGAGCAACCCCACGTGCTCCAGGTGACCTCCGACGACGGCTCCAGCTCGACGGTCGAGGCCGACGTCGTCCTCCTCGCGACCGGCGCCTCCCCGCGCGTGGTGCCGGGCGCCGAGCCCGACGGCGAGCGCATCCTCGACTGGCGGCAGCTCTACGACCTGCCCGAGCTGCCCGACCACCTCGTCGTCATCGGGTCGGGCGTCACCGGCGCGGAGTTCGCCAACGCCTACCTCGCCGTCGGCTCCAAGGTCACGCTCGTCTCGAGCCGCGACCGCGTGCTGCCGGGCGAGGACAGCGACGCCGCGGAGCTGCTGGAGGGGGTCTTCCAGCGCCGCGGCATGGCCGTGCGCCGCGGCCGCGCCGCCCGGGTCGAGCGGCGCGCGGACGGCGTCGTCGTCCACCTCACCGACGGGACGACGGTCGAGGGCTCGCACGCCCTGATGACCGTCGGGTCGGTCCCCAACACCGGCGGCATGGGCCTCGAGGAGGCCGGGATCGCCCTGACCGAGCAGGGCTTCGTGCAGGTCGACCGCGTCTCGCGCACCAGCGTCCCGGGCGTCTACGCCGCCGGCGACTGCACCGGCGTGCTCATGCTCGCCTCCGTCGCCGCGATGCAGGGCCGCATCGCCATGTGGCACGCGCTCGGGGAGGCCGTCTCGCCGCTGCGGCTCGGGACCGTCTCGGCCAACGTCTTCACCGACCCCCAGGTCGCCTCGGTCGGCCTGACCCAGAAGTCCGTCGAGGACGGGTCCGTCGCCGTCCAGAGCGTCACGCTGCCGCTCGCGACCAACGCGCGCGCCAAGATGCAGGGCATCACCGACGGCTTCGTGAAGTTCTTCTGCCGGCCGGGCTCGGGGACCGTCCTCGGCGGGGTCGTCGTCGCCCCCAACGCCAGTGAGCTGATCATGCCGATCTCGCTGGCGGTGCAGCACGGCCTGACCGCCGACCAGATCGCCCACACCTTCGCCATCTACCCGTCCCTGTCGGGCTCGGTGACGGAGGCGGCGCGCCAGCTCATGCTCCGCGAGGCGTGAGGGCGCTCGTCTTCGAGCAGTTCGGCGGACCGCTCGAGGTCGTTCCGGTGCCCGATCCGGCGCCCTCGCCGGAGGGCGTCGTCGTGCGGGTCGGCGCCACCGGCGTCTGCCGCAGCGACTGGCACGCCTGGCACGGCTCGGACCCGGACGTACGGCTGCCGCACGTGCCGGGGCACGAGCTCGCCGGGACGGTCGAGGCGGTGGGCGCCGCCGTGCGCCGGTGGCGGGTCGGCGACCGGGTGACCGTGCCGTTCGTCTGCGCGTGCGGGCGCTGCCCCCGCTGCGCCGCCGGCGACCACTCGGTGTGCGACGCGCAGACCCAGCCCGGCTTCACGCACTGGGGCTCGTTCGCCGGGCTCGTCGCGCTCGAGCAGGCCGACGTCAACCTCGTCGCGCTGCCGGACGAGCTGTCGTACGCCGCTGCCGCGTCGCTCGGCTGCCGCTTCACCACGGCGTTCCGCGCCGTCGCGCAGCAGGGGCGGGTGCGGCCGGGGGAGTGGGTCGCGGTGCACGGCTGCGGCGGCGTCGGGCTGTCGGCGGTGCAGGTGGCGGTGGCGGCCGGCGCGCAGGTGGTCGCGGTCGACGTGTCGGAGGGCGCGCTGTCGCTGGCGACGGCGTTCGGCGCCGCCGCGGTCGTCGACGCCCGGTCGGCGGAGGTCGTCGAGGCGGTGCGCGCGCTCACCGGCGGCGGTGCGCACCTGTCGCTCGACGCGCTCGGGAGCCCGTCGACCTGCGTCGACTCGGTGCTGTGCCTGCGCCCCCGCGGGCGCCACGTGCAGGTCGGGCTGCTGCCGCCGTCGCAGGGTCGGCCGCTGCTGCCGATGGAGCGCGTGGTGGCGCTCGAGCTGGAGGTGCTCGGCAGCCACGGCATGGCCGCGCACGCCTTCCCCGCCCTGCTCGAGCTCGTGTCGGCCGGTCGGCTGCGGCCGGACCTGCTCGTGACGCGCACCGTCCCGCTGGACGAGGCGGGGCAGGCGCTGCTCCAGGTGGGCCAGGTGCCCGGCATCACGGTGGTCACCTCCTTCTGAGCGCCGGACCGGCGGCGACCCCGTCCGGCGACCCGAGCGGCGCGCCCGTCGTACGGTGCGGCGTGCGGCAGCGCGTTCTCGAGACGGTCGACCGGCGCTCCGCGTCGCGAGACCTCCCCGGGGCTACCCCGGGGGCCACCGGCACGGCCGGGCACCGCACCGCGCGCGAGGGGCTGCGCTCCGCTGCAGGTCACCGCGCGCACGACGGGACAGGTCGGGACGCGCTGCCGCACCCCGTCCCAGGGTGAGGCTGGAGCTGGCGCGGGCGCTGGCGGGGGCGTTCCTCGCCGGCCCGTGGACGCGGGCCGGGCTGGTGGTCAGCGGCGCGGTGGTGCTGCGGCGCCGGGCCGACTGGCTGCCGGCGCTCGGGCGGCAGGTCCTCGAGGTCTACCCGAGCGCGCCGCTCGACCGCCCGCGCGAGCTCGCCGCCGTGATCGCCGGCCGGCTGCCGGACCGGGCCGGGCGGCCGCTCTCGCGCCCCGTGGCGCCGACCCGGATGCTGCGCAACCCCTGGCACCTGCCCGTGCTGCACGACCTGGCCGACGTCGGGCGGCTGCTGCGCCTCGACGACGCGGAGCTGGAGTGGTTCGCCGACGGAAGGCACCTGGCCCGCGGGACGTCGGCAGAGCGGCTGCTGCACTACCGGGTCAGCACGCGGCCGGCACCCAGCGGGGCCGTGCGCGTGCTGGAGGCGCCCAAGCCGCGGCTCAAGGCCGTGCAGCGGCTGCTGCTCGCACGGGTGCTCCACGGCATCCCGCCGCACGACGCCGCGCACGGCTTCCGCCCCCGCCGCTCGGTCGCGACGTACGCGGCGCCGCACGCCGGCCGGGCGGTGGTCGTGCGGATGGACCTGGAGGGCTTCTTCGCGAGCGTGAGCGTCTCCCGCGTGTACGGGATCCTGCGCACGGCGGGCTACCCCGAGCCGGTGGCGCACTGCCTCGCCGGCCTGACCACGACGGTGCTGCCGCGCTCGGCGTGGGCGCGCGTCCCCTTGCCGGCCGACCCCGCCCTGCTCGGAGCCCACTGGCGGCTCGGGCGGCGGCTGGCCGCGCCGCACCTGCCGCAGGGCGCGCCCACCTCGCCCGTGCTGGCGAACCTCGCGGCGTACCGGCTCGACGTCCGGCTCACGGCGCTCGCGGCGTCCTGGGGAGGCACCTACACCCGCTACGCCGACGACCTGGCGCTGTCGGGCGGGCGCACCTGGGGGCGCGGCACGTCGCGGCTGCTCGACGCGGTCGAGCAGGTGGCGCGTTCGGAGGGCTTCCGGGTCAACGACCGCAAGACGGCCGTGCTGCCGCGCGCCGGCCGCCAGGTGCTGGCCGGGCTGGTGGTCAACGAGCGGCCGCACGTCAGCCGGGCGGAGGTCGACCTGCTGCGGGCGGTGCTGCACAACTGCGTCCGGCACGGCCCGTCGTCGCAGAACTCCGCCGGGGTGCCCGACTTCCGCGGCCACCTCGTCGGCCGGGTGGCGTGGGTCGCGCAGCACGACCCGGCCCGCGGCGAGCGGCTGCGGGCGGTGCTGGACGAGATCGACTGGAGCCGGTGAGTCGCGGGGGCGGTGGCGGGCGGCGGCGCCGGTGGCGGGC
>CADCUB010000050.1 GCA_902805775.1 uncultured Frankineae bacterium | reverse complement strand
TGGCATCGCCTTCTGTGCCACCACCTCGGTGGAACGGTGCGCCGGAGGCTCCGGGGCGAACGGTCCACAGGGGTGGTGACCACGGGCCCAGCTGTGGCGATCACGGGCGCTCGACAGGCCGCCGAGTCCGCCACATCTCAGCCCGACCAGGTGGCCCCCGGCTCGGAGGTGGCGATCACGGGCGCTCGACAGGCCACCGAGATCGCCCCCTCTCGGCGACCCGGTCGGTCAGGCCTTGGCGAGGGTGCCGAGGTAGAGCTCGATGACCTTCGGGTCGTTGGCGAGGTCCCGGCCGCTCGCGGTGTAGGCGTTGCGGCCCTGGTCGAGCACGTAGCCGCGGTCGCAGATCTGCAGGCAGCGGCGGGCGTTCTGCTCGACCATGACCACCGAGACGCCGGCGCGGTTGATCTGCCGGACGCGGATGAAGACCTCGTCCTGCAGGGCGGGGGACAGCCCGGCCGACGGCTCGTCGAGGAAGATCACCGACGGCTCCATCATGAGCGCGCGGCCCATGGCGACCATCTGCCGCTCGCCGCCGGACAGCGAGCCGGCCCGCTGCTTGCGCCGGTCGGCCAGCGCCGGGAACAGCCCGGCCACGAACTCGAAGCGCTCGGCGAAGCGCTT
The DNA here is from genome assembly GCA_902805775.1 of uncultured Frankineae bacterium. Taxonomy (GTDB): domain Bacteria; phylum Actinomycetota; class Actinomycetes; order Mycobacteriales; family SCTD01; genus SCTD01. The sequence continues at coordinate 13,095 of CADCUB010000050.1, read as the reverse complement.
GGGCGCCTGGAAGGAGCCCATCTCGAGGTTCTCCTCGATGGTCAGGCTCGGGAAGACGTTCTCGGTCTGCGGCACGAACCCGACGCCCTTGCGCACCAGGGCGTGCGCCTTGAGCCCGGTGATCTCCTCGCCGCGCAGCACGACCGTGCCGGACCGGATCGTCACCAGGCCGAACATCGCCTTGAGCAGCGTCGACTTCCCGGCGCCGTTGGGGCCGATGATGCCGACCAGCTCGCCGTCCCCGACGTAGAGGTCGCAGCCGTTGAGGATGTTGACACCGGGGACGTAGCCGGCGACGACCTCGTCGCAGCGCAGCAGCGCGCCCTCGGCGCCGGCGAGGTGGGCGCTGCGGTCGGCGACCTCCTGACCACGGGTGGCGGGCGCGGACACGACCTCGTCGGTGCTGTCGTCCTCGGACAGGCGGCGGCTGCTCACGTGTGGTCCTCCCGGCGCAGCTCGGCCTCGCCGGCCGCGATCTGCGCTTGTTCCTCGGCCTCGGTGAGCGGGGCGTCGTGGTGGCCGCCCAGGTAGGCGTCGATGACCGCCTCGTTGGCCATGATGTCGTGCGGCGGTCCCTCCGCGATGACCTTGCCCTGGGCCATGACGATGACCCAGTCGCTGATGTCGCGGACCATGTCCATGTCGTGCTCGACGAACAGCACGGTCATGCCGTCCTCGCGCAGGGCCTTGACGTGCCCGAGCAGCGACTGCGTCAGCGCCGGGTTCACGCCGGCCATCGGCTCGTCGAGCATCACCATCTCGGGGCCCACCATGAGCGCGCGGGCCATCTCGAGCAGCTTGCGCTGTCCGCCGGACATGGTGCCGGCGAAGTCGTCCCGCTTCTTGTCGAGCTTGAAGCGCGCCAGCAGCTCCTCGGCCCGCTCGGTGTTGGCCTTCTCCTGCGACCGCCACAGCGGCGGGAAGATGGCCGACAGGAAGCCCTCGCCCTTCTGCCCGGTGGCGCCGAGCAGCATGTTCTGCATCACCGTCATGCGGGACAGCGCCTTGGTCAGCTGGAAGGTGCGGACCATGCCGCGCCGGGCGACCTTGTGGGAGGGGACACCCGCGAGCGACTGGCCGTTGAACGACCAGGTGCCGTCGTCGGGCCGGTCGAAGCCGGTGAGCAGGTTGAAGAAGGTGCTCTTCCCGGCGCCGTTCGGGCCGATGAGCGCGGTGATGGACCCGCGCTGCACCTCGATGTGGGCGACCTCCACGGCGGTCAGGCCGCCGAAGCGGCGGGTCACGCCGTCGGCGACCAGGATCGGGTCGGGCTTCGGCGCTCCGGGTACGGGCTCCACGCCGGCCAGCGCCTTGAGCGCGCGGTCCTTGGCCGGCGTGAGGGAGGCCCGGTCCGCGGTGGCGGCGCCTCCCGCCGTCGTCTCGCCCACCTCGGCGGACGTGGCGTGCTGGTCAGCGGGCATCGAGCGCGAGCTCCCTACGGTCACCGAACAGGCCCTGCGGCCTGAAGATCATGAGCAGCATGAGGCCGATCCCGACCAGCATGAACCTCACCTGGCCGATCTCGAAGTTGGTGAGGATCGCGTCGCTGATGTAGCCCGCCGACTTGGCCTGCGTCAGCACGTTGTCGGTGAGCGAGAGCAGCGTCCAGAAGATCATCGCACCGATCACCGGGCCCAGGACGCGGGCCGCACCGCCGAGGATGACGATCGTGTAGGCGAAGAAGGTCGTCTCGGTGCCGAAGAAGTCGGGCTGCACGGCAGCGCGCCCCCAGGCGTAGACGAAGCCGGCCAGGCACCCCAGGACGCCGCCGAGCACCAGGCTCTGCAGCTTGTAGGAGTAGACGTTCTTGCCCAGGCTGCGCACGGCGTCCTCGTCCTCGCGGATCGCCTTGAGGACGCGGCCCCAGGGACTGCGCATGAGCAGGAACACCAGCACGCAGGACAGCAGGACCAGGCTCCAGCCGACGGTGAGCGCCCAGGTGACGCGCTCGTCGAAGGAGACCCGGCCGATGCCGTAGCGGCCGTCGGAGAACGGGTTGATGGAGTAGAAGCCCTCGGAGAAGCGTCCCAGGCCGTCCGAGCCGCCGGTGTACTCCGACAGCGACACGGATCGGTACAGCAGGCGGACGATCTCGGCCGCCGCGATCGTCACGATGGCGAGGTAGTCGGCGCGCAGGCGCAGCGTCGGCGCGCCGAGCAGCAGGGCCAGCACGACGGCCGAGAGCAGGCCGATGACGACGCCGAGCAGCGTCGGCAGGCCGAACTCGGCCACCGTGATGGCCAGGCCGTAGCCCGCGACGGCCAGGAAGGCCGACTGCCCGAAGTTGAGCAGGCCCGTGTAGCCGAAGTGCACGTTCAGGCCGATCGCGGCGAGCGCGAAGACCACCGTGTCGATGCCCACCATCGCGCGCAGCGCGTTGGTGATGATCAGTCCCCAGTCCATGAGCTCCGCCCGTCAGCCGACACGCTCGGCGCGGCCCAGGATGCCCTGGGGCCGTACCAGCAGGATGAGGATGAGGATCGCCAGCGCGCCCGCGTTCTTCAGCTCGCTGGGGATGAACAGCGTCGACACCTGGGTGAAGATGCCGACGACGAGGCTGCCGACGAGCGCCCCGAACGCGGTGCCCAGGCCTCCGAGGGTCACTGCCGCGAAGACCAGCAGCAGGATCTGGAAGCCCAATTGGAAGCTCACCTGCTGCGCCAGGCCGAGCAGGATGCCGGCGAGGCCGGCCAGCGCCGCACCGGAGATCCACACGACCTGGATGACGCGCTCGACGTCGATGCCCGACGACGAGGCCAGCGCGGGGTTGTCAGCGACGGCCCGGGTCGCCTTGCCGATCCGGGTCCGCAGCAGCGCGTACGCGACGGCCAGCAGGACGACGACGGCGATGAGCATGCTGGTCAGTGCCCGCGGGGTGATGTCGACCGGCCCGAGACCGATCGGGGACTGCGACTCGTAGGCCCGGAACGGCTGGCTGGAGCCGCCGAACAGGTAGAGGAAGAAGTAGCGCAGGAACAGCGCCAGGCCGATCGTGACGACGAGCATGGCGATCAGCCCGGTGCCCCGCTTGCGCAGCGGCCGCCACAGCAGGCGGTCCTGCGCGCCGCCGAGGACCCCGGCGGCGACCACCGCCAGCAGGCCGGCCAGCAGGAAGGGCAGGCGGCCGTTGCCGTAGATCCAGTACGCCAGCAGCGCGCCGAGGGTGATCAGCTCGCCGTGCGCGAAGTTGGTCAGGCCGGTGGTGCCGTAGATCAGGGACAGGCCGACGGCAGCGAGGGCGACGATCAGCCCGAACTGCAGGCCCTCCACCGCGAGCGTCGGCAGGCGGTCCAGGCGGCCCTGCACGTTGCGGGTCCCCTCGCCGAGGGGGAACAGCACGTTGCGCTGCTGGCCGACGGCGACCGGCAGGGTCACCTCGGCGCTGCGCCCCTCGCGGATCGCGACGCCCTCGGGCAGCGTGTCCTCGTCGAGGGTGATCGTGTAGTCGCCGGCCTCGGGCAGCGGGACGACGAACGCGCCCTCCTCGTCCGACTCGGCCTCACCGACCTCGTCCCCGTCGGCGGTGGTCACCGTGACGGTCACGCCCTCGAGCGGCTCGCCCTCGTTGACCAGCCGCCCCTGCAGGGTCTCGCCCGTCCCGCCCGCGGCCCCTGCCGAGGGGGTGGGCGTCGGGGTCGCCGACGCCGGGGCCGGCAGCAGGAGGAGGAAGAGGGTGGCGATCACGGCGGCCAGGACCGACGCCGTTCCCGCTGCGAGCGACCCTCTCGGAACGCGTACGGCATGGCGCACGGGGCAGCTCCTGGTGTCGACGACGGTGGGGGCCGCCGCGGCGCAGCGACCCTCGGGGCCGGCGGAGCATAGCCCCGGGCCGGGGCCGGCGACGCTCATCCGGCCGCGTCCGGTGACAGCGACACCGCATCGAGACGCTCGGACGCACGGTCGGTGACCTGGCGTGACAGGCGGGCAGCGCCCCGTCAGCGCAGTGCCTGGACCAGCGCCGTCAGCGCCGGCGCGGCCAGCAGGGCGGGCAGCAGGTCGCCCACGGCGACCGGCTTCAGCTCGAGCAGGCGCAGCCCGACACCCAGCAGGAGCACGCCGCCGGTGGCCGTCACCGACGAGATCAGGGCCTCCGGCAGCAGTCCGCCGAGCAGCGCACCGAGCAGGGTCAGCAGCCCCTGCACCACACCGACGGAGATCGCGGAGGCGGCCACCCCCCAGCCGAAGGAGGCGGCGAAGGCCAGCGCCGCGAAGCCGTCGAGCGTGCTCTTGAGGGCCAGCTGGTCGATGCCGCGGCCCAGGCCGTCGGACAGCGAGCCGAGGATCGCCAGCGGACCGACGACGAAGACCAGCGACGCGGAGACGTAGCCCTCGACGAACCGCTCCCGTCGCGCGGAGCCGGGCCCGGAGAGCCGGCGCTGCAGCCACGCGCCGATGCCCTCGAGCCGGGACTCCAGCCCGAGCAGCGATCCGGCGATGCCACCGACGAGCAGGGCGCCGAGCACGACCAGCAGCGTCGCGCTGCCGCCGACGGCGGAGCGGAAGGCCGGATCGGACAGGGCGGCGACGTTGAGCGCGCCGATGACCAGCGTCACCAGGCCCAGGGCGTCGGTGACGGTGGTCCGGGTGCGCTCGGGCAGCCGGCTCCCCAGGAAGACGCCCAGGCCGGACCCCAGCAGGACCGTTCCCATGTTCAGCAGCGTGCCGGCCCCGCGGACCACCGGTGCCGGCCTCCCGTCCCCGTCGTCGGACCGCCCTGTCGGCAGCGCCGGGCGCAGGCTAGTGTCGGTCAGCCCCGCGGAGCCTAGGCGGTCCGCGGTGCACCGGAGACTGTCCGTCGGGTGCGTGTCGCCCCCGGCGGTGCCCTCCCTGCCGGCCCCGGCAGGTCCACCCCGCCGGTCCGGCCGGCGCCGATCTCGCAGGAGCTGTCCGTGGCTCGAGGGTCCCTGCACGTGCGGCGCGCGACGGAGGCGGACCTGCCCGCCCTGCTGGCGTTCGGCGAGCAGCTGCGTGACCTGGTCATCGGGCCGGCCTCCGACCCCGCCGGCCGGGTCCGCGGCGGGAGCCCGGCGTCGTCCCGGGGCGGTCTCGAGCAGCGCTACCTCGAGGCGGTCGAGGACCCGGCCCGTGAGCTGGTCGTCGTGGTCGGGGACGACGACGAGCCGGTGGGCATGGCGCTGCTCACCGTGGCGCCGGCCAACGCGCTCGTCGACATCCCCGCGGTCCACATGAGCCACGCCGTGGTCAGCGACCGCCACAAGCGGCGGGGCGCGGGTCGGGCGCTGGTGTGCGCAGCCGCGGCCTACGCCGAGCAGCACGCCGTGGAGCAGCTGGTGGTGTCGGTCCACCCGGGCTCGCGCGACGCCAACCGCTTCTTCGCCCGGCTCGGCTTCGCGCCGCTCGCGGTGCGCCGCACCGCTCCCGTGGCAGCGGTGCGCCGGCGGCTGAGCCAGGTCGAGACCCGGCCGGTCGCCGAGCACGTCGTGCGCCGGCGCCCGCGCCGCAGCCGCGCCGCGTCCGCCCTGCCGCTCGGTCCGTCGGTCGAGGTCGACCCGGCGACCTGACGCACCTCGCGTCCCTAGACTCGCGACGTGCCTGCTGCGAAGAAGGACGCCCCTGCCGGCGCCGGGGACCCCGCCCGCTCGCGGCTGCTGCTGCTCGACGGCCACTCCCTGGCCTACCGGGCCTTCTTCGCCCTGCCGGTCGAGAACTTCTCGACCACGACCGGGCAGCCCACCAACGCCGTGTACGGCTTCACGGCCATGCTCATCAACGTCCTGCGCGACGAGGCGCCGACGCACGTCGCCGTCACCTTCGACGTGTCGAAGTCGACCTTCCGCACGCAGACCTACGCCGAGTACAAGGCCGGGCGCGCCGAGACGCCGACGGACTTCAAGGGCCAGGTCTCGCTCGTCCGCGAGGTGCTGGACGCCCTGCGGGTGCCGATCGTGACGGCGGAGGGCTTCGAGGCCGACGACGTCATCGCCACCCTGGCCACGCAGGCCGCCGCCGACGACATGGACGTCCTGATCGTCACCGGCGACCGGGACGCCTTCCAGCTGGTCAGCGACCGGGTGACCGTGCTCTACAACGCGCGTGGCGTCTCGGACATGCGGCGGATGACGCCCGACAGCGTCCGCGAGAAGTACGGCCTGTCGCCCGAGCAGTACCCGGAGTTCGCCGCGCTCCGGGGCGACCCCAGCGACAACCTGCCGAGCGTCCCCGGCCTGGGGGAGAAGACGGCCACCAAGCTCATCCAGCAGTACGGCGACGTCGCCTCCCTCATCGACCACGTCGACGAGGTGAAGGGCAAGGTCGGCGACAACCTGCGGGCCGCCGCCGCCAGCGTGCTGCGCAACCGCTCGCTCACCGAGCTGGTGAAGGACGTCCCGCTCGAGGTCGGCCCGCACGACCTGCGCCTGGGCCAGTGGGACCGCGACGAGGTCCACAAGGTCTTCGACGCGCTGCAGTTCCGGGTGCTGCGCGAGCGGCTGTACGCCACGCTGTCGGCGGTCGAGCCCGAGGCCGACCAGGGCTTCGACGTCGAGCACCGGGTGCTCGGCCCGGGCGAGGTGCAGCCGTTCCTGGCCGGCCTGCCGGCGGGGGTGCGGGTCGGGCTGCACCTGCGCGGCTTCTGGGGCCGGGGCACCGGCGACGCGAACGGCCTGGGCATCGCGTCGCAGTCTCCACCTGAGGGTGAGACCCGGGCCGACGACGCGGCGTTCGTCGACCTCACGACCCTCGGCGAGGACGACGAGCAGGCGCTGGCGGCCTGGCTCGCCGATCCGTCGGTCGAGAAGGCGGTGCACGACGCCAAGGGACCCCTGCTGGCGCTGCAGGCGCGCGGCTGGACCCTCGCCGGCCTCACCAGCGACACGGCGCTGGCCGCCTACCTCGCGCTGCCCGGGCAGGGCGTGTTCGACCTCGCCGACCTCGCCCTGCGCTTCCTGCGGCGCGAGCTGCGGGCGGAGGTCTCCGACGACGGGCAGCTGTCCTTCGACGCGGACCTGGCCGAGGACGGTCCGGTCCCCGACGCGGGAGCGGCCGACGCCGCGGTGCGGGCGCGCGCCGTCGCCGACCTGGCCGTCGCCCTCGACCAGGACCTCGAGCGCCGCGCCGGCACCAGGCTCCTGCGCGACCTGGAGCTCCCGCTCGTCGAGGTGCTCGCGGGCTGCGAGCGCACCGGCATCGCGGCCGACGTCGAGCACCTCGCCGACCTGGAGAGCCGCCTGCGCGAGCAGGTCAAGCAGGCGGCGGAGGAGGCGTACGCCACCGTCGGGCACGAGTTCCACCTCGGCTCGCCCAAGCAGCTGCAGGCGCTGCTGTTCGACGAGCTCGGCCTGCCCAAGACCAAGAAGATCAAGACGGGGTACACGACCGACGCCGACGCCCTGCAGAACCTGCTGGGCACCCACCCGGTGATCGAGGCGCTGCTGCTGCACCGGGAGATGACCCGGCTGCTGATGGTGGTCGAGAAGCAGCTGCTGCCGACCGTGGCCGACGACGGCCGCATCCACACGACCTTCAAGCAGATGGTGGCCGCCACCGGCCGGCTCTCGAGCGACAACCCGAACCTGCAGAACGTCCCCATCCGCACCCAGCAGGGCCGTGAGATCCGTCAGGGCTTCGTCGCCGGCCACGGCTTCGAGGCGCTGATGACCGCCGACTACAGCCAGATCGAGATGCGGATCATGGCGCACCTGTCGGACGACGCCGGGCTCAAGGAGGCGTTCGCCTCGGGGGAGGACCTGCACACCTTCGTGGCCTCCCGGGCCTTCGGGATCCCGGTGGAGCAGGTCGACCCGGAGATGCGGCGGCGGATCAAGGCCATGTCGTACGGCCTGGCGTACGGGCTGTCGGCCTTCGGTCTGGCGGGGCAGCTGCGCATCCCGGTCGACGAGGCCAAGGAGCAGATGACCGCCTACTTCGAGCGCTTCGGCGGCATCCGCGACTACCTGCGCGACGTCGTGGCGCAGGCCCGCAAGGACGGCTACACCTCGACGATCCTGGACCGTCGCCGCTACCTGCCCGACCTCACCAGCGACAACGGCCAGCGCCGGTCGATGGCCGAGCGGATGGCCCTGAACGCTCCCATCCAGGGCAGCGCCGCCGACATCATCAAGCTCGCGATGCTGGGCGTGCACCGGGCGCTGCGCGACCAGGGACTGCGCTCGCGGCTGCTGCTGCAGGTGCACGACGAGCTCGTGCTGGAGGTGGCGCAGGGGGAGCGGGAGGCGCTCGAGGGGCTGGTGCGTCGCGAGATGGGTGGGGCCTACCCGCTGTCGGTGCCGCTCGACGTCAGCGTCGGGGTCGGCGTGACCTGGGACGACGCGGGGCACTAGCGCCGGCGCGGGTCCCGGCTCAGGCCGGTGCCGGAGTCGTCCGGTGCTCCTCGACGCGCGGCTGCGAGAGCACCGCGAGCCACTGCCCGGCGTAGCTCATGTAGTCGTCGTCCACCCGCCAGAAGCTCGCCCACCGCCGCCGCATGGCTCCGGGGGCGGTGCCCGTGACCGCGCTGTACGACAGCGCTCGAGCCGGTGGCATCAGGCCCGCGCGCATCAGCCGCCAGGGCAGCACCAGGTTGTCCCGGCGGCGTCCTGCCCAGGTCTGCTGGCGCAGCATCCACCGGCCGAGAGCGTGCCGGTCCAGCCGCGGGGTCGTCCCCGACTGCCGGGCCAGGCGGGCGAGCGAGGCCTCGAGCGCGGTGAGCTCCTCCAGGGCCAGGTGCAGCCCGCGCTGCGACATCCCGCTGGCGTGCTCGACGTAGCCGACCAGCGGCAGGTCGACCACCGCCAGCGGCGCCGCGTGCGCGAGCCGGGCCCACATGTCCCAGTCGGCGTACATCGCCAGGCCGGTGTCGAAGCCGCCCAGCGAGAGCGCCAGCTCGCGGTCGGCGAGCACGCCGCTGCCGCCCCCGGTGACCGCGTTGACGCGCAGCAGGTCGGTGGCGACGGTCTCGGGGACCGGACAGCGCCGCACCCGGGTCAGGCGCAGGTCGGCGTCGACGTACGCGGAGCCGCCGTTGCACCAGCGCGCCCCGGGAGAGGCGGTGAGGGCCTGCAGCTGCAGGTGCAGCTTGTCCGGGGCCCAGACGTCGTCGTCGTCGCACCAGGCCACCCACCGCCCGCGGGCGTGCTCGGTGCCCAGGTTGCGTGCCGCCGCGACGCCGCGGGCGGTCGGGTGCCGCAGGACGCGCAGCCGCGGGTCGGCGCAGCCGGCCAGCACGGCCGGGGTGTCGTCGCTCGAGCCGTCGTCGACGACGATCAGCTCGAGGTCGACGCCCTGCTGCCCGAGGATCGAGCGCAGCAGCCGGGGCAGCAGGTCGGCGCGGTCGTGCGTCGGCACGACCACGCTCACCTCGGGCGCACCCGCCTCGGGCGCACCCACGTCACCCACCTCATGGGCAGTCACCTCGCGCACGCGTCCTCCGACCGTCTCGTCCTGAGCGGCGCGGAGTGCGCGCTCGTCCTGCTCCGTCCGGCTCATCGGGGGGCCGCCGCGGTCACGGTCCAGACGCCCTGCGCGGCGAGCAGCCGGTCCGGACGGGCCTGGTGGCTGCCCTCCAGGCGCAGGCGCGCCGCCCCGTGCTCCCAGACCAGTGTCTCGTACGTCGTGCCGGCCCACACGTTGACGAGGTACTCGCCCGGCATGAGCAGCGGCGGGAGGGTGAGCGACACGCGATGCCGGCCGGGGCCGGCGAGCGGCCCGGGCCCGGACTGCGCGGTGTCGGACAGCGCCTCGTCCAGCAGGCGCACGCCGTTCAGCGTCTCGACGCTCACGGCCAGGTCGAGGCCGGGGACACGCTCCCGGACGCCCAGGTCGACCTCGACGACGAACGGCTCCTCGCGGCGCAGGCGCCCCGCCGACCCGCCGTCGGCCTCGCGCACGTCGATCCCGAGCAGCGACACCGGGCTGTCGGGGTCCTCGGCGAAGCTCCGGCGGCCGGCGTCGGGGGTGGCCTCGCGCAGGTAGTCGTCGACGACGTCGGCGGTCCGGCCGACCCCGCGGACCCTGCCGCCGTCGAGCCACAGCGCGGTCGAGCACAGCCGCAGGACCGCGTCGAGGTTGTGGCTGATGAACACGACCGTGCGGCCCGACCGGCCGAGGTCCTCCATCCGGCCCAGGCACCGGCGCTGGAACTCCGCGTCGCCGACCGCGAGCACCTCGTCGACGAGCAGGACGTCGGCGTCGACGTGCGCCGCGACCGCGAAGGCGAGCCGCAGGTACATGCCGGAGGAGTAGCGCTTGACGGGGGTGTCGAGGAACCGGCCGATCCCGGAGAAGTCGACGATGTCGTCGAGCCGCGCCGCGACGACTGCCCGCGGCATGCCGAGCACGGCCGCGTTGAGGAAGACGTTCTCCCGTCCGGTCAGCTCGGGGTGGAAGCCGGTGCCGACCTCGAGCAGGGAGCCGACCGCCCCCCGCGTGCGGCTGACGCCGACCGTGGGCTCGGTGATGCGGGCCAGGACCTTGAGCAGCGTGCTCTTGCCGGCGCCGTTGCGCCCGACGATCCCCAGGCTCGCGCCCTGCGGCACGGCGAGGTCGACGTCGCGCAGCGCCCACACGTCGGCGGCCTCGTCCCGGGACCGCCCGCCGCGCCTCAGCGCCCGGGCGACGCCGTCGGAGACGGCGTCGCGCAGCGTCCCCGAGGCCAGCCCCTCACCGAGCCGGTAGCGCTTGCCCAGGCCCTCCACCTCGATCGCGTTGGTCACGGCGCGCGTCCTAGATGACGTCGGCGAAGCGGCGCTCGCCGGCGGCGAAGACACGGACGCCGAGCACCAGCAGCAGGCCGGTGACCGCCAGGCTGACCAGGACGGGAGCGGCCGGGGGACGGGTGTCGAGCAGGACCCACCGCGCGCTGTCGAGCAGGCCCGCGACCGGGTTGAGCGCGTACGCCCACCGCCACTCGGCCGGGACCAGGCTGCTCGGGTAGGCCACCGGACTCGCGTAGAGCCACAGCTGCACCATCAGCGTCAGGGCGTGGTGGGCGTCGCGGAAGCGCACCTGCACGGTGGCCAGCGTCAGGCCCACGCCGAAGGCCAGCCCGACCGCCCACAGCACCACCAGTGGCAGCAGCAGCACCTGCGGGCCGGGGAGCGTGCCCGTCACCGCCAGCAGCAGCGCCAGCAGGACCAGGGTGACCGACAGGTCCACCAGGCGCGGCAGGACGCTGGCGAGCGGCGCCGCCACGCGGGGGAAGTAGACCTTGGTCACCAGCGAGGAGTTGGCCACCAGGCTGGCCGTCGCGGCCGACAGCCCGCCCGAGAACAGGGTCCAGAAGGTCATCCCGACCAGGACGAACAGCGGGTACGGCACGCCGTCGCTGGGCACGCCGGCCAGCCGGTCGAACACCAGGGTGAACACCAGCAGCCCGGCGAGCGGCTGCGCGAGCGCCCACAGCATCCCGAAGGCCGCCTGCTTGTAGCGCACGCGGATGTCGCGCAGGGCCAGGAAGGCGACGAGCTCGCGGTAGCGCCACACCTCGCGCCAGTCGAGCGCGCGGCGGCCCGCGGTCGGGCGGTTCTCCACCCAGGCTGACGGGCTCACGAGCGGCGCTCCCTGTGTCCGGGTCGGGTTCCGGGAGCCAGCATCGCCCCGCTTCGGGTGGATGTAACTCCCACGAACGGGTCACGCTATAGCGGCCGCCGGCAGGCACACTGCGGGGCATGGGCTCCGTACTCCGTGTCGTCGACGTGACGCAACCGCTGCGCGAGGTGGCCGTGCCGGCGGGCGCCGACGGGGTGGGACTGCTGCTGCGCGACGGCGGTCGTCCGCTCGGCTTCCTGCTCCTGCCGGCGCCCCCTGGCGGCCGGCTGGACGCCGCCACGCTCGAGCGGCACGCCGTCGGAGCAGGCGCGCAGGCCCTGCTGACCGAGCGGCTGCGCCGGCAGCTGCTGGCCCGCCACGGCGGCGCCGAGGACACCGCCCGCCGGCCGGAGGGCCGGGTGACCGTCGCGGTCTGCACCCGGGCGAGGCCGGACGACCTCGTCGAGTGCCTCGACAGCATCGAGGTCGCCCGGCGCGCCTACGACGGCGACGTCGAGGTCCTGGTGGTCGACAACGCGCCGCCCGACGACAGGACGCGCGACGTCGTGCGCGCCCGGCCGGACGTCCGGTACGTCCGCGAGCCCCTCGCCGGCCTCGACGTCGCCCGCAACCGGGCGCTGGCCGAGGCGCGCGGCGCCTGGCTGGCCTTCGTCGACGACGACGTGCGGGTCGACGAGGGCTGGCTGCTCGGGCTGGCCGCCGCCCGGGTGGAGCATCCCGACGCGGCGGCGGTCGTGGGCCTGGTGCTGCCGGCCCAGCTCGAGACCGAGGCGCAGGTCCGCTTCGAGCGCCACGGCGGCTTCGGCCGCGGGTTCGTGCAGCGCCGCTGGGACGGCCGGCGCGGGCCGGGTGGGCGGCTGCACCCGCTCGGCGCCGGCGAGTTCGGCGCGGGCTGCGACATGGCCTTCGACGTCGCCGTCCTGCGTCAGCTGGGCGGGTTCGACGAGGCCCTCGACACCGGCGCGCCGCTGCCCGGGGGCGGCGACCTCGACATCTTCTTCCGGGTGCTCGCCGCCGGGCACGTGATGGTCTACGAGCCGCGGATGGCGGTGTTCCACCGGCACCGCCGGCAGATGGAGGAGCTGCGCCGCCAGTACGCCAGCTGGGGCGCCGGTCTGGCCGCCTACCTGGGCGCCCGCTGGACGAACCCGGGCGAGCGCGGCCAGGTCGTGCGGCTCGTCGCCTGGTGGCTGGGCTACCAGCGCGGGCAGCTGGTCGCGGCCGCACGGACGGCCGACCCGGTGGAGGTGCGGATGGTGTGGGCCGAGCTCGTCGGGGGAGTCGCCGGAGTCGGCGGCTACGCCCGCTCCCGCCGCCGGGTGGCGGAGCTGCGCACGGCGCTGGACGCCGAGGCCGCGGCGTGATCGACCTGCGGCACGTCGACCTGAGCACCCACCTGCCGGCGCTGGACGTCGCGGACGGGCAGGCCCACCGCTGGTACCTGTGGTGGCGCACCCGCCCGCTGGGGCTGCTGGCGCTGGAGCCCTGGCAGCTCCCGGTGACCTCGGAGCGCCTGGCCGGCCTCGTGGCCGCCGCCATCGCCCCCGCGGTCGGCGACCTGCTGCACCCGGGCGGCGGCTTCGCCGCCCG
>CADCUB010000049.1 GCA_902805775.1 uncultured Frankineae bacterium | reverse complement strand
TGCGCGCCGACCTGCCCGCCGAGCGGGTGGCCCGGGTCCCGCGGGTCCTGGGCCACGTCGCGCGCCGCCCCGACCTGCCCGGCCCCGAGGGCGTGCGGGCGGTGCAGGAGCACCTGGACCGCGCGGGCCTGGCCGCGACCGCGGTGGCCGCCGGCCAGGGGGTGCGCACGTCCTGGTCGCTCGACCAGCAGTGGCCGACGGTCACCGTGGTCATCCCCACCCGGCACAACCGGGCGATGCTCTCGACCTGCCTGCCGAGCCTGGCCCGCACCGACTACCCCGGCGGGTTCGACGTCGTCGTCGTCGACAACGGCGGGCAGAGCGAGGACAACGACCGCTGGTACGCCGACAACGCCGGGAGCCTCGACCTCACCGTCTCGTGGTGGACGGCGCCGTTCAACTACTCCGCCGTCAACAACCTCGGCGCGACCCTGGGCGACGGGCAGGTGCTGGTCTTCCTCAACGACGACACCGAGGTGCTCGACCCGTCGTGGATGACCGAGATCGTCGGCTGGGCCCGGCGCCCGGAGATCGGGGTGGCCGGCCTGCAGCTCATCGGTCCCGACGGCGAGCTGCAGCACGCCGGTGCGGTCCTCGGCCTCGGCGGCTTCGCCGACCACGTCTTCGAGGGCATGGCCCCCGGCTCCCCGAGCCTGCTCGGCAACGCCGGCTGGTACCGCAACGTCCTGGCCGTCACCGGCGCGTGCCTCGCCGTCCGGCGCGAGGTCTACGACGAGCTCGGCGGCTTCGACGAGCGCTTCCTGCTCACCGGCAGCGACGTCGCGATCGGGCTCGACGCCGTGCTCAAGGGCTACCGCAACGTCTGCTCGCCGTACGCCGCGCTGCGCCACCTCGAGTCGGCCACCCGCGGCACGCACGTGCCGACCGAGGACTTCTTCACCTCCTACTGGCGCTACAACCCCTGGCTGTTCGGCGGCGACCCCTACTTCTCGCCGAACCTGTCCCTCAGCGACCGCACCCCCCGGCTGCGGGGTCCGCACGAGCCCTCGCCCGGCGAGCGCATCAGCGGTCCGCTGGGCCGGCCGTTCACCGTCTTCCGCCAGCGCAACGACGAGGCCGAGTCGCGGATGCTCGCCGACGTCTGCCGGGCGCTGCCCCGTGATCGGGAGGCCGTCGAGCAGCTGCACGCGCGCAACGCCGAGCCGTTCGACGTCCGCACCGTCAACTGGTTCATCCCCGACATCGACAGCCCGTTCTACGGCGGCATCAACACCGCGCTGCGCATCGCCGACCAGCTCGCGCGCGAGCACGGGGTCGAGAACCGCTTCGTGGTCTGGGGGCACCCGCCCGACCTGTTCGTGCGGTCCGCGCTGACCGCGGCCTTCCCGTCGCTGGCCGACGCGCCGATCAGCTTCTACGACGGCTCGACGGGGGCGGCGCTGGACGCCGTCCCCCCGGCGGACGTGGCCATCGCCACCCTGTGGGTGACCGCGTACGCCGTCACGCACTTCCCGCACGCCCGGCGCAAGTTCTACCTCGTGCAGGACTTCGAGCCGATGTTCTACCCGGCGAGCACGCTGTACGCGCTGACCGAGGAGAGCTACCGGCTCGGGCTGTACGGGCTGTGCAACACCGACAACCTGCGGCAGATCTACGCCGGCGACTACGCGGGCAAGGGCATGTCGTTCACGCCCGCGGTCGACCCGACGGTGTTCCACGCCCGCGGCCGGGTCGAGCGCGCTGCCGCCGACCCGGTGACGGTCTTCGTCTACGCCCGCCCCGGGCACTGGCGCAACTGCTGGGAGCTGGCGTCCCTGGCGCTCGAGGAGCTCAAGGACCGGCTGGGCGACCGGGTGCGCATCGTCACGGCCGGGTCGTGGGCCGTGCCGGAGGGCGGCTTCGGCGGCATGCACCACTACGGACTGCTCGACTACCGGGCCACCGGCGAGCTGTACCGCACCTGCGACGTCGGTCTGGCCCTGACCGTCAGCAAGCACCCGTCCTACCTGCCGCTCGAGCTCATGGCCTGCGGCGTGCCGGTCGTCGCCTTCGACAACCCCTGGGGCCACTGGATCCTCGAGGACGGCCGGAACAGCCTGCTGGCCAAGCGCACCGTCGACGGCCTCGTCGACAGCCTCGAGCGCGCCGTGGTCGACCGCGAGCTGCGCGGGCGCCTGCGCGCCGGGGCGCTGGAGAGCATCGCCTCGGCGCACGGCGCCTGGGGTCCCGCGCTGTCGGGCATCCACCCCTACCTGTGCGACCCCGAAGGACGGGGCGGCGCGCGCTCGTGACGGGGTGTCGCGGAGCCCGGACGCGGGCGGCGCGACAGTAGGCTGCGGACCTCCCCACCGCCGGCTCGAAGGGATCGTCGTGCCCGCACTCCGCTCCGACCGCTCGAGCGGGGCCGTGCCCTGCCCGGGCCGGCTCGGCCGGTCCTGCGTCGAGTCCGGACGGTGAGCGCGCCCTCCCTGCGGGTGCAGACGGTGCTCTACCGCAGCCCTGCCCCGGGTGTGCGGCGACTGGTGCGCAGCCTGGCCAACGCGGTGTCGATCGCCCGCGGTGCTGGCCTGGTCGGTCGCGCCGTCCTGCGGCTGGGCGACTGCGGCGAGGCGCCGTCGCTGTCCCCGGACGACCTCGCGGCGCTGACGCAGGAGGCCGGGGCGTCCTTCGACGAGGTCGAGCACGAGTTCTTCGGTGCCAACCTCGGCCACGGCGGAGGCCAGAACCGGCTGGCCTCGGGCGCGACCGAGGACCTGCTGCTGGTGGTCAACCCCGACGCGGTCGCCGAGCCGCTGATGGTCGCCGAGCTCCTCTCGCGGCTCGCCGACCCCTCGGTCGCCATCGCCGAGGCACGGCAGCTGCCCGTCGAGCACCCCAAGGAGTACGACCCCGGGTCGGGCACGACGCCCTGGGCCAGCATGGCCTGCGCGATGCTCCGGCTCGACGCGGTCCGGCAGGTCGGCCTGTTCGACGACGCGTCGTTCTTCCTGCACGGCGACGACGTCGACCTGTCCTGGCGCATGCGCCTCGCGGGGTGGGGAGTGGTGCACGTCCCCACCGCCCGGGTGTTCCACGACAAGGCGGTCGGCCTCGACGGCTACATCGCGGCCGGTGCGCAGGAGCGGCTGCACGGGCCGCTGGGCAGCCTGGTGCTGGCCTGGAAGTACGGCCGGGACGACCAGGTCGAGGCGCTGGGGGAGCTCCTGCGCTCCGGCACGCCCGAGCAGCAGGCGGCGTGGCAGGCGTTCGCCCAGCGGCGCGACGCCGGGACGCTGCCGCAGCAGCGCCTCGACCCCGAGGGCCGCGTCGCCCTGTTCGTGCAGGGCAACCACGCCCTGCACCGCTTCTGAGGGGCCCGCGTGAGCGACACGTACGACTTCGCCTTCGGTGAGGACACGGTCTACGCCGCCGTGCGCGACCTGCTCGCCGGTCTGCGGCGGTCCGGGACGGTCCTCGACCTGGGCTGCGGCTTCGGTGCGCTGGCCGAGGCGGTGGCCGCGCTCGGCATGACCTACGTCGGCGCGGACGTGGACGCCGACGGTCTCGCGGCGCTCGAGCGGCGGGGCTTCGCGACCGCCCGGCTCGACCTGGAGGACCTCGAGGGGCTCGAGCGGCTGCTCACCACCGCCGCCGACGGGCCCCTCGCCGCCGTGCTCATGCTCGACACGCTGGAGCACCTGGCTCGGCCCGAGCGGGTGCTCGAGACGCTCAACCGCACGGCCCCGGCCGTGGGCAACCCGGCCCTGGTCGTCAGCGTCCCGAACGTCACCCACACCGACCTGGCCGCCAAGCTCGTGCTCGGCCGGTGGGACGTCACCGACACCGGGCTGCTGGACCGCACCCACCTGCAGCTGTTCTCGGCCTCCCGCCTCATGCAGGTGATGCGCGGCGCCGGGTGGTTCGAGTGCGGGCGCAACGACTTCAGCCTGAACCACAGCGACCAGCACTTCCCGGAGGGGCTGCCCGTCCTCGACCCCGCCGCACCGCTGGCGCGCCTGCTGCGCGAGGTCAGGGCCGACGCCGAGCCCTCCGCGTGGGTGAACCAGTTCGTGCGCGCCTACGTCGCCGGCGTCCCGGTGCCCGAGCCCGCCGCGCAGCCCGAGACGGCCAAGCCGTTCCTCAGCGTGCTCGTGCGCACCCGCGGCACCCGGCCGGAGACCCTGCGCGACCTGCTGCTGTGCCTGTCCGCGCAGACCGACGGCGACTTCGAGGTGCTGCTGCTGGCCCACGGCGCCACTGCCGCCGACGTCTCCGAGGTCGGTGTCCTGCTCGCGCAGCAGCCGGCCGAGATGCGCGAGCGGACCACCCTGGTGCAGGTGCCGCCCGGCGGGAGCCGCAGCCGACCCCTCAACGTCGGCGTCGCACGGGCCCGCGGGCGCTACGTGTGCGTCGTCGACGACGACGACGTCGTCCTGAGCTCCTACGTCGCGGAGTTCCGGCAGCTCGCCGAGACCTCGCCCGGTCAGGTCCTGCGCACCGTCGTGGTGGAGCAGGACATCGAGCAGGTCGGCTGGGCGGGCGGGGCGGGTCACGCGGCTGCCTCGCCGTTCCGCTACGCCTACCCGCCGGCCTACGACGTGCTGGCGCACCTGGTCGAGAACTACACGCCCTTCTGCGGGTTCGCCGTGCCGCGCTCGTTCTTCACCGACCTCGGCCAGCGCTTCGACGAGTCGCTGCCGGTCCTCGAGGACTGGGACGTGCAGCTGCGGGCGGTGCAGGTGTGCGGCGTGGCCAGCAGCCCGCTGCCGACGTCGATCTACCGGCGCTGGCGGCGCGGCAGCGGCGACCACTCCAACGCGCTGCACCACGACGAGCACTGGAAGGCCGCGCGCGGCCAGGTGCTGGCCAAGGGCGACGCCCGGCCGCTGCTGCTGCCGCCCGGCAGCATGGGCGTCCTGCACCGGCGGCTCCCGCGAGGTGAGGTGGAGGACGAGCTGCTGCTCGAGATCGGCAAGCGCGGCGAGGAGATGCAGCGGCTCGCGGACGAGGTGGCCGCGGCGCGAGCCGCCCGCGACGACCTGCTGAGCTGGCGCGAGCAGGTCCTGCAGTCCTCGAGCTGGCGCATCACGGCGCCGCTGCGCGCGCTGGCCGGACCGCTGCGCGCCGTACGCCGACGGTGACGGCCTCCTCCGTCGGCGCACGCGAGACGGCGGCGCAGCAGCCGGCCGATCCGGCCGAGCCCGCGTCGCGGCGGTCCGCGTCGCAGGAGCCCACGGCGCAGCGCCGGTCGCGCTGGCTCCTGCTCGGCACACTGCTCGCCCTGCTCGCCGTCTACGTCCCGCTGCTCGGGCCGTCCCTGCTCGGTCGGGAGGTGTTCGCCGAGACCGGGCTCGTCCTGCGCTTCGAGCCCTGGCAGGCGGTGGCGTCGCTGGAGGACCAGCGGGGCGTCACCATCGCCCACGACACGATGGACTGGGCACTGCCCAACGCCAAGGAGTTCGTCTCGCGCGTGCGCGACGGCGACTGGCCGCTGTGGACGCCGCTGGTCGCCGGTGGCGGCCCGCTGGCCGCCGTCTCCGAGCACGGGCTGGTCTCGCCGCTCGCGCTGCCCTACCTGCTCCTGCCCTTCGAGATGGCGCCGGCCTGGGTGCGCCTGCTCGAGGTGCTGGTGGCGGTCGGCTTCATGCACCTGTTCCTGCGCCGGCTCACGCTCTCGCCCGGGCCTGCGCTGCTCGGCGGGCTGCTCTACTCGTGCACCGCCTTCCTCGTGCTGTGGAACAACTGGCCGCAGGCGCAGGTCGCGTCGCTGATCCCGGCGCTGTTCTGGAGCGTCGAGCGCGCCCTGCAGCTGCGTCGCCCCGCCGCGGTCGTGCCGGTCGCGCTGGCGCTGGCCTCGATGCTGCTGGCCAGCTTCCCGGCGGTGGTCGTCTACACCCTCTACCTGCTCGGGCCGTACGTCCTGGTCCGCACGCTGGCCTCGCGTCCGCGGGTGCGTGAGGTCGCGCGGTCCTGGTCGGTCGCCGGTGCCGGACTCGTGCTGGGCGTCGCGCTGGCGGCCTTCCAGGTGGTGCCCTTCCTGCAGCACCTGGGCGACCTCGACCTGAGCTACCGCGAGCAGAGTCCGGCCGCGCACGCGCCCTTCTCGGCGCTGGTGACCCTGGTGGTGCCGTACGCCTTCGGCTCCGAGACCGACCAGAGCTACTTCGGCTACCGCAACACCATCGAGACCATCGCGTTCGTCGGGGTCGTCTGTGCGGTGCTGGCCCTCGTCGCGGTCGGCCTGCGGGTCCGGCTGCAGGTGCCGCGCGGAGTGCTCGGGCTGCTGTGCGGCACCGTCGTCACGCTGGTGCTGGTCGCCTGGTCCAGCGACACCGCGCTCGGGCTGGCGCAGCGCCTGCCGTTCGTCGGGTCGAGCTTCATCGGCCGCACCCGCGCCGTGCTCGGGTTCGCGCTCGCCGTCCTCGCGGCGATCGGCGCCGAGAAGCTCGTGCGCCTGCGCCCGGGGGACCGGGCGCTGACGCCGTGGGCCGTCGTGCCGCTCGCAGCGGCGCTCGCGGGCTCCGCCTGGGCGCTGCGGGGAGCGCTCGCCGCGGCGCGCGACGCGGACCGGCTCGAGGTCATGGTGAGCGCGAGCGTGCTGCCGGCCTCCGTCCTCGCCGGTCTGGTGCTCTGCCTGCTCGTGGTGCGCGCCCGGCGCACGGGGCTGGTCGCGCTGCTGGTGCTGCCGGCCCTCGTGGCGGTCGAGGGGCTCGCGTTCATCGCCCCGCGGTGGCCGAGCGAGGACCCCGCGCAGTTCTACCCCCGCACCGGGGTGCACGCGTTCCTGGCCGACAACCTCGGGGCCGACCGCTACGCCGCCGCGGGCGCCGTGATGTTCCCCAGCACCACGAGCTACTACGGCCTGCGGGCCGTCAGCGGGCACGCCTTCCAGCAGCCGACCTGGAAGCAGGTCGTCGCCCGCATCGACCCGACCGTGACGCAGGGCCCGACCCTGTCCTTCGTCGGCGGCAGCTCGGCCAGCGCCGTCTCGCCCCTGCTCGACCGCCTCGCGGCCCGCTACTACGTGACCAGCGTCGGCAGCCCGGTCTTCGGCCGCACGGTGCCCCCGCCCGCGCCGGCCGGGTCGGTGCGCCTGCCTCCCGGCCAGCAGGTGCGGCTGCCGCTGGCGGCCGGGCCCCGCCGGGCACTGGTGCTCCGGCTCACGGCGGCGACCGCGGGCAGCGCCCCGGGACGGCTGGTCGCGACGTTCCGCGACGGCGCGGGAGAGGTGGTCGGCACAGCCGAGCGCCCGGGGCTGCCCGCGGGGCAGACCGGGCCGCTGTGGGTCCCGGTGGCCGGGGAGACGGGGCCGCTGACCCGTGCCCGCTCGGTCACGCTCGCCGTCACCGGCGTCTCGCTGACACTGGGCGCCGGCCCGGACGGCGAGGTGCTGGTCGGGGAGGTGCTGCCTGCCGACGACGGCCTGTCGCTGGCGTACGGCGGGGAGTCCGTCGTCTACGAGCGGCTGCGCGCCCTGCCCCGCGTGCGCTTCGCGTCGTCCGCGGTCGCTCCACCGCCGGGGACCTCTCCCCTGGACCTGCTGGCCTCCGGCGAGCTGTCGGACGAGCAGGTGCTGCTGGCCCAGCCCCCGTCCGGTCCCGAGCCGCAGGCACCGGGCGGCGGACAGGTCGAGGTGGTCGAGGACTCGGGCGACGTGCTGCGGGCCCGGGCGACCAGCGCCTCCGGTGGGTGGGTCGTGATCGCCGACGCCCTGCAGCAGAGCGGCTGGACGGCGACCGTCGACGGTGAGCAGGCGCCGCTGCTGCACGCCGACCACGCGGGCGTCGCCGTCGCCGTGCCCGCCGGCCGCTCCGAGGTCGTCCTGAGCTACGACCCGCCGGGCCTGCGGGTGGGCGCGGCGGTCTCCGGGGTCACCGCCCTGCTGCTGCTCGCCCTGGCGGTGACGGGACGGCTGCGCTCGAGGCGCGCCGGGTACCGTTCGGCTCGGCCCGACGGTGGGACCACCGGGTCCGCAGACGGGCGCGCTCACGACGGGAGGCAGCCCCATGGCGTCGCCTCTGGTTGAGGTCTGGGCGTTCCGTCCCCTGGTCTGGAACTTCGCCCAGCGCGAGCTCAAGGGCAAGTACAAGGGGTCGGTGCTGGGCTGGGCCTGGTCGCTGATCAACCCCGTCGCCACGCTGATCACCTACACGCTGGTCTTCTCGACGATCTTCCGCGCGGTGCCGCCGCCGCTCGGCAACGGCGAGCAGGGCAACTACACGCTGTTCCTGTTCACCGGCCTGATCGTCTGGAACTTCTTCTCCAACACGGTCAACGGCAGCATGACCTCGCTGGTCGCGGTGGGCCCGCTCCTGCGCAAGATCTACTTCCCGCCCTTCGCGCCCGTCGCGGGTGGGGCGATGGCCAACGGCGTCCAGACGCTCATCGAGATCGCCATCCTGGTGGTCGTCATGGTCGTGCTCGGCAACGTGTCGGCCACGCTCGTGCTCGTGCCGTTCCTGTGCCTGCTGCTGGCGCTGTTCGCGCTCGGCATCGGCCTGGTGCTCGCGGTGTGGAACGTCTACTACCGCGACATCGCCTACCTCGTCGGCCTGGCGCTGCAGATCCTGTTCTACGCGACGCCCATCATCTACCCGCCGTCGCTGGTGCCCGAGCAGGCGTTCGGCCTGCCGCTGCGGGCGCTGCTGCTGCAGCTCAACCCGGTCGCGCAGTTCGTGGAGGCCTTCCGCGACGTCGTCTACGAGCTGCAGTGGCCCTCGCTGCTGCAGCTGGCCACCCTCACGGTGCTCTCGCTGGCCACCCTGTCGTTCGGCTGGTGGGTGTTCCACCGCCGCGCCCGCGACGTGAGCGAGGAGCTGTGAGCACGCCGGCGATCACCGTCGACGGTCTGTCCAAGCGCTTCCGCCTCTACACCGACCGGCGGTCCTCGCTCAAGGAGCGCTTCGTGCGCCGGCAGAGCAGCTCCTACGACGAGTTCTGGGCGCTGCGCGACGTCTCGCTGACGGTCGAGCAGGGCTCGACCTTCGGCCTGATCGGCCACAACGGGTCGGGCAAGTCGACGCTGCTCAAGCTGATGGCGGGCATCCACCGGCCGACGTCGGGCGCGATCACCGCCGCCGGCCGCATCTCGGCGCTGCTGGAGCTCGGCGCGGGCTTCCACCCGGAGCTGTCCGGCCGCGACAACATCCTGCTCAACGGCTCCATCCTGGGCATGAGCCGCCGGCAGATCGTCGAGTCGATGGACGCGATCGTCGAGTTCTCGGGGCTCGAGCAGTTCATCGACACGCCGGTCAAGGTCTACTCCAGCGGGATGTACGTCCGCCTGGGCTTCTCGATCGCGGTCAACCTCGACCCGCAGATCCTCATCATCGACGAGATCGTCGCCGTGGGCGACGAGGAGTTCCAGCGGCGCTGCTTCGACCACCTCTACACCCTGCGGCGACGCGGCGTGACGATCGTGTTCGTCAGCCACAGCCTGCCGCTGGTGCAGACCCTGTGCGACGAGGTGGCCTGGCTCGACCACGGCCGCCTGCGTGCCGTCGGCCCGGCGGTCGAGGTGGTCGACGACTACCTGCGCGAGGTCAACAGCGCCGAGCGCGACCGGCTCGGGGCCGACTCCTCGGCGGGCCAGGCCGACGCCGAGGAGGGCGAGGGTGACGCCGACGCCGGCACGGGCAGCGCCGCCGGCTCGGGGCGGCGCGGCAGCGGCGAGGTCGTCGTCACCCGCGTGGAGCTGCTCGACGGCCGCGGCACGCCGGTGCTCGCCCTGGACCACGGGGCGGCGATGACCGTGCGCGTGCACTACCGCGCCCACCGCCCGGTCGAGGCCCCGGTGTTCGGCCTGGCGTTCCTGCACGAGACGGGGCTGGCGCTGGCCGGCCCCAACACCCGCCTGTCCGGCACCGCCACGGGCACCGTCGCCGGCGAGGGTCACGTCGACTACCGGCTGCCCTCCCTCCCGTTCGTCCCGGGCTCCTACATGCTCACCGCGGCGATCACGGACGCCTCGACGACGCACGTCTACGACCACCGGGACCGGGTGCTGGCGTTCCACGTGCAGCCCGGCCCGGGCTTCCAGCCGACCGGCTACGTCGCGCTGGACGGTCAGTGGGGCCGTCCGCAGCCCGTCACCCGCCGCTCGAGCGCCGCGGACGACCTGGCCTCCTGAGCCTGCGGGCGCGGGACCGGCCGCCGCCTATCCTGGCTCGGTCCGTCCCTGGCCAGAGGAACCCATGTCCTTCGCGTCGCCGCTGTTCCTCTGGTACTTCCTGCCGGCGTTCCTGCTCCTCTACTGGGTCCTGCCGGGCCGCTCGCGCAACGTCCTGGTGTCCGTCGCGAGCCTGGGGCTGTACTCCGTCGGCGGTGGCTCGTTCGTCCTGGGGCTCGTCGCCGTCATGGTCGTCAACTTCGCGGCCGGCATCGCGATGGACAGCGCCGCGCTCACGGCGCGCCCCCGTGCCCGCACCGCCCTGCTCGTCGCCACCGTGCTGGCCGACCTGTCGGTGCTCGCCGTGTGGAAGTACGCCGGCTTCGCGGCGCAGCAGGCCGCCGCCGTGTCGGAGGTGCTGGGCGGGCCGGCCGTCCCGGCGGTGCAGCTCGCCCTGCCGATCGGCATCTCGTTCTTCACCTTCCACCACATCAGCTACATCGTCGACGTCTACCGCCACAGCCGGCACGCCCAGCGCAGCCCGGTGCAGTTCGCCACCTACATCGCGATGTTCCCGCAGCTCGTCGCCGGGCCGATCGTGCGCTACCACGAGATCGACAAGCAGCTGCCCGAGACCGACCGCGACAAGCTGGACGACTTCGCGGCGGGCTTCCCGCGCTTCGCCCTCGGCCTGACCAAGAAGGTCGTCGTCGCGGACGCCCTGTCGCCCGTGGCCGACGCCGTCTTCGCGCTGCCCGAGGACCAGCTCACCACCTCGGTGGTGTGGCTCGGGGTGCTGGCCTACACGCTGCAGATCTACTTCGACTTCTCCGGCTACTCCGACATGGCGATCGGCCTCGGCCGCATGATCGGGTTCCGCCTGCCGGAGAACTTCGCGCGGCCCTACTCGGCCGTGTCGGTGACCGACTTCTGGCGGCGCTGGCACATGTCGCTGTCGCGCTGGTTCCGCGACTACGTCTACATCCCGCTGGGCGGCAACCGCGGCTCGTCGCTGCTCACCTACCGCAACCTGTTCACGGTGTTCCTGCTCACCGGCATCTGGCACGGCGCCGCCTGGACCTTCGTGGTGTGGGGGCTGTTCCACGGCGTGCTGCTCGCGCTGGAACGGGCGACCGGTCTGGCCCGCATCTCCGACGACGCGTGGCAGGTGCCCCGGCGGGCGATCACCTTCCTGCTCGTCGTGATCGGCTGGGTGTTCTTCCGCGCGGCTGACCTGGGCCGCGCGCTCGACATGCTCCGGGTCATGTTCGTGCCCCGCTTCGGCGACGTGCCCAGCGAGGTCACCACGGCGCTCACCGACCAGCGCACGCTGGTCTTCGCGCTGGCGCTGCTCGTCGTGCTCCTGCCGCGCGACCTCGTCATGGGCAAGGTCGTGGACGAGAGCCGCACGCGCGTCGCCGGCGCCGCGCGGGTGGCCTACTCCGCCGTCGGCGCCCCGTACGCCGCGGTCCTGGTCGCCGCCGGGACCTTCAGCCCGTTCCTGTACTTCCAGTTCTGACCGTCCCGTACCGGAGGAGACCCGTGCCCGCCCACGCGCGCCCGCGGCGGAAGGCAGCCGCCGTCCGCTCTGCACGCCCGCGTCCCCGGCGGATGGTGGTGCTGGCGCTCGGGCTGGTGTTCCTGTTCACGCCGGCGGCCGCGTACGCCCTCGGGGTGCGCGCCACCGAGATCGAGAACCGGCGCCTGTCGTCGTTCCCGTCGGTGTCGGACGGCTGGGAGTTCTTCCCCCGGCTCAGCAGCTGGGCGACCGACCACCTGCCGCTGCGCGACCGGGCGGTCGCAGCCAACACCCGGCTGTCGGAGGGGCTGTTCGGCGAGCCCCCGCAGTACGGCGGACCCGACTCCGGAGCCGGCGGCGCCGGACCCGTGGCGCCGCAGCCGGCCGGCGAGGACGCGGCCGAGCGGGTCTTCCCCAAGGTCCTGCAGGGCGACGACGACTGGCTGTTCCTCGGCGCCGACGTCTCGGGACCGTGCGAGCCGCTGCAGCCCCTCGACGAGACGCTCGCGGGCCTCGACCGCTTCGGCCGGATGCTGCAGGCCGCCGGCAAGACCTACGTCTTCACCGTCGCCCCCGACAAGTCGACGATGAACCCGGACAAGCTGCCCGACGACTACGTCGGTGACGACTGCGCGCCGGACGCCAAGAGCGCCTTCTGGGACCGGATGGAGACGTCCCCACCGGTCGGCTACGTCGACCTCAAGCAGGAGCTCGCCCGCGTGCAGGAGGAGGGCGGCGTGAACCTGTGGCGGCCGTCGGACACGCACTGGGCGCAGCGCGGAGCCCTGATCTACGCGCAGCAGGTCGCGGACGCCCTCGACCCGCGGCTGTGGCAGACCAGCCGGATCGTCGAGACCGGACCCGTGCAGCTCCGTGCCGACCTCGCCGCCCAGCTCGGCACGCCGCGCACGGACGAGGTCCCGGGCTGGGAGCTCGAGCGCCCGGGCGTGACCGTCACCTCGGTCACCCCCAACACCCTGAGCAGCACCACGACCGGCGCGCCGCTGCACACGCCGCCCACGCTCGTGCTCGGCGACTCGTTCACGCAGAGCTCGCTGCGCTTCCTCGCCCCGCTGTTCTCCTCTGCGCGCGTCGTCCAGCCGGCCACCGCGACCGACGACCCGGCGGCGGCCGTCGCGGCGATCGTCGGCTCCGACACGGTCGTGCTGGAGATCGTCGAGCGCTCCGTCGAGGCCGGGGACGTCCCGATCGTCGACGAGGCGTTCCTGACCTCGCTCGAGCAGGCCCTGGGAACGGCGGGCTAGACGCGGTCCGGGACCGGCTCCGCCGCCGGCACGGGCACCGGTGCGACCTCGTCCCGGACGAAGGCCCAGCGCGCCGCGAGCACGAGGACGACGGCGCCCGCGAGCGCCGTGAGCGCGAAGACCGTGCCGGTGACCTCCGGCGGCCACGGCGACCAGCGCAGGATGCCGTCGAACGCGTCGCGGTAGCGCTCCGGCCGCGGCCGGCCGTCGTAGAGCGGCAGCCAGGCGTGCCGCACGACCGAGACGATCCCCGCGGCCTGCAGGACGAGGGCGAGCAGCGCCGCCAGGACGGGAAGGACCCGGCGGGCCGGGCCGGCCAGGACGCTCAGGCCCAGCGCCCCCGCCGCGGCCAGGCCGGTCACGGAGCCGAACAGGTAGCGGCCCTGCGCGCCGGGGAAGTCGAGGCTGTAGGTGTAGCCGTTCCAGATCCCGAGGCAGACGATCCCGAGCGTGGCGCCCAGCGGCACGAGGACGGCCGCCAGCACGGCCAGCCGGCCGCGCCGCGCTCCGACGACGGCGGCTCCCACTCCGATCACCGTGCCCGCCACGAGGACGTGGATGAGCAGGTCGGGATAGGTGTCCCCACCGCCGTAGTTGATGCCGAGCCCGCCCCAGAACCGCTCGCTGAGGCGTGCGTAGGTCCCGGCGACGAAGTCGGACAGCGGCGCGGGGGTGCCCTCGGGCCGCGGGACGGTGCCCAGCACCCGCCGGTAGGCCTCGATCGACCAGCCGGGCGGCTGGATCGCGCCGTGCACCAGCAGGTTGCGCAGCCACCACCAGCCGCCGACGAGGAAGGCGACGACCAGGCACAGCAGACCCGCCCGCCACCACGGGGCCTGCCGGACGGGGGACCGCGCGGCCGCCCGTCCGGCGGCGACGAAGGCGGCGACCACGGTGAGCGGCAGGACCAGGGCGAAGCCCTTGGTGAGCAGCGCCAGCCCCACGGCGATCCCGGCGACGACGACCGTCCGGCGGCGCAGGTCGCCCATGGCGATGCGCGTCAGCAGCAGCACGGCCACGGAGAAGCCCAGGACGTAGCCGGCGTCGTTGTTGACGCTGGCGCCGACCACCC
>CADCUB010000048.1 GCA_902805775.1 uncultured Frankineae bacterium | reverse complement strand
CGCCGGGCGTGGTCGGCGTGAAGACGTACTTGCCGGCGGCGGAGATGGTGACGACGCCGGTGCCCGCGCCGTCGACGTAGAAGGTCGCGATCTCCTTGCCGAGCGTGGAGACGTCGGCCTTGGTGGCGCTGTCCTGGGCCTTCGCGCGCTGCGAGAGGAACACCGGGATGGCGATGGCGGCGAGGATGCCGATGATGATCATGACGACCAGGAGCTCGATGAGGGTGAAGCCACCCTCCTTCTCCTCCTGGGCCTTGCGGATGCGAGCGAGCATGTTGTCCTCCGGACGGATGATTGCGATGGAAGAGCCGCTCGGGGACCTCGGTCGAGGGCCCGACGCGTTCGATTCCCGGGTCCTGTGGACCGGGGCCGACCGCACGTGTGCGGTGCTCGTCGAAACGCTGTCGGCTGCGTGGTGACACTTGTTGTATCGGGCCGGCCACCGGCCGTCTTGAGTTCTTCTCCGGTGCAATTCAGATTGCTCCGTACGGCCCAACCGCGTCAGAACGAATGCAGCAGCACGGCCCCCCGGAGGTGACCGTGCTGCTGCATTCCTGCCTGCGAGAAGGGCACCGCACGTGCCGGTGCGAGCCCGTGGGACCGGCCGGTGTGGCGCCCAGCTGGCTGTGCCTACTGGATGAGCTTGAAGACCCCGAAGATCGGCATGTAGAGCGCGATGATCATGGAGCCGATGATCCCGCCGAGCACCGCGATCATCAGCGGCTCGATGAGGGAGGTCAGCGCCTCGGTCGTCGACTCCACCTCCTGGTCGTAGAAGTCGGAGATCTTGTGCAGCATGGTGTCGAGGGCACCGCTGTCCTCTCCGACGCGCATCATCTGCACGACCATCGGCGGGAAGACGGGGTGGTTGGCCAGCGGAGCCGCCAACGACTCGCCGTTGCGGACGCTGTCGCGCACGTCGTCGACCGCGCGCTCCAGCACGACGTTGCCGCAGGTGGCGGCGACGATCTCGAGCGACTGCAGGATGGGCACGCCCGAGCGCAGCATCGTGCCGAGGTTGCGGGAGAAGCGGCTGAGCGCGATCTTGCGTACGAGCTCCCCGAACACGGGCGCCTTGAGCTTGAGCGGGTCGAGCGCGTTGCGCACCGGCTGCTTGTGCTTGACGCGCGGCCAGATGGCGAGCAGCGCGATGCCGGCGACCAGCCCGAGCGGGGCCAGGACTCTCATCGCTCCGGACAGGAACACCAGGATCTTCGTGGGCAGCGGCAGCTCGCCCCCGAGGTCCTCGAACATCCCGGCGAACACGGGCACGATGAACAGCAGCATTCCGATGACGGCAAGAATGGCGAGGACGAAGACGACCACGGGATAGGTCATGGCCGACTTCACCTTTCCCCGCAGCTTCACCTCGGCCTCGTAGTTCTCGGCCAGCTGCAGCAGGACGCCGTCCAGGAATCCGCCGACCTCACCGGCCCGGATCATGTTGACCATCAACGGCGGGAAGACCTCGTGCTTGGCCATCGCCCCCGAGAGCGATCCTCCCGCCTCGATCTCGTTGCGGACCTCGCCGAGGATCCGGCCCAGCTCCTTGTTCTCCGTCTGCTCGGCCAGGATGCTGAGCGACCGCAGCAGCGAGAGCCCGCTGTTGATCATGACGGCGAACTGTCGGGCGAAGACCGCCAGGTCCTTGAGCTTGACCTTGGGCTTCATCCCGGGGATGGAGATCTCGCGGTTCAGGCCGGCCTTGGCCTGCGTGATGCTCAGCGGGGCGTAGCCCATGCCCTTGAGCGTCACGGCCACCTGCGAGGGCGAGTCCGCGTCGAGCTTGCCCGTGCGGAGCTTGCCGGCCTTGTCCCTGACCTTGTACTCGTACGTCGTCGTCGCCATGGCGCGGCCCTCAGGCCCGACCGCAGAGCCGGTTGAAGTCCTCCACGTGGTGGCACTTCTCGAGCGCCGCCTCGTAGGTGACGCGGCCCTGCTTGACCAGGGCGGCCAGGTGGCTGTCCATGGTCTGCATCCCGTGCTTGGCGCCGGCCTGCAGCGTCGAGTAGATCTGGTGCGTCTTGCCCTCGCGGATGAGGTTGCGGATGGCCGGGGTCGCCGTCATCACCTCGACCGCGACGACACGACCCCTGCCGTCGGCGGTCGGCACCAGCTGCTGGCAGACGACGCCCTGCAGCGCGCTCGACAGCATGACGCGCACCTGCTGCTGCTGCTCGGGCGGGAAGACGTCGATGATGCGGTCGATCGTCTGCGCGGCGTCCTGCGTGTGCAGCGTCGCCATGACCAGGTGGCCGGTCTCGGCAGCGGTCAGCGCGATCTCGATCGTCTCGAGGTCGCGCATCTCGCCGACCAGGATGATGTCGGGGTCCTGGCGCAGCACGTGCTTGAGCGCGCTCTTGAAGGACCAGGTGTCCTCCCCGACCTCGCGCTGGTTGACCAGGCAGCTCTTGTGCTCGTGCAGGAACTCGATCGGGTCCTCGACGGTCATGATGTGGTCGTGCCGGCTCCGGTTGGCCATGTCGACGACGGCAGCGAGCGTCGTCGACTTGCCCGAGCCGGTCGGCCCGGTGACCAGCACGAACCCGCGCGGGAGCATGGCGAAGCCCGCGACGGTCGGCGGGACGCCGAGGTCCTCGAGCTTCTTGATCTCGTACGGGATGAGACGGAAGGCCGCGCCGACGGCGTCGCGCTGCTTGTAGACGTTGACCCGGAACCGCGCGCGGCCGGGCAGCGAGTAGGCGAAGTCGAGCTCGAGGTTGGTCTCGAAGGTCTCGCGCTGCTTCTGCGACATGATCGCGTACATCGTCTTCTGGATGGCCTCGGCGGTGAGGACGGGGAAGTCCTCGAGCGGCACGAGACCGCCCGACCTGCGCACGGTCGGGCGGGCGTTCTTGGTCAGGTGCAGGTCGGAGCAGTTCCGCTCCAGGACGTACAGCAGCAGGTCGGCCAGGAACGCGCTGTCGCCGCTGGTGTCCTCGGCTCCGATGCGGACCTGACCGGCTGGAGCCGCAGGCGCCTCGCTCGGGGCGCGGCTCGCCGCCGGCATCGCGGACGGCACGGTCGCGGCCGGGGCCAGCCCGGGGACCGGTGGCCGCGGGGCCGGCAGCGGCACTGCCGGGGGCGGGGCGACGCTCGGCTGCGCCGGCGCGGGTCGGGCCGGTCCCGAGCCGAAGAAGTCGGCGAGTCCGGCGGGGGCGGGCGGGTGCGCGTCCACGTGGTCCTTCCTGGGCGACCGGTCGGTCCGGTGCACGGTGTCGAGCAGGTGTTCGTCCGATCGCGGCCCGCTCTTGAGCCCCGATCAGACGACGACGCGGAGGATCTCCTCGGCGGAGGTGAGGCCGGCCCTGACCTTGGCCAGCCCGTCGTCGCGCAGCGTGACCATGCCCTGCTCGCGGGCGACCTGGGCGATGCTCAGCGTCGGAGCGCGCTCGACGGCCAGGCGCTCGATGTCCTCGCTGACCGCCATGACCTCGTGCAGGGCGATGCGGCCGCGGTAGCCCGTCTTCGCGCAGGCGCTGCAGCCCACCGGGCGGTAGAGCGTGGGCGGCGGCTCGTCCGGCGGCAGCGGCATGCGCATGTCGGCCAGCGCCTGCCGGCTGGGGACGTACGACTCCTTGCAGCGGGCGCAGAGCTTGCGGGCCAGGCGCTGGGCGAGCACGCAGTCCAGGGCCGAGCCCACCAGGAACGGCTCGATGCCCATCTCGGTGAGGCGGACGATGGCCGACGGGGCGTCGTTGGTGTGCAGGGTGGACAGCACGAGGTGACCGGTCAGGGCGGCTTCGATGGCGATGTGCGCCGTCTCGCGGTCACGGATCTCGCCGAGCAGCACCACGTCGGGGTCCGAGCGCAGGATGGAGCGCAGCGCGGCCGCGAAGGTCAGCCCGGCCTTGGCGTTGGTCTGCACCTGGTTGATCCCCGGGAGCTTGTACTCGACCGGGTCCTCGACCGTGATGACGTTGACCTGCGGGTTGCTGACGATGTTGAGGGTGGCGTACAGCGTCGTGGACTTGCCCGAGCCGGTGGGGCCCGTCACGAGGATCATCCCGTACGGCTTGGCGAAGCTGCGGGCGTAGATGTCGTAGTTGGTGGGACCGAAGCCCAGGTCGGACAGCTGCAGCATCGCCGTCGAGTTGTCCAGGATGCGCATGACGATCTTCTCGCCCCACACCGTGGGCAGGGTGGCCACCCGCAGGTCGACCTTCTTGCCGTTCACGACGGTGGACAGGCGGCCGTCCTGCGGGATCCGCCGTTCGGCGATGTTGATGTCGGCCATGATCTTGAGCCGGCTGGTGACGCCGGCGGTGATGCTCTTGGGCGACCGCATGACCTCGTGGAGCACGCCGTCGATGCGGAAGCGCACGCGCAGGTCCTTCTCGGCCGGCTCGACGTGGATGTCGGAGGCGCGGTCCTGCACCGCCTGCGAGATGAGGATGTTGACGAACTTGACGATCGGCGCGTCCTCGACCACCTCGGTGACGGAGGCGAGGTCGTCGCCGTGGTCGGCCTCCTGGAAGCCGGAGGCGAGCTGGTCCATCTCCTCGTCGCCCCGGTGGAAGCGGTCGATGGCGGCCATGACGTCGGGCCGGGTGGCCACGACGGGCTTGACGTCGAGCCGCGTCGCCGAGCGGATGTCGTCGATGGCGAAGACGTTGGCCGGGTCGGCCATGGCCACGAGCAGCTTGCCGTCCTCGTGCCCGATCGGCAGCGCGTTGTGCCGTCGGCACACCTGCTCGGGCACCAGTCGGGCGGCGTTGCCGTCGATGGTGAAGTCGGTGAGGTCGACGACGCGCAGGCCGATCTGGGTGGCCAGCGCGGTCACCAGCTGGTCGTCCGAGAGCGCCTGGATGTCGACGAGCACCCGGCCGAGGCTGCGTCCGTTGCGCCGCTGCAGGTCGAGCGCGGTCTCGAGCTGCGCCGGGGTGATGTGACCGGCGTCGAGCAGGACGTCTCCGAGCCGCTTCACGAGCCCTGCTCCCGCGCATGACGAGCCGTTCGACGATTGTCCATGCCCCAGGTGTCGGGTGGACCGGCCGCGACCTTGACCCGTGGCCGGGCGTCGAGGTCCGGATCACGTGCAGGACCGGCCGGCGGTCCCTGGGCAGGGGCGCCCGACCCGGGCTCAGCCCCCGAGGGGCAGCGCGCCGCGCATCGCCTCGAGGGGGGCCGGCAGGCCGGTCATGAGATCGACCTGCGCCGCCGCCTGGTGCAGCAGCATCGAGGCGCCGCTGACGACCGTGCCCCGGCAGGCGGCCGCCAGAGGTGTCGGCCACGGGTCGTAGACGACGTCGAGCAGGGCCGGCAGGTCGCCGACGTGCGGTGCCAGACCGTCCGCGGCCCCCGCCGGGACGGTGCTGACGAGCAGGTCGCAGTCGCGCAGGACGTCCGGCGAGAAGGGCACGACCGCCGGGCTCAGCCCCAGCCGGCGGGCCGCGGCGAGGGTCTGCGTCGGCGGCGAGCGCACGACCAGGGTCGCCGGCGACGCCCCGAGCCGGGACAGCGCCGCCGCGGCGGAGCGGGCCGTCGCGCCGCCGCCGAGGACCACCGGGTGCCGGGCTCCGGTGACGCCGGCCTCCTGCAGCGCCTGCACGATCCCCGGGACGTCGGTGTTGTGCCCGTGCCGGCGACCGTCGCGCAGGACCACCGTGTTGGCGGCCGCCACGTCACGGGCCAGGTCGCTCACGCTGTCCAGCAGCGGCAGCACGGCCTGCTTGAGCGGCATCGTCAGCGACAGTCCCCGCCACTGCGGCCCCAGACCGTCGAGGAAGGCCGGGAGCTCCTGCTCACCCACCTCCACCGCCTCGTACGCCCAGTCGAGGCCGAGGGCGGCGTAGGCCGCGAGGTGCAGGCGCGGGGACAGCGAGTGGGCGATCGGGCGGCCCAGCACGGCCGCACGCGGCCGGATCAGAAGACGCCCTCGGCGCGCGACTTGTCGCGCTGGTCGAGGAACTCCTGGTAGTCGGCGGTGAAGAAGGACGTGCCGTCCTTGGAGGCCAGCACGTAGTAGAGGATGTCGCCGTCGACCGGGGCGAGCGCCCCCCTCAGCGTCGCCTCGCCGGGCGACGCGATCGGGGTCGGCGGGAGACCGGTGCGGCGGCGGTTCTCGTACGGCGTGTCCTTGGCCAGGTCGGCCGCCGTCACCTCTCCCCCGGCGGTCTTGCCGACGCCGTAGAGCACGGAGGCGTCGATGCCGAGCGGGATCCCCTGCTCGAGCCGGTTGTAGACGACGCGGGCGACCTTGCCGTACTCGTCGTCCTTCTTGACCTCGCGCTCGATCAGGCTGGCCACGACGACGATCTCGTACGGCGAGTAGCCCAGCGCCTGCGCGCCCTCCACCAGGCCGACGTCCTCCGCAGCCTGCTCGAACCGGTCGACCAGCTGGGTCAGCACCTGCGGCGCGCTGGTGCCGGGCTCGACGTCGTAGGTGGCCGGGAACAGGAATCCCTCCAGCCGACCCCGTGCGTAGTCCGGCAGGCCCAGGGCACCCGGGTCCTTGGCCGCCGCCTGGTACTGCTCGAGCGGGATGTCGGTGCCCGCGGCGAGGGTCTCCAGGGTCTGCGCCACCGTCAGCCCCTCGGGGACCGTGACCCGGCCGACGATGCGGGACGCCGGGTCGAGCAGCAGGTCGAGCGCGTCCGCAGCGCGCATCTTCGTGCGGACGCGGTAGAAGCCGGGCTGCAGCGAGGTCGACCGGGGGTCGGCCGCGGCGACCTCGAAGAAGGACTGGCGGCTCGCGACGACGTCCTCGCCGGCGAGGGTGTCGGCCACGTCGCCGGCGGTGTCGCCGGGCGAGATCTGCACGACCGCCTCGCCGCCGCCCGGTCCGGGGTAGTCCTCGGCCGCCGACGAGCCGAACACCGTGCGGACGGCGTAGACGCCCCCGGCGACCAGCGCAGCCGTGAGCCCCAGCACCACCAGGACGGCGATGGCGCGGGCGACGCCCTGCCTCCGCCGCCGTCGTCGACGGCGGGCGGGCGGCGGTTCGGGGTCGAGGTCGAGCAGGTCCGTCACACGATCAGCGTAACGACGGGCGGAGCCTGTGATCCGCGCAGGACACGCCCTGCGACCTGCCGTGTCGGACCTGTCGCAGCGGGTCAGGGACGAGGCGGGGGTGCGTCCAGCACCGCCTGGAGCAGCGCGACGGCCGCTGCCTGGTCCACGACGGCCCTGCTCCGCTTCGCCGACCGGCCCGAGGCCCGCAGCGCCGCCGTGGCGCTGACCGTGGTCAGCCGCTCGTCGACCAGCCGCACCTCGACCGGAGCCACCAGCGGCCGGAACCGGTCGACCCAGGCGCGGGCCATGTCGGCAGACGCACTGGCCGCCCGCCCGGACAGCGAGGTCGGCAGGCCGACGACGACGAGCACCGCCTCGCGCTCGGCGACGAGCTGCGCGACGCGCCGGTGCCCGGGTGCGGCGACGGTCTCCACCGGGGAGGCCAGCACCCGGTGCGGATCGCTGGCCGCCACCCCGACCCGCACGGTGCCGACGTCGACCGCGACGACCACGCCGGGCGCACTCACCCTCCGGTCGCCACCCGCAGCACGACCGCCTCACCCCGGGCGAGGGCGTCCGGGATCCCGGCGGCGTCCGACCCGCCGCCCTGCGCGACGTCGTCCTTGCCGCCGCCCTTGCCGCCGACGGCGGCGGCGGCCTCCCGCAGCACGGTGCTGGCCGACAGCCCGCGCGCCCGGCCGGCGTCGTTGACCGCGGCCACGAGCGTCACGCGGTCACCGCCGGCCGCGACCAGCACCACGCCGGGCCGGTCCGCGGCCAGCCGCCCGCGCACGTCCAGGGCCAGCGAGCGCACCAGGTCACCGGGCGTGCCGGCCGGCGCCTCGACCGGGACGTACGCCACGCCGGCCACGTCGCGGGCCGCGGCCGCGAAGGCCGCCGCCTGCTGCAGCACCTGGCCGGCGCGCAGCGCGGCGAGCTCCTTCTCGACCTCGCGCAGGCGGGCCACGGTGGCCGCGACCCGGTCGGGGACCTCCTCGGCCGGCACCTTGAACGACGACGCGAGCTGGGCGAGCAGCACGTGCTCGCGCGCGAGGTAGGTGTAGGCGTCGAGCCCGACGAGCCCCTCGACGCGGCGCACGCCCGAGCCGATGGAGGCCTCCGACAGCAGCTTGACCATGCCGAGCTGCCCGGAGCGCTCGGCGTGCGTGCCGCCGCACAGCTCGCGGGCGTAGTCGCCGACCTCGACGACGCGCACCGCGTCGCCGTACTTCTCGCCGAACAGCGCCATCGCGCCGATGCGCCGCGCCTCGTCCTGCGTCGTGACGAACGCGCGGACCTCGAGGTCGGCCAGCGCCACCTCGTTGATCTGCTGCTCGACGTCGGCGAGCACCGAGGCGGGGACCGCCGACGGCGAGGCGAAGTCGAAGCGGAAGCGCCCGGGGGCGTTCAGCGAGCCGGCCTGCGTCGCCGACTCCCCCAGCGCGTCGCGGAACGCCTTGTGCACCAGGTGGGTCGCGGTGTGGGCACGCGAGACCGACCGGCGGCGGTCGACGTCGACCCGCGCATCGACCTCGGCGCCCACCCGCGCCTCGCCGGAGAGCACCCGGCCGCGGTGGACGACGAGCTCGCCGAGCGGCTTCTGCACGTCGTCGACCTGCACGACGGTGCCGTCGCCGAGGACGAGCTGCCCGGCGTCGGCGAGCTGCCCACCGCCCTCGGCGTAGAACGGCGTGCGGTCCAGCACCAGCTCGACGAGCTCGCCCTCGCGGGCCTCCTGCACCGGCGCGCCGTCGACGAGCAGCCCGCGCAGCCGTCCCTCCGAGCGCACCGAGGTGTAGCCGGTGAACTCGGTCTCGCCGGCCTGCTCGAGCAGCCCGCGGTAGGCGGAGGTGTCGACCCCGCCGGTCTTCTTCTGCCGGGCGTCGGCCTTGCCCTTGGCCCGCTGCTCGCCCATCAGCGCCCGGAACCCCGGCTCGTCGACGGACAGCCCCTGCTCGGCGGCCATCTCGAGCGTCAGGTCGATCGGGAAGCCGTAGGTGTCGTGCAGCTGGAACGCCGAGGCGCCCGACAGGACACCTCCGGACCGCCGCGCCGCCGGGACGGCGGTCTCGAACACCGACGCGCCCTTGCTGAGGGTCTCGAGGAAGCTGCGCTCCTCCCCCACCGCGACGGCCTCGATCCGTCCGGCGCCCTCGACCAGCTCGGGGTACTGCGGGCCCATCGCGGCGATCGACGCCGAGACGAGCGAGGCCATCGTGGGGTCCTGCGCCCCGAGCAGGCGCATCGCGCGGACCGTCCGGCGCAGGATCCGGCGCAGGACGTACTCACGGCCCTCGTTGCCCGCCCGCACGCCGTCGCCGATGAGCATCACGGCGGTGCGCGCGTGGTCGGCCACGACGCGCAGCCGCACGTCGGAGGCGTGGTCCTGCCCGTACCGGACGCCGGTCAGCTCGGCGGCGCGGTCCAGGATGGCGCGCGAGGTGTCTATCTCGTACAGGTTGTCGACGCCCTGCAGCACCGTGGCGACGCGCTCCAGGCCCATGCCGGTGTCGATGTTCTGCGCCGGCAGCGGCCCGGCGATGTCGAAGTCGACCTTCGTCCGGACGTGACTGAGCTGGTACTGCATGAAGACGAGGTTCCAGACCTCGAGGTAGCGGTCCTCGTCCGCGACCGGCCCGCCCTCGCGGCCGTGCTCGGACCCGCGGTCGTAGTAGATCTCGCTGCACGGGCCACCGGGCCCGGGCACGCCCATGTGCCAGTAGTTGTCGGCCTTGTCGCGCCGCTGGATGCGCTCCTCGGGGACGTAGCGCCTCCACAGCCCGAAGGCCTCGTCGTCGTCGAGGTAGACGGTCGTCCACAGCCGCTCGGGCGGCAGGCCGTACCCGCCGGAATCGACCGACCCGGTGAGCAGCTCCCACGCGAAGTCGATCGCGCCTTCCTTGAAGTAGTCGCCGAAGGAGAAGTTCCCGGCCATCTGGAAGAACGAGCCGTGCCGCGTGGTCTTGCCGACCTCCTCGATGTCGAGGGTGCGCACGCACTTCTGCACGCTGGTGGCGCGCGCCGCCGGCGGCGGCAGCTCGCCCAGGAAGTACGGCTTGAACGGCACCATCCCGGCGTTCACGAGCAGCAGCGTCGGGTCGTCGGTGATGAGCGAGGCCGACGGGACGACCAGGTGGCCCCGGCTCTCGAAGTGGGACAGGAAGCGCCGGCGGATCTCCGCCGACGACATCCCGGACCCGCCCGACCCCGGTGTGGCGCTGCTCATCGGACGTCGGGCTGCAGGCCGCCGGTGTAGCCCGGAACGGTGTCGACCAGGTCGTGGCTGCCGTCGAGACCGAGCGTCACCCGCAGCTCCTGCTCGCGCTCGGCCATGCCCTCGCGCACGAGAGCGGTGAACTCCGACAGGGCCTGCGTGAGCCCGGCCACCGAGCCGGCCAGGCTGGTCTGCAGCCCGGCCGGCGTGAGGCGCTGGGCGGCGCGCGTCGCGCGCTGCACCGCGAGCACCCCGACCGCCGCGCCGAAGGCGATGTAGACCAGCCGGCGGGTCACGAGATCCTCCTGCTGCCCTTGAGCTCGTCGCGGACCCGGCGGTTGACGTCCTTCTCGTGCCGCCGGCCGGCCGCCGAGCGCACGCCGTACGAGAACGCGGCCACCTTGATGATCGGGCTGCCGAGGGTGGCGGCGAACAAGCTGGTCAGCGCGCTCACGTTGCCGCTGATCGACTGCACGTTGGCGGTGATGGCGTCGACCCGGACCAGCTCCTGGTTGACGTGCGTCACCGAGGTGGTGACCTCCTGGAGCAGCGGCACCGTCTGGTCGGTGATCCCCGCGACCAGCCGCTGCGTCTCCTCGACCGTCCGGCTCAGCTTCAGCACCACGAAGGCGAGCGCGAGCATCAGGATGGCGAAGGCGACAGCGGCGACGAGCGCCGCGGCCTGACCGATCGTGACCACGTCACGGTCTCTCTTCCTGCGGGGCGAGGGCGGAGAGCTCCTCGTCGGTGGGTGGGGCGGGCCGGCACCTCGGGCGGAAGCCGTCCGCGGCGTCCTCCGGCACGACACCACGGTCACCGCGCAGGACCTCGCGCAGTCCCGCGAGCCGCTGGGAGGCGACGCGCTCGACTCCCAGGCCGCCCGGCGAGTAGTACTCCCGCCCGACGACCGGGTCCGGCGCGTACTGCTGCGCCACGACCCGACCGGGGAAGTCGTGAGGGTACCGATAGCCGCGCCCGCCCTCCGGCGCGTGCGACCCGTGCCCCAGCGTCCTGGCCCCGGGGTAGTGGCTGTCGCGCAGGTGCGGGGGCACGGTGCCCGTACGGCCGGCGCGCACGTCGGCGAGCGCGGTCTCCACCCCGGCGAGCACGGCGTTGCTCTTCGGTGCCAGCGCCAGGTGGATCGTCGCCTGCGCCAGGTTGAGCCGCGCCTCGGGCATCCCGATGAGCTCGAGCGCCTGCGCGGCGGCGACCGCGACCTGCAGCGAGGACGGGTCGGCCATCCCGACGTCCTCGCTGGCGAGCACGACCAGGCGCCGCGCGACGAAGCGGGGGTCCTCCCCCGCCTCGAACATGCGGGCCAGGTAGTGCAGCGAGGCGTCCACGTCGGACCCGCGCACCGACTTGATGAAGGCGCTGATGACGTCGTAGTGCTGGTCGCCGTCGCGGTCGTAGCGCACCGCCGCCCGGTCGACGGCCTGCTCCAGCAGCTCGAGCGTCACGTGGTCCGACGCCCCGGCGGCGGCCTCCAGCGCCGTGAGGGACCGCCGCGCGTCCCCGCCGGCCAGCCGGACGAGGTGGTCGACCGCGTCGTCGTCGACGGCGACGCGGCCGCCGAGCCCACGCTCGTCGGTCAGCGCCCGTCCGACGACCGTGCGGACGTCGTCGTCGCTCAACGGCTCGAGCGTGAGCAGCAGGGAGCGCGACAGCAGCGGGCTGATGATGCTGAAGAACGGGTTCTCGGTCGTCGCGGCCACGAGGGTGACCCAGCGGTTCTCGACGCTGGGCAGCAGCGCGTCCTGCTGGGTCTTGGAGAACCGGTGCACCTCGTCGACGAACAGCACCGTCTGCGCGCCCGTCTCGCCGAGCGCGCGCTTGGCCTCGTCGACGACCTGCCGGACGTCCTTGACGCCGGCGGTGACGGCGGACAGCTCGCGGAAGCGCCGGCGGGTCGAGCGGGCGATGAGCATGGCGAGCGTCGTCTTGCCGGTGCCGGGCGGTCCCCACAGCACCACCGACAGCGGGGCGTCGCCCTCGACCAGGCGCCGCAGCGGCGCCCCGGCCGCCAGCAGGTGGCGCTGGCCGACCACCTCGTCGAGGGTGCGGGGGCGCATCCGCACCGCCAGGGGGGCGATCCGCTCGGCCGCCTCGCGCTCGGCGGCGTCGAACAGGGAGTCGCCGGCCATGCGGCCGACCCTACGGCGTCGCGACGGGCAGGGTCCCCGCGCCCGCGACGGGTACCTGCGACGCGTGACTGCCACTGCGGCCGTGCTCGCACGGGTCGTCCTGCCCCCGGACGGGTGGGCCCTGCCCCTGTACGTCGACGGCGCGGCGCCGGACACGCCGACCGCGGCGCGGGTGCTCGACCGGCGCCGGCTGCTCGTGCCGGCAGGCACGCGGGCCAGCCTCGCGACCTGGTTCGCCGCCTTCCCCGCGGGCTGGTGGGCGGACCGGACGGACGTGGCGGAGGTCCGCCTCGACGTCGTGCTGAGCGGCCCGGGCCGGACAGAGCTGTTCGCCTCCGACGCGACCGGCGCCGTCACCGCCCTGCCCGGCCGGACGGCGCCGGTGACCGGCACCGACGGCGGCTGGGTGTGGTTCGACGTCGTCGCGGGCGACGGCGACGTGGTGCTGGAGCGGGCCGACTGGGTCAGCGGTGCACCGGTCGAGGACCCCGGCACGCTGACGCTGGCCGTCACGACGTTCGACCGGCCGGCGTCGGCCCTCGCTCTGCTGGCCCGCCTGGCCGCGGAGCCGGAGGTGCTCGAGGTCGTCGACGAGGTGGTCGTCGTCGACCAGGGCACCCGGCGGCTCGTGGACGAGGACGGCTTCCCGGGGGTGCGGGACCGCCTCGGCGGTCGCTTGCGCGTGGTGGAGCAGGCCAACCTCGGCGGCTCCGGCGGCTTCGCCCGCGGCATCCTCGAGACCCTGGGCGCCGGCCGCAGCCGCTACGTCGTGCTGCTCGACGACGACGTGCTGCCCGAGCCGGAGTCGCTGCTGCGCGCCCACGCCTTCGCCGAGCGGTGTCGCACCCCGACGCTGGTCAGCTGCTCGATGCTCGACCTGCGGGAGCCGACCGTGCTGCACACACCCGGCGAGCGGGTGGACCGGTCGCGCTTCCTCTGGGAGACGGTCCCGCCCGGCGAGGGCGACAGCGACCTGGCCGCCGGAGGCCTGCGGTCCACGCCCTGGCTGCACGTCCGGCTCGACGTCGAGTTCGGCGGCTGGTGGTGCTGCCTGGTGCCGGTGGCCGCCGTGCACGAGGTGGGGCTGCCCCTGCCGCTGTTCCTGAAGTGGGACGACGTCGAGCTGGCCCTGCGCGCCGGCGCCGCCGGCTTCCCCACCGTGGCGCTGCCCGGCGCGTCGGTGTGGCACGAGCCGTGGACCGGCAAGGCCGACACCCTCGACTGGCAGGCCTACTACCACCAGCGCAACCGCGTGGTCGCCGCGCTGCTGCACTCCCCCACCCGGCGCGGGCTGCGGATGCTCGCCGAGTCGCTCGAGCACACCCTGGTCCCGCTGGTGATGATGCGGTACGCCGTCGTGGCCCTGCGCCTGCGCGCGCTCGAGGACGTCCTCGCCGGGCCGCAGGACCTGCACGCGTCGCTGGGCACGCGGCTCGCGGAGGTCCGGTCGCTGCGCGCGTCGTACGTCGACGGCCGGCCGTCGGCGGGACCGCCGACGGCACTGCCGCTGCCCGAGGCTCCCTCGCCGCGGGGTCGTCGCCGCGCGCTGGCCCGGCTGGCCCAGGAGGTGGTCCGCACGAGCGCCCGCACCGCCCCGCCCGGTCCGCCGCCGTACGCCGCCGGGCCGGCG
>CADCUB010000047.1 GCA_902805775.1 uncultured Frankineae bacterium | reverse complement strand
GGGTCGGACGACCCGGAGAGCGTGCTGCTCAGCTACCTCATGGGCGTCGAGGCGCTGCGCAAGGGCAAGCAGGTCCTGCTCTGGTTGACCAAGGACGGCGTGCACGTCGCCACCGAGGGCTTCGCCGCCCGTGTCGACGTACCGGACGCTCCCAAGGTCGCCGATCTGCACAGCGAGTACGTCGACTCCGGTGGCCGCTTCTACGCCTGTCCGGTGTGTGTGAAGACGCGCGGGCTCACGGATGCCGTGTGGGTGAGCACCGCTGAGGTGAAGGGCGCGCCCTCGGTGTACGAGTTCGCCGAAGGCGGCGCACTCACCTTCAACTACTGACACAGCCACCTGCGCTTGACGCGCGCCGACACTCAGACACGACCCTGCCGATCGCACCGGCAACCCGGGCGTTCCTGGACGAACGGCCCCCGCAGCCGTCCAGCAGCGCTGGCCCTGCTCGCTCGCGCGGCCACCCAGAGGTCACCGCTACGCGGCCTGAGCGGAGGTCGCGTCGCCCGACCGAACGCGTGGGGACCTCGGCAGCGGCGCGCCGGGGTGTTCGAGGGCCGCATCGTCGGCCTGTACCGGCCGCTCAGACTCCTCCGAGGAAGCTGTAGGCCGCGACGAAGGCGCCTGCCGTCATGCCGGTCCCGACCACCGCCAGCAGCTGCCACTGCGCCCCGCGGATCCGGCGGACCAGCATGACGACGAGCAGTGCAAGCGCAGCCGTTCCGATGAGCACCCAGTAGACAGGGCTGGTCGTGTCCGCGACGACGGTCATTCCGTAGATGGCCTCACCGACGCCGATCCCGGCCAGCAGCGCCGTACCCGTCGCCGCTTGCCACGAGAGCCTCGCTCGCAACCAGCTCGTGGCGATGCCGACGAAGGGCCCGACCACCAACCCCACCAGCGCGAAGAGCGTGGGGTCGTAGGACAGGCCCCGCAGCTGGGCCCCGGCGGAGTATCCGAGGGTCAGCAGGACGAAGCTCGTGGCACCCAGCAGCGAAGCGACCGCCGGGCGTACCCGAGCCCAGGTCAGCAGGAGCACGGTCACCAACGTCCAGCCGGTCGCGGAGTTCGCGAACGAGCCGAGGGCCTCCGGCAGGAATCCTTGAGCGAAGACGGTGGCCGCGCCGAGGAGGAAGCTCGACACGGCGACGACCGCTCCCGGGGCCCAGGCCCCGCTCGACCTGTCAGTGATCTTCACTGGGTCATCCTGCTCCAACCGATCGCGGCTGGATGAGTGCTTGAAGGAGCGGGCCCCTTCACGAGCAGAGCCGGTCATGTGGCCGCACCGGGCCCGCACAACACCAGGGCGAGCGACGCGCGGCGTGGAGCGCCTCGGATC
Source organism: uncultured Frankineae bacterium (assembly GCA_902805775.1). Taxonomy (GTDB): domain Bacteria; phylum Actinomycetota; class Actinomycetes; order Mycobacteriales; family SCTD01; genus SCTD01. Next base: position 42,934 of record CADCUB010000047.1, on the reverse strand, counting down.
CCGTTCCGCCAGGTGCGCACCGCTGGTGCCCGTGGTGGACGTCGCTCGGGCCATGTGGAGGAGGTCGACGTCCGCGGCGCGACGATGCTCGCCGGCTGCGACGGCATCAGCCGGCTCGGAGATCTGCGCAGTTGCTGTCCCTGAGCACCGGGATCTCGGCTGAGGACGCCGCCGACCAGGTCGTGCCCGGGGTGGAGCGCCTCGTCCGCGGAAGCCCCCTGCTCTCGCGAGGCGGGCAGCCGCAGGGCGAGCAGCGCCGCAAGTGCGCACACCACGCCGGCGGTGACGTAGGCGGCCGGCCTGCCGGCGACCGCCACGAGCCGCGGGTTGAGCAGGTCGGCGGCGCCGCCGCCGATCATCAGCGAGAGGCTGGAGGCGGACAGAGCGGTCGCCCGCCCCGACGCCCCGACCCGGCCGTGCAGCACGGCGTGCAGCAGCGGCCATGAAGCAGCGTTCGCCAGGTAGAAGCCGGCGTAGGCGGCGGCGGCCAGGACCACCGTCTCCGCGCCGGCGACGCCGAGCAGGCAGAGGCCGCTCAGCAGCGTCAGACCGGCCACGGCGTACGGCGTCGACCCGCGCGCCAGACGCCGGCTGCGCGGGGCGAGGGACGAGCCAAGAAGTCGCCGCGGACCCTTGCCGGTACCGCCGCCCGGCCCGTGCCGCCCGCGCCCGGGCGGCCCCTCGCGACCCGCCGGTCGCCCGCGCCGCCCTGGCTGCCTGTACCGGGGGTTGTCCTGCTCGACACTGTGGCAGGTATCGCTGGTGTGACTCGTGCCCTACTCCTTGCTCGGGCTGCCGCAACGGGAGGCGATCGTGAGAATCGGCTTGATCACGGACTCGGTCGGCCACCTGCCCTTCGAGAAGGCGCTGGACCTCGCCCAAGACCTCGCACTCGACTCCGTCGAGGTGGCCACCGGGAACTGGTCGGCCAGCCCCCACGCGGACCTGCCGGCGCTCGTCTCCTCCGTCGACGCCCGGTCCGAGTTCTCCGAGAAGATCTCGACGCGAGGCCTAGCCCTGAGTGCCCTGTGCGCCAACGGCAACCAACTGCACCCGGTCGACGGGACACGGCAGGACAAGGTCGTGCGGGACACGATCGAGCTCGCGAGCGACTTGGCTGTGCCCACGGTCGTCGTGATGTCCGGCCTTCCTGGCGCACGCGGCGACTCCACCCCGAACTGGGTCACCACATCGTGGCCGCCGGAGAACCTCGCGGTGCTCGACTACCAGTGGACCGAGGTCGCCATCCCCTACTGGCGAGAACTCGCGGCTTTCGCGCGCCACCAGGGAGTCCGCCTCGCGGTTGAAGCATGCGGCGGGCAACTCGTGCACAGCGTCTCCACACTGCTCCGGCTCATCGACGCGGTGGGCGACGACGTCGTCGGAGCCAACCTGGACCCGTCGCACCTCATGTGGATGGGCGCGGACATCCCCACCGTCATCCGATCGCTCGGGTCGGCCATCTACCACGTCCACGCCAAGGACATCCGCGTCGAGACTCCGCACGCGGCTCGCGACGGCCTCCTCGACACCCTGCCCGTCGACCGCGCCCGCGACCGAGCCTGGAACTACGTGACCTTGGGACTGGGGCATCCCGGTGGTGCGACCTTCTGGGCGGATTTCGTGTACACGCTGCGTTCCGTCGGGTACGACGGCACGCTCAACATCGAGCACGAGGACACCCTGCTCAACTCGGTCGAGGGGGTCGGCCGCGCGGCGGCTCTCCTCAGGCAAACCATCCTCGTCGAGCCCGCGGACTGGAAGCCAGCGAACATCTGAAGACCAGTACCCGTTCCATGTACTTCGGAACTGCTGTTGCCGCGGAATCGTGGCGTCCAGTCGCGGGACCGTCCGCGGGAAGATCTGCATGACCTTGGCCTCGCGCATGTACCGCTCGGGGGAAGTCCTTGGTGCAGCCCGCGCCTCCGAGGCCCTGTCTGGCGTCCGTGGTGACCCGCATCCTCTTGTGCGTCGCGATGAGCTTCGCGAGCGACGCCTGGCGGCTGTAAGGACGCCCGGCGTCCTTGGGACGCGCTGCCGCGAGGTACGTGGCCCGCGTTGACTCGGCGACCGTCCATCAGCGCTACCGACCGAGCCCGGGGCTACAACGACCGCACGAAGGCGTCCGGCAGACGTCGATGGAGTCGATGCGCTGCCTCAGGCGACGGCTCCAGGACATCGTCTCCCGACACATGGTCGACGACGCGATGCGCGCGATCTCGGGCCCGGGACAGCCACCGGGCAACGGCTACGAAGTGCAGCGTGGCCGGCTCACCCTGGACCCAAGGGTGCAACTCCTGAGTGGCTGCAGTAAGCGCGGTGTTGACCGACACGCACTGCCGGCCACCACTCACGGCAGCGTGGTCGCTCGGCAGAGGACGCTACGAGGGGCGTGGTGCAGCTGCCGTAGGGCAGCATGGCGGAAGCACGTCCACGCGTCCGCTGAACATGCCCCGACGGCGGACGCGCGAGCCGCCGGGCTTCGCCATCCCGTCGGGGCGCTCGGAGGAGCGGCATGCACCTGTCCACCCACACCTGGATGCGCGTCGAGCCGTTGCGCCAGAGCCTGGAGCGCGCGGCATGCTTCGGCTACGAGAGCGTGGAGCTGACCGGCGAACCGGATGCGCACCCAACGCGTGAGACGGCCAAGCTGCTGGCCGACACGGGCTTGCGCTGCTGGGGGGCTGGGTCGGTGATGCGGGGCGAGCGCAACCTCGCAGCCGCTGACGCCGGGCGGCGCACGCGCACGGTCGACTACCTCCGCGCCGTTGCCAGGATGGTCGCCGAGCTGGGTGGGCAGGTCGTCACCGTCGTCCCGACCACGGTCGGGCAGGTCGTCCCCGAGGCGGCAGCCGACCAGGAGTGGGCGTGGGTCGTCGAAGGGCTGCAGGCGGTCGAGCGGGAGACCAGCGCGCTCGGCCTGGGCCTGGCGATCGAGCCCCTCAACCGCTTCGAGACCTACCTCGTCAACCGGGCCGACCAAGCCCTCGCCCTGGCGGATGACGTGGGTGGCTCCTGCGGCATTTGCCTCGACACCTTCCACCTCTACCTGGAGGAGGCCGACCCGCTGGCCGCCGTCCGGGCCGTTGGCAAACGGCTCCTGGACGTGCACGTGGCTGACAACAACAGGCTCGCGCCAGGCATGGGCAACGTGGACTGGCCGGCGTTCGTCGGTGCCCTGGACGAGGTCGGCTACCGGGGAGCCTTGGCCGCTGAGTTCCTGCCGCCGGTCGACCGGACACCGTGCGCCCGGCTGAACGGGCAGGGTGAGGACCGTTCGCAGGACCCCGGGGCCGACGAGGAGGACTTCATCCGACGTCACGGCAGCGGCTTGGTCTCGGAGGCCTACTACTCCTCGCTGTCGCGCCGCACGGCGCAGACGCTCCTGCCGCTGCTCGGGACGTCGGCCGACGGCTGAGCCTCCGCCGACCCGTGGCTGCAAGGCTGTCCTGAGCGCTTCGACAGGCGCGACGGTGGACGGAGGGCGCAGTGGCAGCGGAGCGGGTGACGCTGAAGGTCCTGGCTGAGGACCTGGGAGTGTCTCCGGCGACTGTGTCGAACGCCTACAACCGTCCGGACCAGCTGTCCGAGGCGCTGCGAATGAGGATCCTGGCGCGTGCGGCGGAGCTCGGCTTCGCCGGACCCGACCCGGTCGCACGGGGCCTGCGCCGAGGCCGCGTGGGGGCGGTCGGTGTCCTCGTGGACCAGAGCATCTCGTACGCCTTCTCCGACCCGGTCGCGGTCCTCGTCCTCGACGGCCTGGCGGAGGAGCTGCAGGACGACGGCTTCGGCCTGCTGCTGCACGCTGCGTCCGCGCAGGCCGGCGCGGAGCAGCTGGTCCGCGCCGCGGCGGTGGACGGCTGGGTGATGATGACCGTCCCCGCACGGCACCCGACGGTCGCGGCGGCCAGGGCAGCAGGCCGCCCCCTCGTCGTCCTGGACGAGCCGACGCTGCCCGGGGTGCCGGCTGTGACCATCGACGACGCGGGCGGAGCCCGGGCCGCCGCAGAGCACCTGCTGTCCCTAGGCCACCGGAGCATCGGTGTACTCACGTCCCCGCTGCACGCTGACGCTCCCCCCGGCCGGCTCGACCCTCATGCGCCGGCCGACGCCCCTGACTCCGTCATGGCGACGCGACTGGCAGCTGTCACCGCCACCTTGCGAGCGGCGGGCGTGCAGGAGCAGGCGATGCCGGTCGTCGAGTGCAGTGCCAGCGCGCAGGCGGCCGGCCGTGAGGGCACGGCCCTCCTGCTGGAGGGTCCCCTCCGGCCGACGGCCGTGCTGGCGCTGTCGGACCAGCTGGCCCTCGGGGCCCTGGAGTACGCCCGCGAGCACCGCCTGAGCGTCCCCGGCGCGCTGTCGCTGATGGGCTTCGACGACGCCCCGCCGGGCCGGACGTCCCATCCGCCGCTGACGACGGTGGCTCAACCGATCCGGGAGCGGGGCACGGCGGCAGGCAGCCTCATGCGTGCACTGCTGCGCGGCGATCCCGTGACCCCACCGCCGCCGTATGCGACACACCTCGTAATCCGCGGCAGCACGGCGCCACCGCGGCAGCACTGACGGGCTCGTAGTTCTGCGACACGACTCACACCGCTGCGACTGGAGCAGCGACCGTGCGTGCCGATACAGTCTCTGTATCGGTTCAGTAGCCTGAGTCGAGACGCGCTCCCCAGCGCGGCCGTCCCTCCTGGAGGTGTTCGCATGCCGTTCTCCCTGACCACCCTGGCCACCCGCGGCGTCGCGTCCCTCTCGGACGCCCGTGCCGCCCGCCTCGAGCAGCAGCGCCTGCGCGCCGAGCTCGACTCCTACCGGACGCCGGCCGAGCGCGCGGAGCTCGACGCCATCCTGGCCCGCCACACCAGCGGCGAGCTCGCGCTGCTCGCGCAGGCGACCGGCCGACCGTACGCGGCCTAGTACTCAGCGGCACCGCGGTCAGGCATCGAGCCTGCACCGCTGGTGCAAGGGCTCGATGACGACGCAGGAGCGAGCACGGTCCGCTGTCGTCGCACACGTGATCGACGACACGCACCGGACGCCTGCAGACGGTCGCTTCCGCCTTCGACACTGAATTCATCAACGACGACACGACGAGGAAGGACCTCGACATGCGCCCCTCCACCCCCCGCAAGCGCAGCATCGCCCGTGCCACCACTTCGGCCCGCCGCAGCGAGCGGGTCCTCCAGGAGATCCTGACCGGCCCCGACACCGCTCACCGCCGCGAGCTCGAGATCCTGCTCGAGGAGCGCGACCGCTAGGTCTTCGCTCCTGCTGGCACCCCGCCGACCGCACGGTCGACGGGGGTGCTTGCCGTTCGGCGCCGATAGCTGCTACCGGCCGGTGACCGGAACTGGCCAGGCCTTCGTGCGCGCCTCGACGGACTCGCGGTTGGCGATGCAGGACTGCCTCGCCCGCTCCTCCCAGGCGAACACGCACACCGTCATGATGGTGTCGTCGCGCTCCCCGAAGCCGAGACGGCCGAGCGTGCCGAAGAACGCATCCCAGTCCACCTCGCCCTGGCCGATGTCGAGGTGCTGGTGCACCCGCACCGTCGAGCCCGGCGGATTGACGATGTACCGCAGGCCAGACGACCCGCGGTGGTCGAAAGAGTCCGCCAGGTGCAGGTGCGTCAGCAGGTCACCGGCGTACTCCATGATCCCCGTCAGGTCGCCGCCCATGTGGAATGTGTGCGGGGCGCAGTACAGGAACGACACGAGCGGTGAGTCGATCGCGCGAATCATGTCGACCGCCACGTTGCCGTCCTCGACGAAGTCGTCAGGGTGCGGCTCCAGGCGCAGCTGCATCCCCTCCCGCTCGAAGACCGGCAGCAGCTCCTCCATGGACCGCCAGAACTGCGCCTCCGACAGGCTCGCCGCTTCCGGGCGGCCGTTGAACTCCGAATTCATGACCCGGCAGTCCAGCTCGACGGTCAGCTCGATGGCCCGCTTCCAGTAGCGCACCGCCGCCTGCCGCTCGTCCTCGTCGGGTCCCGACCACCGGTACAACGGGAGGTGACAGGCGACCGAGACACCGGCCGCGTCCAACGCAGCCTTGAACTGCCGCACGGTCTCCCGGCCGGCGCGCGGGTGGAGGAAGAACGGCGTGAAGTCCTCCCGCGGAGACAGCTCGATGTGCTCGTAGCCCAAGTCGGCGACGACGCCGGGCAGCTCCAACAGCGGGACTGACCTGAGCATGTACGGGTCGAGTGCGAGCTTCACGGGCTTCCTCGTCCGGTCGTCGGGGTGCGGGCTACCGGTACAGGGCCGGCTGGTCGTCGAGCTCGACCTCCATCCGGCCCCTGGTCGCCAGGGAGCGCACGGCCGCCTCACCGACGGCCGTGGCGGCGTAGCCGTCCCAGGCGCTCGGCCCAGAGACCGTGCCGGTGCTCAGGCCGTCGATCCACTCCTGCAGCTGCTCGTGGTAGGCGTGCGCGAAGCGGGCGCGGAAGTCACCCGGTACCGGCTGCGACCGCACGCCGCCGGTGTTCAGGGACGTCCCGACGGGGTTCTCGAGCGTCACCGTCCCCTCCGACCCGACCACCTCGCAGCGCACGTCGTAGCCGTACTGGCAGTTGACGAAGGACTCGACCTCCACGAGGACACCGTCGGTCATCTCCATGAGGACGACTTGCGGGTCGCGCATCCCTGCTGCGGCCCGCGGACTGCGCTTGGCTGCCAGGACGGTGACGGCAGCGATCTCCTGGCCGAGCAGCCACCGGAAGGTGTCGAACTCGTGCACGACGGAATCCGTCATGGACATGTCGGCGGTGAAGCTGTCCGGCACCACCGGGTTGCGGTGCACGGCGTGCACGAGCAGCGCCTCCCCGATGCCGCCCCCGTCGACGGTGGCCTTGACCTGCCGGTAGCCGGCGTCGTACCGCCGCATGAAGCCCACCTGGACCAGCCGTCGCCCGGTGGCGACCTCAGCGGCCAGCACGGTTCGGCAGTCGTCGCTGGTGACGCCGAGGGGCTTCTCGCACAGCACGGGCTTGCCGGCCGCGAAGCAGGCCAACGTCTGCTCGGGGTGCAGCGGGCCGGGACTCGCGATCACGACGGCGTCGGTGTCGGAGGACGCGATCAGCTCGCCGGCCGAGTCGAAGGCCTTCGCGCCGGCCCCCTCCGCCACCGCTGCGGCCCGCTCGCGGTCCACGTCGAAGACCGCGCTCACGCGTGCGCCGGCGATCCGGCCGGAGAGCTTCTGGATGTGATCGGCCCCCATGCTGCCGGTACCGATCACGCCGATGTTGACTGTCACTGCGGTCCTTCCGCTGCTTGCAAGTGTGTGATGGGTGGAGGTCAGCGCTTGAGCTCGTGCGACAGCTCGGCGAGCTCCTGGCCGCCGGCCATCTCGGCGGTGAGCTCCTCGAGGCTGACCTCCGAGCGCCGCTTGTCCAGCACGCGACGGCCGAGCTTGAGGATGATGAAGTGATCACCGACCATGTAGGCGTGGTGCGGGTTGTGCGTGATGAACACGACGCCCAGCCCGGCATCACGTGCCGCGGCGGTGTACTTCAGGACGACACCGGACTGCTTGACGCCGAGGGCGGCGGTCGGCTCGTCGAGGATGAGCACCCTGGCGCCGAAGTAGACCGCGCGGGCGATGGCGACGCACTGCCGCTGCCCGCCGGACAGGGTGCCGATCGGCTGGTTGATGTCCTTGACGGCGATGCCCATCTTCTTGAGCTCGCTGTCCGCGATCGACCGCATCTTGGGTATGTCCAGCGGGGCCAACGGGAAGTTGCCCTTGCGCAACTCGGAGCCGAGGAAGAAGTTCCGCCACACCTCCATCAAGGCGACCACGGCGAGGTCCTGGTAGACGGTCGCAATGCCGTGGTCGAGTGACTCGCGGGGCGAGCTGAAGGACACCTCGTTGCCGTCGACCCGCAAGCTCCCCTCGCTGTGCGAGTGCAACCCTGACATGATCTTGATGAGCGTGGACTTGCCGGCGCCGTTGTCGCCCAGCACGCAGGCCACCTCGCCGGCGCTGACGGTCAGGTTGATGCCCTCGAGCGCGCGGATGGGTCCGTAGGCCTTGCCCACGCCGTCCATCTCGATGAGCGGCGTCCCCTTCTCGGCGGTCCGCTGCGCGTGCTCGCTGATGGTGTCGGTCATGGCCGCCTTACCTCCGGCTCGTGGCGTAGTTCTTGACGTACAGGTTCACCATCACGGCGATCAGGAGCATCGCGCCGAGGAAGGTGAAGAACCAGCTCGGGTCCCAGCCGGCGTAGACGATGCCCTGCGTCGTCATGCCGAAGATGAACGCGCCGATGGCCGAGCCGATGGCGGAGCCGTAGCCGCCGGTCAGCAGCGCGCCACCGACGACCGCCGCGATGATGTAGCGGAACTCCTGGCCCACGCCCTGTCCCGACTGCACGGTGCTGAGCTGGAACAGGATGTGCTGGCCGAGGAACCAGGCGAGGAACGAGACGCCCATGAACAAGCCGATCTTCACTTTGTTGACCGGCACACCGACGGCCCGTGCGCTCGCGGCGTTCCCGCCGACGGCGAAGATCCAGTTGCCGACACGGGTGCGGAGCAGGATCCACGTCGCCAGCAGGGCGAAGACGAGCCACCAGAGGACCGAGATGCGCACGGTGACGCCGCCGACCGAGAACGATGACGCGAACACGGCCTTGGCAGAGTCGTAGCCGTCCATGTCCGAGACGTTCTGCGTGGCCACGGTGCCGGTGACGAGCTGCGTGACACCCAGGTTCAGGCCCTGGAGCATGAAGAACGTGCTGAGCGTCACCAGGAAGCTGGGGATCCCCGTCTTCACGACGAGGTAGCCGTTGATGAATCCGATGAGCAGCATCAGGACCAGGCTGACGAGCACGCCGACCCAGAGGTTGAGGCGCAGCTCGTAGCAGATCATCGACGTCGTCAGCGCCGCGGCCGTGACCGAGACACCCGCGGACAGGTCGAACTCGCCACCGATCATGAGCAGCGCGACACCGACGGCCACGATGCCGATCACGGAACTCGTGTAGAGGATCGTCGACAGCGCCGGGAGCGAGCGGAACGGATCGGCGATCGCGAAGAAGAACAGGTAGATGACCACCGCGGCGACGACCGCTCCGAGCTCCGGTCGAGCCAGCAGGACCGTGAGCAGGGACTTCTTCGGTGGCGCCGCGGAGTCTTTGGTCGGCGACGTGGATGGCGTCGCCACGGTTGTGCTCATGGCTCTCTCCTGAGGTCGGGTGCCCGGAGGGCGCCTGGGAAGGCGCCCTCCGGGCGGAGCGCTAGCGGGTGTTGTTCTTGGCGTACGGCAGGATCTGCTCGATGTTGTCGGCGTCGACGAAGGACGGGCCGGTAAGCACGGGCTGGCCACCGCCGATGTCGTTGCCATTGCTCAGGTAGGCCCACAGGGACTGGACCGCCATGAAGCCCTGGACGTAGGGCTGCTGGTCGATGGAGAACTCGAGCTCGCCGTCAGCGATCTTCTGGGCGGCGTCCTGGTTGAGGTCGAAGGTGATGACCTTCGTGTCGGTGCCTGCGTCGCCCTTCGCCTCGAGCGCCGTCAGCGCGATGGGCGCGCCCAAGGTGACGATGTGGCTGATGGACGGGTCCTGCTGCAGCTTGGCCTCGATCGTCGAGCGCACCGCGGTGAGCTGCGTCCCGTCGACGTTGAGGTTCTCGGTGTTCGGGAACCCCTTCTTCACACCGGCGCAGCGGGCCTCGAGGGCGACCGAGCCCTGCTCCTGCACCACGCAGATCGTCTTCTCACCGTTGTCCGCCGCGATGCGCTGGCCGGCCGTCTCGCCGGCCAGGTTCTCGTCCGAGCCGAAGTACATCGAGGCGCCGTACTTGTTGTACTCCGTGATGCCGGAGTTGAAGGCGACCACCGGGATACCGCCCTCAGCGGCTGACTGGGCCGCCGGCCCGACCTGGTTCGCGTACGCCAGCGTGACGGCGATGCCGTCGACGTCGCTGTCCACGGCGTTCTGCACCAGGCTCGCCTGCGCGCCGGGCTCGCGGTCGTTCGAGTACTTGAGATCGATGTTCAGCGCACCGGCGGCGTCCTCCGCCCCGGCCCGGATCTTGTCCCAGAAGGTGTCGCCCGGAGCCTCGTGCGTGATCATAGCGATGGTGTAGCGGTCGGTGTCGACACCGCCACCACCACCGCCGCCGCCCTCGTCGTCGGGGGCCCCGCCCTCGCTGCTGCAGGCGGTGAGCCCGAGCGCCAGGGTCATGCCCAGTGCGAGCAGTCCGCGCCGCTTCGTCATCGTCGGTCTCCGTTCGTGTCGGGCCGGTCGGGGGTCGACCGGTCCCTGAGGTGTGGGTGGCTGGTGCGGGTCGTGCGAGACGTGCGGCGGTGCTGTGCAGGGCTGCTCACGGACGCAGCCGTACCGGTCCGAGCCCGCAGCCGCCGAGGTAGCGCGCCGTGCGCTCGGCGATCGGCAGCGGAGCGTCCGGCGGGCAGGGGTACATGTCCTGCTCGACGATGGTGAAGATCTCCGCGTCGAGGCCGGCGAGGGCGTCGAGCAGGGGCGGCATGTCCGGCACGCCGTGGGGCGGCTCGACCATGGCGCCCCGTCGTACGGCGTCGGCGAACGACAGGCCCTCCCGGTGCACCTGCTCGACCAGCACCGGGTCGACCTGCTTGAGGTGCACGTAGCCGATGCGCTCGGGGTGCTTGCGCACGATCGCCTCGTTGTCGCCGCCGTAGTACGCGACGTGACCGGTGTCCAGGCACAGCGAGACCCACCGGGGATCGGTGTCGTCGAGGAAGCGCTCGATCTGCTCCTGGGTGCCGACGTGGCTGTCGGCGTGGGAGTGGAAGTCGAGCTGCAGGCCGAACTCCTCCTGCACCACGCGGCCGAGACGCGAGTAGCCGTCGGTCAGTGCACGCCACTGCTCCGGCTCGAGCCTGCTGGCCTCCAGCACGTCCCCGCCGTGCATGTCGGTGTACTGCTCCGGCAGCGCGATGACGTGGCGCGCCCCGAGCGCGCTGAGCAGGCGTGCCTCCTGGCGGTAGTCGGCGAGCGCCTGGTCGTAGGCGTCGGCGCCCCGGTGCAGACCGGCGAAGACCGCACCACCGGTGAGGGTGAGACCTCGCGAGCCGAGCTCGTCGCGGAGCTGCTCGGGGTCGGTCGGCAGGTAGCCGTACGGCCCCAGCTCGATGAGCGTGTAGCCGGCGGCAGCGGCCTCGTCGAGGAAGCGGTGCCAAGGCACCTGCTGCGGGTCGTCGGGGAACCACACCCCCCACGAGTCGGGCGCGGTGCCGAGCCGGAGCCCGGACAGGTCGGGTGTGGCCATGGGGGTGCTCCTGCCTCAGGCGTTCGGGAAGGCGTAGCTGGCGCCGCTCGGCGCCTCGACGTGCGGCCAGCGGGAGGTGACGACCTTGGCCCGCGTGTAGAACGACACGCCCTCCGGTCCGTGCACGTGCTTGTCGCCGAACAGGGAGTCCTTCCAGCCGCCGAAGGAGTAGTAGGCCATCGGGACCGGGATCGGGACGTTGATCCCGATCATCCCGACGTTGACGCCCCGCTGGAAGCGCCGGGCGTGCTCGCCGCTGGAGGTGAAGATGGCCGTGCCGTTGCCGTACGGATTCGAGTTGATCATGTCGATGGCGTCGTCCACGGAGCTCGTGCGCAGGACCGACAGCACGGGACCGAAGATCTCCTCGCGGTAGGCGTCCATGTCGGTCGTCACCTGGTCGAGCACGGTCGGGCCGACGAAGAAGCCCTCCTCGTGCCCGGGCACGACCAGTCCCCGGCCGTCGACCGTGACGTCGGCGCCTTGCTGCTCGCCCGAGCCGATGAGTGACACGATGCGGTCACGGGCCGCCGCCGTGATGACCGGTCCCATCTCGCTGGCGGCATCCCGGCCGGGACCCACTTGGATCGCCCGCGCCTTCTCCGCCACCGCGGCCAGCAGCTCGTCCGCGACACCGCCGACAGCGACCGCCGCCGAGATGGCCATGCACCGCTCCCCGGCGGAGCCGAAGGCAGCAGCGACGAGGTGGTCGGACGCGAAGTCGACATTGGCGTCGGGCATCACGATCGCATGGTTCTTCGCCCCACCCAGTGCCTGGACGCGCTTGCCCTGCGCCGTGCCGCGCTCGTGGATGTAGCGCGCGATCGGCGTCGACCCGACGAAGGAGACGGCGGCAACCCCTCGTGAGTCCAGCAGCGCGTCGACGGCGTCCTTGTCGCCGTTGACGACGTTGAAGACGCCGTCCGGCAGGCCCGCCTCGGCGTACAGCTCGGCGATGAGCTGTGACACGCTCGGGTCGCGCTCGCTGGGCTTGAGGATGAAGGTGTTGCCGCAGGCGATGGCCACCGGGTGCATCCACATCGGGACCATGATCGGGAAGTTGAACGGCGTGATGCCGGCGACGACGCCGAGCGGCTCGCGGAAGGAGAAGACGTCGACCCCGGTGGAGGCCTGGTCGGAGTACTCGCCCTTGAGCAGGGACGGGAGGCCGCAGGCGAACTCGACGACCTCGAGGCCGCGCTGGACCTCGCCTCGGGCGTCCGAGACGACCTTGCCGTGCTCGGCGGAGATGACCTCGGCGAGCTCGTCCATGCGCTCGACGACGAGCTGTCGGAACGCGAACATGATCTTCGTCCGGGCGCTGAGGGAGGACTGCGACCACGACTCGAAGGCCGCGCCCGCCGTGGCGACCGCGTCCTCGACGTCGCCCGGAGTCGCCAGCAGGACCTCGGCCTGCGGCTGACCGGTCGCTGGGTCGTAGACGGTGCTGGTGCGCTCGGAGCTGCCGTTCGACGGCTTGCCACCGATCCAGTGCGAGATCTTCCTCATGTGCCGTCCTCTTCGTGTCGGTGTGCCGGGCGGGGCTGGGGCAGGCGAGTCACAGGAACAGCCGTTGGCCGGCCTTGCTGCGGACGTACGCCTCGTGCGCACGCTGCGTGCTCTCGAGCTCGGCGACCTCGGAGACCGGGACGTCCCACCAGGACTCGCTGCTCGGCGCCGGGACCAGGGGGTCGGTCTCCACGTGCACCATCACGGGGCCGGACTCCGACTTGGCCTGGACGAGGGCCTTGCGGAACTCCCCGACCGTCGAGGCACGCAGCACCCGCACACCGAGGCTCTCGGCGTTGGCGGCCAGGTCGACCGGCAGGACGTCACCGTCCAGACGCTGGGTGGTCTCGTTGCGGTAGCGGTACCAGGTGCCGAAGCGCTGGGAGCCGAGGGTCTCGGAGAGCTCCCCGATCGAGGCGAAGCCGTGGTTCTGCACCAGGACCAGGATGATCTTGATGCGCTCCTGCACGCAGGTGACGAGCTCCTGCGCCATCATCAGGTAGGAGCCGTCGCCGCACATGACGTAGACGTCGCGGTCCGGACAGGCCATCCGCGCGCCCATCCCCCCGGCGATCTCGTAGCCCATGCAGGAGAAGCCGTACTCGACGTGGTAGCCCTTGGGATCACGGGTGCGCCAGAGCTTGTGCAGGTCGCCGGGCATCGACCCGGCCGCACACACCACGACGTCGCGGGGGTCGGAGACGTCGTTGACCGCGCCGATGACCTCGGACTGCGCCGGGAGCGGCCCGTGCCCGCGTGTGTAGGCCTGCTCGACGACGGCGTCCCACTCCTGCTGCCGCTGGGCGTTGCGCTCGCGGTAGGCCGCGTCGACGCTCCACCCGGCGAGCCCGTCGGTCAGCGCGTGCAGCGCCTCCCGGGCATCGGCCAGCACTGCTGTGCCGGCGTGCTTTGCCGTGTCGAGACCGGTGACGTTGATGTTCACGAAGCGCACGCCCGGAGCCTGGAAAGCCGTCCTGGACGCCGTCGTGAAGTCGGAGTACCGGGTGCCGATGCCGATGACGACATCGGCGTCCCTCGCGACCTCGTTGGCCGCCACACTTCCGGTGCTGCCGACCGCACCCAGGGCGAGCGGTGAGTCGTACGGGAGGGAGCCCTTGCCGGCCTGCGTCTCGGCGACCGGGATGCCGGTCGCTTCGGCGAACGAGCGCAGCGCCTGCGTCGCCCCGGAGTAGATGACGCCGCCGCCGGCCACGACGAGCGGTCGCTGCGCCGAGCGCACGACGGCGAGCGCGCGCTCGAGCGCTGCGGGCTCGGGCACTGGCCGGCTGACGTGCCAAACCCGCCGGTCGAACAGCTCGTCGGGCCAGTCGTGCGCCTGCGCCTGCACGTCCTGCGGCAGGGCGACCGTCACCGCACCGGCCTGCGCGGGGTCGGTCAGGGCACGCATCGCCCCGAGCAGGGCGGCCGGCAGCTGCTCCGGCCGCCAGACGCGGTCGAAGAAGGTGGACAGCGGGCGGAAGGCGTCGTTGACCGAGACGTCGTAGCCGGTCGGGTTCTCGAGCTCCTGGAGCACGGGACTGGCAGCGCGCGTGGAGAAGATGTCGCTCGGCAGCAGCAGCACGGGCAGGCGGTTCACCGTCGCGAGCGCCGCGCCCGTGAGCATGTTCGTCGAGCCCGGACCGATCGAGGCGGTGCAGGCAAGGGTGGAGAGCCGGTCCTTCATGCGGGCGTAGGCGACGGCCGCGTGCACCATGCCCTGCTCGTTGCGCGCCTGGTGGTAGGGCAGCGCTGCCGGGTCCCGCAGCTCGCTCTCGAGCAGTGCCTGCCCGACGCCGGCGACGTTGCCGTGCCCGAAGATGCCGAAGCAGCCTGCGATGAGGCGCTGCTCGATCCCGTCCCGCTCGCTGTACTGGACGGACAGGAAGCGGACGACGGCTTGCGCGACGGTGAGCCGGGTCGTGTCGGTCATGAGGCTCCTCCGGGGGAGTGCAGAGGCAGTCGGGGGTCGAGGTCCTGGGTCTGCCAGGTGTCACGGATCCATGCGTGGGCCGGGTCGTCGCAGAAGCTCCAGACGCGCTCGCCGGGGCCGGCCATGACGTTGAGGTAGTAGAGGTCGTAGCCGGGGGCGGCCATGGATGGACCGTGGTAGCCGTACGGGATGAGGACGACGTCGCCGGTCGTCACCTCGGTGCACACGTCGATGTCCCGTCCGGGACCGGAGGAGTACACCCGCTGGTAGGCCGGGCCGCCGCGGGCCACTTCGAAGTAGTAGATCTCCTCGAGCGCGGACTCCCCGTCGCGGTCCTCGTCGTGCTTGTGCGGCGGGTAGGACGACCAGTTGCCCCCAGGTGTGAGCACTTCCACGGCGATCAGGCTGTCGGCCTCGAAGGCCTCGGGGGCGCAGAAGTTGTGGACCTGGCGGCTCGCCTGCCCGGCACCGCGGAGCTCGACGGGCACCGCGGAGGCGGGGGCGTAGCGGGCGTCGAGCCGGCGGGACGCCCGGGCTGCCGGCAGCGCGAACCGGCCGCCGCCCGACGATGACACCCGTACCTGGGCGTCGCGCGGCGCGTAGGCGAAGTCCGTGACGCCGGAGAAGACGTCCGCGCGGCCGGTGAGCATCAAGCTTTTGCCGTCGACGTCGACCGTGCAGCTGCCCGACAGCGGCAGGACGAGCATCTCGTCCTCACCGGTGCCGAAAGCAGCCTCGTCCCCCGCGCCGAGCTCCAGCACCCGCAGGCTGCTGTGCCGCCAGCCCGCCGACTCAGGCGTCACGACCAGCGAGAAGCCCTCGCCGGCCGACGCGCCGCTCCGGACGAGACGGTCCGCGACGGCGCTCACAGCAGCCCTACTGCGGTGTCCACCGCAGTAGCCACGTCGTCGCCGGGCGGGAACAGCAGCGACCGGCCGATGACGAGGCCCTTCACCGTCGGCAGGCCGAGTGCCTTCTGCCAGCCGGCGAAGGCGGCGTCCTGGTCGGCGCCGACCTCACCGCCGAGGATGAGCGCAGGCATCGTGCTGGCGGCGCAGACGCGCTCCATGTCGTCGACCACGGGGAGTTTCAGCCACGTGTGCGCCGACGAGCTGCCGAGCCCGGAGGCGATCCCGACCGCGAGGACCATGGCGTCTGCCGTGAGCTGGTTCTTGACGACGCCGTCGATGCGGGAGGACATGAACGGCTCGACCATCGCCATCAGGTCGTGCCGCGCGAGGTCGCTCACGGCGTCGGCGTTCGCCTGCAGGGCGCGAGCGGTCAGCGGGTCGGCCAGGTCGATGCGTGTGAGCATCTTGCCGCCCTGGTAGCCGGCCGCGGCGATGGAGCTCGCGTCCATCGCCGTGAAGCGGTCGTCCATCTCGAACACCGAGCCGGCCAGGCCGCCTCGGTTCATCGAGCCGACGACGACCTTGCCGTCGAGAGCACCGAGCAGGAGCAGGTCGTCGAGGATGTCGGCCGTTCCCAGGACGCCGTTCACCCCCGGCCGCTCGAGCGCGACGCAGAGCCGGTCCAGCAGGTCCGTGCGGTCACCCATCGCCTGGGGGTTGCTTCCGGCGCGCAGCGCGCCGCGCGCGGGGTGGTCGGCGGCGATCATCATCAGGCGTCCGTGGTCGCCGAGGAAGGACGTCGGTAGCTGGCGGGCGGCGGCAGCCTCGGCCACCGCATGGGGGCGGGTGGTGCGCAGCTCGACGAGGCGGCTGATCTGCTCATCACGCATGGACGACCTCCGCGAGCTTCGACTCGACCTCGGCCGCGGTGGGCATCGCGTCCGAGCAGGACAGCCGCGAGGCGACGATCGCGCCGGCGGTGTTGCAGAAGCGCATGGCCCGCTCCAGGTCCCACCCGGAGAGCAGGGCGTGGCACAGGGCTCCGCCGAACGCGTCACCGGCACCGAGGCCGTTCACCACGTCGACCGGGACCGGCGGTACCTCGACCTGCTCCGTGCGGGTGGCTGCGAGCACGCCGGCCGGCCCCTGCTTGACGATCGCGAGGTCGATCCCGCGCTCGTGGAGCGCCGTGGCAGCCAGCCGCGGCTCGCGCTGCCCCACAGCCGTGTCGCACTCGTCGACGTTGCCGACGGCCACCGTGGCGTACCGCAGCGCCTCCTGCACCCAGCGGCGGGCCTCCTCGCGTGAGGACCAGAACATCGGCCGGTAGTCCAGGTCGAGGACCGTCGGACCGCGACGGCCGCGCACGCGCAGCGCGTGCAGCGTCGCCTCCCTGCTCGGCTCCTGGCACAAGCCGGTCACCGTCACCCAGAGCAGTCCCGCGTTCGAGATGGCGTCCTCGTCCAGCTCCTCCACCCGGATCACGAGGTCCGGTGCCTTGGGCTCTCGGTAGAAGTACAGGGGGAAGTCGTCCGGCGGGAAGACCTCGCAGAAGGTGATGGGCGTGGGCAGCCCCGGCACCGCCGTGACGTAGCGGTCGTCCACACCGAAGCCGCGCAGGGCGTCGTGGAGGTAGGCGCCGAACGGGTCCTCACCGGTGCGGCTGATGAGCGCAGTGCGGCGGCCGTAGCGCGCAGCGGCGACCGCGACGTTGGCGGCGCTGCCCCCCAGGTACTTGCCGAAGGTGCGCACCTCACGGAGGCCCACCCCGATCTGCTCCGGGTAGAGGTCCACTCCGAGGCGGCCCATGGCGAGGACCTCGTCGGTCCCTGCTGCGGTCGGCTGCATCTCGCGCTCCCGTCCCCTGTGCTGACCGGACGAACGTTGCTACAGTGACCCCAGTCACGTCAAGACTTTGTTAGGACAAACTTCCCACGCCCCTTAACGCGGGAGAGCCACATGCTCCATCCGAACGCCGCGGTGACGCCCCTCCCGCCGCTGGTCGTCGACCGGCTGAGCCCGATCCCGCTCTACTACCAGGTGGCCACCCGCCTCGAGGAGATGATCGAGTCCGGTGAGCTGCCTGTCGGCAGCCGTCTGGAGAACGAGCTGGACCTCTCGGACCAGCTGGGGGTGTCCCGCCCCACGATGCGCCGGGCGATCTCCTACCTCGTCGAGCGCGGCCTGCTGGTGCGCCGCCGCGGCATCGGGACGCAGGTCGTGCAGCCCAAGGTCCGCCGCCCGGTCGAGCTGTCGAGCCTGCACGACGACCTCACCAAGACCGGCCGGGCACCGCGCACGGAGGTGCTGTCCCTCGAGGTGCGCCCTGTCAGCGACGTCGTGGCTCACGCGCTCGGCGTGCCGGACGGCACACCTGCGACGCACCTCGAGCGGCTGCGGTACGCCGGTGAGGAGCCGCTGGCGCTCATGCGCAACGTCATCCCGACCAGCGTGCTGACGTTGCGGCGTGAGGACCTGGAGGGCGCCGGCCTCTACCAGCTGCTTCGAGCCGCCGGGACCGAGCCGCGCATGGCGACCGAGCAGATCGGCGCCAAGGCCGCCACCCCAGCTGAGGCACGCACGCTCCACGAGAAGCGCGGCGCGCCGCTGCTGACCATGACCCGCACTGCCTGGGACTCGGCCGGGCGCGTGGTCGAGCACGGCGACCACGTCTACCGCGCCGGTCACTACTCCTTCGAGATCCACCTGGCCGTCGACTGACCCCCTGGTCGACGTTTGCACCTGCCGCTCGACGCCCTGCCGGAAGGACCCCTGTGCGACTCGGACTGCTCGGCCTCGGGCGCATCGGCGCGTTCCACGCCGCCACGCTGTGCGCCCTGCCGGTCGTCGACTCCCTCGTCGTCGCCGACCTCGACCCCGCGCGAGCCCAGGACGTCGCCGACGAGGTCGGCGCTGAGGCGGCAGGCTCGCTGGACGCGGTCCTGCGCGCCGGAGTGGACGGCGTCGTCATCGCTGCCGCCTCCGACGCCCACCCCGGTCTTCTGACTGCGGCCGTCGAGGCTGGGCTGCCGGTGTTCTGCGAGAAGCCCCTCGCCCGGGAGTTGCCGCAGAGCGTCGAGGTGCTGCGCCGGCTCGACGGTAGCGAGGTCCCGGTGCACATCGGCTACCAGCGGCGCTTCGACCCCGGCTTCAGGGCGGCCAAGGCCGCAGTGCGCTCCGGCGAGCTTGGGTGGCTCCACACGCTGCGGTCGACGACGTTCGACCCCTCGCCACCACCACCGGCGTACATCGCCACCTCTGGCGGCATGTTCCGCGACTGCGGCGTCCACGACTACGACGCAGTGCGCTGGGTCACCGGCCGCGAAGTGGTCGAGGTCTACGCCACGGGCAGCAACAGGGGGGACCCGTCCTTCAGCACGGCCGGTGACGTCGACACGTCCGCCGCACTGCTCACCCTCGACGACGGCACTCTCGCGCTCGTCTCCAACGGCCGGTACAACGGCCGCGGCTACGACGTGCGGCTCGAGGTGCACGGCTCGAAGGACAGCGTTGCGGTCGGCTTGGAGGACGGCCTGCCGCTGCGGTCGGTCGAGCCCGGGACGTCGTTCCCCGCCGGTCCACCGCACGCGGCGTTCATGCAGCGCTTCCACAACGCCTACCGCACCGAGCTCGAGGCGTTCACCGAGGTGGTCGCCGGTCGGCGTCCCTCGCCCTGCACCGTGGCCGACGCCCTCGAAGCGGAGTACGTCGCCGAAGCGTGCAGCCGATCACTGCGCGAGCACCGTCCTGTCCGCATCGAGGAGGTCCGATGAGCCAGAGCACCGACCAGACCGCTCCGGAGAAGATCGCCGGCGCACCCATCTCCTGGGGCGTCTGCGAGGTGCCTGGCTGGGGCCACCAGCTCTCCGCCGACCGCGTGCTGCGCGAGATGGCCGAGCTCGGCCTGTCTGCCACGGAGTTCGGGCCCGACGGCTTCCTGCCGGCCGAGCCGCGGGCGCGGGCGGAGGTGCTGACAGGTCACGGCCTGCAGGCGCTCGGCGGCTTCACGCCGCTGCTGCTCCACGTCCATGGCCGCGACCCCGTGCCCGAGGTCGAAGCGGCCCTGCCCGCGTATGCGGCGTCCGGGGCCGACGTCATGGTGGTGTCGGCCGTCACCGGACTCGACGGCTACGACAGCCGACCCGCGCTCGACGTCGAGGGGTGGGACCGACTGCTGCGCAATCTGGACCGCCTGGCGAGCGTCGCCGCGCAGGCAGGAGTCAAAGCCGTGCTGCACCCGCACGTCGGGACCATGGTGGAGACCGGCGAGGACGTCCAGCGCGTCCTCGCCGGCGCTGAAGTGGCCCTCTGCCTGGACACCGGGCACCTGCTCATCGGCGGCACCGACCCGGCGGACCTGGCCCGGCAGGCCCCGGACCGCATCGCCCACACCCACCTGAAGGACGTCGACGCGTCAGTCGCCGCACAGGTGCAGGACGGACGCCTGACCTACTACGAGGCTGTGTGCCAGGGCATGTACCGCCCGCTCGGCACGGGCGACGTGGACGTCACTGCGATCGTCGAGCACCTGCGAAAGTCCGGGTACGACGGCTGGTACGTCATGGAGCAGGACACGGTCCTCGACGACGAGCCCCGCGGCGAGGGACCGCTGGCCGACGTGCGCAGCAGCGCCGAGCACCTGCGGGCGGTGCTGAGCACCGGATGAGGGCCGTCAGCGCCCAGCCGCGGCCAGCAGCGTCTCGGCGGCCGAGCGGAGCCCCTCGAGCTGGTCGAGCTCCTGGTCCTCGTGCTCGATGTTGACCGCCATCTCCGGGTCGACGGCCTCCAGCGCCGCCAGGAAGCGCCCCCACCACGCGGTGTCGTGGCCGCGCCCCACGGCGACGAAGTCCCAGGACGACTGCGTCGGCCAGCGGCTCAACGTGTAGCGGCCGCCGAGCGAGACGGCCCCCGGGTCGTCCTGATCGACACGGCCGAAGCGGTCGTCCAGCACACCGTTGATCCTGGCGGCGTCGTTCATCCGGATGTCCTTCGCCGCAGCGTTGTACACGAGCTCCCCGAGGTGCTCCACCGCCGCGACCGGGTCGATCTGCTGCCACATCAGGTGACTCGGGTCCATCTCCGCTCCGACGTGGGTGGCGCCGATCTCCGTCGCCAGCCGCAGCATCGTCGCTGGGTTGTAGACGACGTTGTGCGGGTGCATCTCTATGCACACCTTGACGTCGGCGTCCGCGGCGTGGGCCTGCACGTCGCGCCAGTACGGCAGCGCCACCTCGTCCCACTGGTAGTCCCGGGCGTCGAGGTAGGCGCTGTCCCACGGCAGCACGGACCACGCGGGCAGGGTGCCCGCCGCCTCGGCAGCCGGCAGTCCCGACATGGTGACGACTCGGCGTACCCCGAGCAGCGCCCCGAGCTCGATGGCGTCGAGGACGTCCTGGCCGTGCTTGTCCCGAACCTGCTCGTCCGGGTGCAGGGGGTTGCCGTTGCAATTCAGCGCGGTCAGGGTGATCCCGGCGTCGGCGAACTGGCCGAGGTAGTCGTCGCGTGCTGCGGCGCTTGTGCGCAGCTGCTCCACGGGCAGGTGGGGTGCGGGCAGGAAGCCCCCTGAGTTCACCTCCGCGCTGTCGAGCCCGAGATCGCGCAGGACGGCCAGCGCCTCGTGGAGCGGCTTGTCGTGCAGGCAGGCGGTGTAGGCGCCGAGCTTCATCAGAAGACCTCTCCAGGATGATGGACCGACTGCGGCACGGCCCGCAGGTCGTAGGAGGCTGGCCGCTCTTCAAGCGCTTTAAGCCTTGGCGTACTGTCCGCCCAGCGCCCCCCGGTGTCAAGCGCCGGCGCGCACCTCGGCGGTGGTCCCCCGGACGACGAGGCGCGGCTCCAGGACGAGCTCCCGGGCGTCGGCGCGTTGTCCCTCGACGCGCTCCGCCGCAGCCAGCACCGCCCCTTCAGCCTGCTGCTCGGCGGCCTGGTTGACGCTGGTCAGGTCGACATGCGCGAGCTGTGCCAGCGAGCTGTCGTCGTAGCCCACCACCGAGACGTCCTGTGGCACTCGGACCCCCGACCGGACCAGGACGTCCATCAGCCCCAGCGCAGCCCGGTCGTTGGACGTCAGCACGGCGGTGGACAGGCTGCGGCCACGCACCACCAGCTCCCGAGCCGCGCGTGCGCCACCTGACTCGGTGTGGTCACCGGGGACGACGCGGACCCGGCCGGCCAGCCCGTGCCGGCGCATGGCCTCGCGGTAGCCACGCCGGCGGTCGGCGGCGATCGTGCCCCGGCCGCCATCGACGAAGGCGATGTCGGCGTGACCCAGCGCGACCAGGTGGTCGACCGCCAGGGCCACACCCTTGTCGTCGGCACTGCGCACCACGTCGACGAGGACGGGCTTCACCCGACGCCCGACCACGACGACGGGGACGCTGCGGTCGAGCTCTCCGAGGGCCGCCGCGGACGCCTCCGGACCAAGCAGGACGAGCGCCTCGCAGCGGAAGTCGAGCAGGGTCTCCACGGCACGCGCCTCGGAGCGCGTCCGCGTCGTCGTGCTGAGGACCACGTCGTACCCCGCCCGCTCCGCCGCGCTGTGCACGTGCTCGACGAGCTCGGCGTGGAAGGCGCTGTGCACGTCGATGAGCAGCCCGAACAGCCCGCTCCGGCGGCGGGCGAGCAGGCTCGCCGTGCGGTCCGCGCGGTAGCCGAGGACCTTCGCGGCCTCGAGCACCCGGGCGCGAGTCTCCTGGCTCGGCCCGGGCTGGCCGCGCAGGACCAGGGACACCGAGGCGGGCGACAGCCCGACATGGGCGGCGACGTCCGCGAGCCGAGGTCGGCGCGAGGACGTACTTCGGTCCTCCGGCACGAAGTCCCCCTACGGCCCCCCTACGGCGGCGGGCCCTTCAACGATGAGCCGGTCGGTGCCGACAGTAGCCCCGGGTCGGACGTCAGAGCTCGAGGACCAGCCGGTCGGTGCAGGACCGCGACACGCAGATCATGAGGCAGTCGTTCGCGGCCCGCTCCACCTCGTCAAGGACCGCGTCCCGGTGGTCGGGAACGCCTTCCAGCACCGCGGTCTCGCAGGTACCGCACGTCCCCTCGGAGCATGACGACAGCACGCCGACACCCGCCTGTTCGACGACCTCGAGGATCGACCGGTCCGCCGGCACCGTCAGGCTCAGACCGCTCGACGCCAGCTCCACCACGAAGCTGCGCTGAGGCGCGTTCTCGGCCTGCGGTCGGGGCGAGAAGCGCTCGACGTGCAGGCTGCCGCTCGGCCAGGGCGCGCAGCGCTGCTCGATGGCGGCCAGCAACGGCTCGGGGCCACAGCAGTAGACGGCGGTCCCTGGCGCGGGATCGGCCAGCAGACCGTCGAGGTCGAGCAGCCCGACCTCGTCCTGCGGGCAGACCGTCACGCGGTCGCCGTAGCCCTTCAGCTCGGGCAGGAACGCCATCGAGGCTCGACTCCGGCCGCCGTAGACCAGCGACCAGGGGGTGCCGGAGACCTCCGCTGCCGCCACCATCGTCAGGAGCGGGGTGATGCCGATGCCGCCCGCGACGAACAGGTAGCGCTCCGCGGGTGCCAGCGGGAAGTGGTTGCGCGGGCCCCGGACGCGCACACGGTCACCCACGCCGAGACGGTCGTGGACGCGCATGGATCCGCCACGGCTCTGGGGTTCGCGGAGGACCCCCAGGCGGTACGCCGACCGGTCGGCAGGGTCGCCGCACAGCGAGTACTGCCGCGTCGGTGCGCCCTCGAGCACCAGGTCGACGTGGGCTCCCGGCTCCCAGGCCGGCAGCAGCCGGCCGTGCGCCTCGCGCAGGACCAGTGCGACGACACCGTCGGCCACCGCGTCCTTGGCCTCGACGACGACATTCGCCTCGTACTCACTGGCTACGACGGTGAGCACCGTGCCGGCGTGCGAGACGGTCTCCAGCTGTGTGTGCGGGACGGGGCTGCTCACGACCCGGCCCCGTCGCGACGAGACACGGGAAGGTGCGACCAGACGTACATGTTCGGCGTGCTGCGGTAGCGCACCGGTGGCCCGGCGAGGTCGTACTCCCCCAGCAGAGGCAGCACCTCCTCGACCGCGACCTTCGCCTCGAGCCGGGCCAGCGGAGCACCGAGACAACCGTGCAGCCCCTCACCGAAGCCCAGGTGGCGGAAGCGTCCCCGGGTGACGTCGAAGCGGTCGGGCCCGGCGAACTGGCGCTCGTCGCGGTTGGCTGCGCCGTAGACGAGGACGACTCGACCTCCCTCCGGGATGGTCACGCCGTGCAACGTCACCTCCCGGGACGTCGTCCGACCTACGAGCTGCAACGGCGTGGCGAAGCGCACGGTCTCCTCGACGGCGGCGGGGACCAACGAGGGGTCGTCCAGGAGCAGCCGACGTTGGTCGGGGTGCTCGGCCAGCAGCTTGAACAGGGTGGCGACCAGGCCGGCGGTCGACTCCACGCCGCCGAGGAACAGGACCATCATCAGACCGAGGATCTCTGCCGCTGGTGTGAGGTGCTCGTCGGCGAAGGGGATCCCGTCGATGTCCGCCTGCACCAGGTGCGACACGAGGTCGGCCCGAGGTGCCCGCCGCCGTTCCTCCAGCAGCTCGACGAAGTAGCGCTGGATGCCCTCAGTGGCAGCCTTCGCCACTGGCGTCAGCCGGGGATCACCCGGGGTGCGGTCCTTCAGCTCGTGCACCCACCGGGTCAGCTGGTCGCGACCCTCCTCACGCGCGCCCGGCAGTCCCAGCACGTCGAAGAACACCTCGTTCGGCAGCGGCCAGGCGAGGTCCGCGGCGAGATCGACCGCTCCGTACTGCGGCCAGGCGGCGACCAGCGACCGGACGACGTCGCGGATGCCCCCCTCCTGCGCGGCAACGCGGCGCGGCAGGAAGTGCGGCTGCACCAGCTTGCGCAGCTGGTCGTGGCGGGGGTTGTCGACGTCGGGCAGGAATCCCGGACCGCTCTGGTCCTTCGCCGTGTCGTCGATGTCGATGCCCTCGTAGCTGCGGAAGGTGTCGGGATCGGTCGCCGCGGCGCGGACGTCGTCGAAGCGGGACAGCGCCCACCACCCCCAGCGCTCGCTGTAGTAGACCGGTGCCGCGTCCCGCATCCAGCGGTAGACCGAGAACGGATCGTCGTAGAAGTCCGCGGCGAACGGGTCGTACTCCATCTGTGCGGTGCTGGTCATGCGGGACCTCCGGCCAAGACGGGGACGGACGCTGCGCCGACGGGGTCCGGCAGCGTGAACGCTGCGCGGAAGCGCTCGAGTGCCAGCTCGCTGTCGGACGACGCCCAGGCCTCGAGGCCGACGGTGCCGCGGTAGCCGACGTCGGCCAGCGCCCGAGCGATCGCCGGGTAGGAGATCTCCCCGGTCCCGGGCTCGCAGCGGCCGGGGACGTCCGCGACCTGGACCTCCCCGATGAGGTGGACCGCTCGACGGACGGCCGAGATGAGGTCGCCCTCGCCGATCTGCGCGTGGTAGAGGTCGAGCATGACCCGCAGGTGGGGGCTGTCGACCGCGGCCACGAGCGCCGTGACGTCCGACAGGCGGGCGAACGGGACGCCCGGGTGGTCG
This sequence comes from uncultured Frankineae bacterium, assembly GCA_902805775.1. Lineage (GTDB taxonomy): Bacteria > Actinomycetota > Actinomycetes > Mycobacteriales > SCTD01 > SCTD01. The sequence continues at coordinate 17,869 of CADCUB010000047.1, read as the reverse complement.
ACGGCGGTGTTGAGGTTCTCCAGGCAGAAGACGAGGCCCTCGCGGTCGCCGAGCGCGGCGATGCGCTCGAGGGTGCGGACGGCCTGCACCCACATGGGGCCGGTGACCTCACCGGCCGGCACGACGGGCAGGCCCCGGGCGTCCAGGCCGGTGCCGTGCAGGTTCAGCCTCGGGCAGCCGAGCTCGTGCGCGACGCGCACCGACTGCTCGGCCGTCCGCATCAGCTCGTCCGCCCCCTCGGAGTCGGCGAGGCGGCCGGTGACGTAGCCGGTCATGGAGGAGAACCTGGCGCCCGTAGCCACCAGGGCCGGGACGTCCTTGGTGGTCCAGTCCCAGATCTCCACGGCGAAGCCGAGCGCGTCGATGCGACGCACGCGCTCCACGTGCGGCAGGTCGAGGAAGACCATCTCGGAGCTCACAGCCAGTTCGAACGCTTCGCGGGCTTTCACGGCTCGACCTCCTCGAGGCGGACGGGACGCCCCTCCTGCACGGAGCGGATGCAGGCCAGCGCGAGCGCGAGCGCCCGGCGGGCATCGGAACCGGTGACCTGCGGGGTCGCACCGGAGCGGACGCAGTCGACGAAGTGCGTCAGCTCGGCCGTGTAGGCCGCGGCGAACAGGTCCGTGTCGCGACGGACGGTCCGCGCGTGCACGCCGTCTGCGGTCCAGTGCTGCATCGCCGTCTCCCGCGTACTGCCTGCGGTGACCATCCCGGCAGACCCGAAGACCTCCCCCCGGATGTCGTAGCCGTACGCGGCCGAGAAGCTTGCCTCCGCCGTGGCGATGGCGCCGTTGTCGAAGCGCACGACGACGACGGCGGTGTCGAGGAGCCCGGCGTCCTTGAAGTCCGGCGCGACGAGCGCGTCCGCCACCGCGTACACGTCCACGGGCCGCGCGCCGGGGTTGAACCACAACAAGGCGTCGAAGTCGTGGATGAGCGTCTCGTAGAAGATCGTCCACGGACGCACCGCGCCCGGATCGGCGAGACCTGGGTCGCGGAGGACTGACCGGAGCAGCTGCGGCGCTCCGACTCCGCCGGCAGCGACCACCTCACGGGCTGCCGCAAAGTCTGCGGCGAACCGGCGGTTGAAGCCCACCTGCAACGGGATGCCGGCCCGGTCGGCAGCAGCCACCGCGGCGTCGGCCTCCTCCAGCGTCAACGCCATCGGCTTCTCGCAGAACACCGCCTTGCCGGCCTCCGCGCAGGCCACCACCAGGTTCGCGTGCGTCCGCGCCGGCGTGGCGATGACCACCGCCTGCACCTGAGGGTCGGCGACCAGCTCCAGCGGATCGGTGTTCGGCTCGCCCGAGAGCCGGTCGGTCAGGCGGCGGGCGGCGTCCGGCGCCGGATCGGCGACCGCAACCAGTTCCGCGCCGGTCACCTTCGAGGACAGCGTCTCGGCGTGGAAGGACCCCATGCGTCCAGCACCGATCAACCCGACGCCCACGCTGTCCACCATGTCGACCTCCAGTATTGAAGCGCTTTAAGCAGCCAGCGTGGAGGAACGGATGGCGTGTGTCAAGGGCTGCCGGAGCGGCGTCGAGGTCCCGGTGGTCAGCGCATCCGGATGCGGCGGTCGGCCTGGGCTCGCAGGGCGTCGGCGAGGGCCGCTTCGGACCACCGCTCCGCGAGGGCCCTGCGCAGGACGTCGGCCTGGCTGGGCGGCGCCAGACCACCGAGCGGCTGGTCCTGGTCGAGGTCCGTCGGGAAGGGGTAGCCCTCGGCGGACGCGGCGACGACGTTGAGCAGGCTGCGCTCGTCAGCACACGCCGACGGACGGGAGAGCAGGACCGGGTAGAGCGCCTCGCACATCGCCGTGCGGTCGACCGCCTCCATCGCCCGTCCGAAGGGCGAGGACACCTGCAGGAGGTTGGCCATCCGCCGGACGTCCGACGAGCGGTTCGTCCCGGCGCCGTGCAGGACGGCCGGGTTGAAGAACGCGGCGTCGCCCTTGCGGAGCGGCGGCTGCACGAAGTGCTCGTCGAAGTACGCCGAGAACTCAGGCAGGTGGCTTGCGACGTAACCCGCCTCGTACTTCTGCGAGTGGGGCAGGTACATCGTCGGGCCGGTCACGACCGGCATGTCGCAGTGCGCCACGGCGCCCTGCAGGGTCAGTGCCGGCGAGAGGCGGTGCACGTGCGCCGGGAACGCGAGGCTCTGCTGCGCCGACATGAAGCCGAGGTGGTAGTCGCGGTGCGCCACCTGCGCGGCGCCGCCGGGGTTGACGACGTTGATCTGGCTGGTCACCTGGTAGCCAGGGCCTAGCCAGGCCTCCGCGACGACGGCGAGGACGTCGTTGGCGTAGTAGTCGGCGAAGACCGCCGGAGCGCGGAGAGCGAGTTTGTCGAGCGCGCCCCAGACACGGTCGTTGGCTCCGGCTGCGGCGAAGTGGTCGCCACCGGCGGTGCCGGAGGCCCGCTGCTCGTCGATCATCTCCACGAACACCGCAGACGCCTGGTCGAGCACGCCGGGCTCTGGGAAGGCGCCGGCGAACAGCGCGACGCCGGGGCCGTCCGACAGGGCGCGGACCAGCTCTGCTTGGACCTCACGTCGGCCGTCGCCGTCGGCCACCGCCTCCCGCAGTCGGCGACCGTAGACGAGGACGCCGTCGCGGACGTCGTCCGCGTACGGGTAGTCGGCGGCGTCCGTGGCGACCTCGACCACCCTGCGGAGGTCGTCGACGCGGCACTCGCCCGTGGTGAGCCATGCGACCGTCCTGGCGCTCGATGCGTGCGTCACGTGGTGGGCCTTCCGGACGAGGGGATCCCCAGCCTGCACGATCCTGACCGGATGGACGAGGAGCGCGCCGTCATCGCATCAGGTTGATCGCGGCGAGGACGGTGAGGACGAGGACCGCCTGTTCGAAGAGCACCTGTGGGATGCGCTGCACGACGAGGAGCCCCAGTCCGGCGCCGACGAGCACGGCGGGCACCAGGGCCGCGTCGAGCAGGAGGGTGTCCCGGTCGACGAGACCGAGGGCCACGCTGAGAGGGACCTTGAACGCGTTGACCACCAGGAAGAACCAGGCGCTCGTGCCGAGGAAGGCAAGCTTGTCCAGGCGGGCGGCCAGCAGGTAGAGCGACATGACCGGTCCCCCGGCGTTGGCGACCATCGTCGTGAAGCCGGCCAAGGCACCGAACACGCGGGGCGGCACGGTGCGTCGTCGTGACGGGTGGCTCGACGACCCCTGCGAAGAAGGGGTGTACCCCCGCACGACCGGCCGCGGGACGTGGCGCCGCAGGAGGTGCACGCCGACGAGCAGCAACAACACCATGCCGATGGTCCTGCGCACCGTCTCATCGCCGGCCGCCGCGAGGAAGGCCACGCCGACGACGACACCGACGACCACCGAGCGCACGAGCCGCAGCAGGGCCGGCCAGTCGGCGTGCCGGCGGTAGACGAGGACGGCGATGACGTCACCGACGAGCAGTAGCACCAGCAGCGCGCCGGTCGATTGGCGCGCCGGCAGTACCGAGGCGAACAGCGCAACGCTGATGAGGCCGACTCCACCGAGCGCCGTCTTGGCGAAGCCGACCAGCAAGGCCGCGGTGACCAGGGCCGCAACGTCGGGTGCCGACAATCCGCTCACGCTGTCAGGCGCACGCGCGCTGGCCCGAGATACGGCGCAGACGACGGTCAGCGCCCACTCGTCCGGCCCCCGGGCGGCGCCCCAGGCCCGTCGCAACGGTCCTCACGAGCCGCCTGCGCATGGCTCATGACCGAGGCGGGCCAGCAGCTGTGTCGGCCGGTCGAGCCGGGGCATGACCAGCACACTGGGGTGGCACTGCCTCTCGAGCCCGCTTCCTCGGTTCCCTGCGTCGGTCCCCTGCGTCGAGCCTCGCCGCGACTCCGACGAGATGGCGGGGCGCCCCAGAGCTGGGCCCCGATGCGTCGCTCGCCGCCGTGTCCGGCGGCGGGCGTGCACCGTTGACGAACTTCTTCGTCCACGACCGACGAAAGAGGACGCGACTGCGCCACGTGGACTCCGCCCTGCTCATGGTCTTCGACTGCGTGCTCGACGAGCGTGGTCCCAGGCGGTTGGAACGAGCCCTCGCATCTTCCGTGCAGCTCTATGCCAGTTGACGGCTGCACCGAGGCCGGCCGTCCTGATCTCGCGCCGACAAGGGCGGCTGGGTGGCGTGGGTGCACGCCGTACCTCCTTGACGGGACGCGATCGGTCCAGGGCGACGCTGGCCGTGAAGTCAGAGGTCGCCGTCGAGGAACTGGGCGCGACCCAGTCCGAAGGACCAGTCAGCACGGGTGTTGGCGGCGACGGACACGATGAGGTCGCCGGGTGCCAGGGCTGTCGCGGCGGCCAGCCGCCGGGACAGCTCCGCGTAGAGCGCGCGCTTCTGCTGGTCGGAGCGCCCTTGCTGGAACACCTGCAGCACCACCAGGTCGTCGCTGCGCTCGATGCCCAAGCCGGTGTCCTCACAGATCAAGTGCCCGGGCGGGTGCACGGTGATCACCTGGTAGCGATCCCCTGCAGGGGCGGCGAAGACGTCGAGCATGACCTCCTGGACCGTGTCTGCCAGGCGTCGCAACTCCTCGGGGCTGCGACGCCCCTCGACGACATCGATGCGGACTAGGGGCACAGGGCCTCCCTCGACGGGGCGTCGCGGGACGCCAACCAGTGGCCGGGACTATGTCAGGACATTAGGACCTTGTGAAGACAGAACTTCTCCGAGGCTGCGGGGGAGAGCACGAGGAGTCAGGGCAGCTCCGGTGGCACCGCCTGCCGTGGCCCTCTTCGCCCGCAGGCGTGACGCCCGTCAGCCCGACGCTGACCTGCTGCACCGCAGAGCAGCGGAGACCTCGACTGCTCTTGCCGGATCGGGAGTGCGAGTCGTGAGGACCGGAGGACTGCGAGGAGACGGAGGACGCGGGTGGGCACCGAGCGGATGACCTCGCGGGGTCGTGGCCTAGCGCCCCGGTCCGCTGGCGCGCCGGCAGTCTCGAGGCGAACAGGGCCACGCTGCCACCCGACTGCGCCGAGCGCCATCTTGGCGCGTCCGACGAGCACTCTTGCGGTGATGAGGCCGGCGATGTCGATGCCGGACAGGTCGCTCACGTCGTTCCGCGAGCTGGCCGGCGCGTGGGCCCTCCTCCTTGGTCACTGAGCGAACGGCCAAAGTCCCGAGACGTCTGCCGTCCGCCTTCGGCCGGCCGGCCGTCCGGCACGGTCACGTGGTCCGCGAACGTGCCCTCAGATGTCCACTGTGCGTTGATGCTCCTGGACGCCAGGCCGGCCGCGTCGTCGAGGACCTCGATCGGCTCGGTCGGTCCGGAGGCAGGTGGTCGTGCACGGGCAGGACTGGTGCGGCCCGAAGGGGGGCCTTCCAGGGCTTGGGTGTTGCCGAGCTCGGTTCGCCGGGTACGCGGCCGACCGGATGGGTCAGGCGCTGTGGGGCGAGGCGAAGTGACGGCGGGGGCAGCACCACTGGCCACCGCGCTAGCACCGGAGCCTCTTGTCGAGAGTCTTGCCGGACGCTTGTTCCTGCAGGTCAGGCCTGGAGCCGCCTATCGGAATCGAACCGATGACAACCTCATTACGAGTGAGGTGCTCTACCGACTGAGCTAAGGCGGCGTCGTGCGGGCAGCAGTCTAGCGGCCCGCCGGGGCGGCCGGGCCTCAGCCCGTGCGCAGGGCGAGCGCCATCGCCTCGACGGCGAGCAGCGGCGCGACGTTGGCGTCCAGCGCCTCACGACAGGCCAGCACCGCGTCGATGCGCCGCAGTGTCGAAGCCGCCGTCGTGGCGCGCGCGATCGTCGCCGACTGCTCCCCCAGGTCGCTGTGCACGAGCGCGGCGCCGGTCTGCAGCTGGTGCTGGAGCACGTCGCGGTAGAACGCTGCCAGGTCGACCAGCGCCCGGTCGAGGGCGTCGCGCTGGGTGCGGGTCCCCCGGCTCTTCTGGGTCTTCTCGAGCTCCTTGAGCGCGCCGGCGCCGGCGCGGCCACCCGTGACGCCGCGGCCGGTGGCGCCCACGCCCAGCGCGGTCGACAGCGACTCCTTCTCGGCGGCGTCCCGGCCGGAGGTCAGGCGCGCCGCCTCGTCCTTGGCGGCGTCGACGAGGTCGGCGGCCGCGCCCAGCGCCGACCCGACCCCCTGCAGCGACCGGGGCAGCGCGAGGACGTCACGGCGCTCCCGCCGCGCCTCCTCGTCGGTCGCGAGGCGCTTGGCCCGCCCGATGTGGCCCTGCGCTGCGCGGGCGGCGAAGGCCGCCATGGCCGGGTCGACGCCGTCGCGCTCGACCAGCACCCGTGCCACGTCGTCGGCGGGCGGTGTCCGCAGGCGGGCCCGGCGGCACCGCGAGCGGATGGTCGGGAGCAGGTCCTCCGCGCTCGGGGCCGACAGCAGCAGGACGCTGGAGGCGGGAGGCTCCTCGAGAGCCTTGAGCAGGGCGTTCGAGGCGTCGTCGGTGAGCCGGTCGGCGTCCTCGATGAGGGTGACCTGCCACCGCCCGCGGGTCGGCGCGTGCGCCGAGCGCAGGATGATGCGGCGGGCGTCGCGCACGCTGATGGACAGTCCCTCGGGCACGATGAGCGCGACGTCCGGGTGGGCGCCGGCCATCACCTGCCGGCAGCCCTCGCACCGCCCGCAGCCCTCGCCGGTCGCGCACTGCAGGGCGGCGGCGAAGGCCTTGGCGGCGTTCGACCGGCCGGACCCGGGCGGTCCGGTGAACAGCCAGGCGTGGGTCATGGCGCCGCTGCCCTCGTCCTGGCCGGCCTGCACCCGCGCGGCGGCGGCCGCCGCGGCACGCAGCTGGTCGACGACCGCCTCCTGCCCGACCAGGTCGGCGAAGACGCTCACGCCCGCACGACCTGCGGCTCGGGCACGAGGTCGGCGAGGCGGCGACGGACGGCGGCGTGCACCTGCTCGGGAGAGCCGTCGGCCGCGACGACCAGGTAGCGGTCGGGTGCCTGCCCGGCCAGCTCGAGGAAGCCCTCCCGCACCCGGCGGTGGAACTCCAGCGACTCCGCCTCGATCCGGTCCGGGCTGTCGCCGGCACGGCGCAGCCCGACCACCGGGTCGACGTCGAGCAGCACGACCAGGTCGGGGGTGAGCCCCTCGGTGGCCCAGCGCGAGAGCCGGGCGACCTCGTCGCGCTCGAGCTCGCGACCGGCCCCCTGGTAGGCCAGCGAGCTGTCGACGTAGCGGTCGGTCAGCACGACCGCACCGCGCTCGAGCGCCGGGCGTACGACCTCCGCGACGTGCTGGGCGCGGTCGGCGGCGTAGAGCATCGCCTCCGCGCGCGGCGACAGCGTCGCGGTCGGGTCCAGCAGCAGCTCCCGGATGCGCCCGCCGGCCGAGGTCGCGCCGGGCTCCCGGGTGACCACGACGTCGTGGCCCCGCGCCCGCAGCCACGCCTCGAGCAGGGCGAGCTGGGTCGACTTGCCGGCGCCCTCACCGCCCTCGAGCGCGACGAACGTGCCGCGGTGGGTCTTCTCCGGCCCGCGCCGGGCCAGGCGGCGAGCCAGGTCGACGCGCAGCGGGATGCCCGGGCGGTCGTCCATCTGGCGGTAGGCGAGCAGGCCCACGCCGACCGCCAGCAGGCCGCCCACGAGCAGGACGACCGAGACGCCGTTGATGCTGATGCCGAGCGGTCCCTCCCGCACGCCGATGCTGCCGGCGATGAACGGCGTCGTCGCCGTCACCAGGAGCAGGTCGATCCGCATCAGCGACTGGACCAGGCCGAACATCCGACCGCGCATCCCGTCGTCGATCTCCAGTCCGAGCAGCGTGAGCCCCACGACGTACGCGACGCCGGCGAAGGCGCCGACCAGCAGCGTGGCGACCGTCGCCAGGAACAGGTTCGGCACCAGCGCCATGAACACCAGCGCCGAGCCCGCGCCGACGATCGACGGCCCGAAGACCCGCCGTCGCGACAGGTCACCGAGCGCCGCCGGCCCAAGGGCCACCCCCAGGGCGATGCCCGCGAAGATGGCGCCGAACAGCAGGGCGTACGCCGCGTCGCCTCCCGCCAGCACCGACTCGGCGAACAGCCGGCCCAGCGCGATGATCGCACCGCCGGCCGCCAGCGCTCCGAGCATGCCCACGAGCAGGCCGCGCGCCAGCGGCGTGCCGCTCATGAAGGCCAGCCCCTCGCGCAGGCTCGCGGCGATCGTGCTGCGCTGGCTGTCGGTGCGGCGGCGTCCGCCCGGGATGTCGAGCCGGGAGACGGTGAGGGCGGCGAACAGGAACGTCGCGGCGTTGACGTACAGCGCCAGGTCGACCGGGCCGGTCCGGAAGTACTCGAAGCCGCTGCCGAGCGCCCGGGACACCAGGCTGAGCAGGCCGAACACGACCGCGGCGACGGGCGCGGAGCCGTACGTCGCGATGAGGGTGAGCTGGTTGGCGCCCTCGAGCCGCTGCGGGCCGACGAGGTTGGGGACCGAGGCCTCCTTGGCCGGGATCCAGAACAGGCTGACCGTCTCGATGAGGAACGACGCAGCCAGCAGGTGGAGCAGCGCCGTGCTGCGGTCGGCGACCGACCCGACGATCGGGATCGACAGGAACAGCAGGAACCGCAGCAGGTCGGCGACGACCATGGTCGTGCGCCGGTCCCAGCGGTCGGCGAAGGCACCCGCCAGCGGGCCGAACAGCACGGCCGGCAGCAGCCGGAAGACCAGCACGCCGCCGGTGGCGAAGGCCTTGCCCTCGAAGGAGTCGACGAGCTGCGCGGCGAGCGCCGTGGTGGCCAGGAAGCCCAGCCAGTCACCGAAGCTCGACAGCACCAGCGCGGTGTAGAGCTTGCGGAACGCCGGCAGGCGCAGCACCGCCCGCGGGCCCCGCCCGGCGAGCGGCGGAGTGTCCTCCGTCAGCACCGGGAGCGGCTCCGGGGCAGGCGTCGGACCGGGAGTGCTCACGCTGCGAGGCTACGACCGGAACCCGTCGTCAGCCCGAGGAGAAGAGCTCGACTCGCTCGTCGCGGGCGACGCGGCGGAGCACCGGCCCGGCAGTCCCGGGGTGCTCGCCGCGACCGTCGCAGCGTGATGAGGAGCGGTGTGCACGACGGGGGATCCGTGCACGGTGGCTCCGACGCGCGACGCGACCGCGATCGCGATCGCGTGTTCCTCATGGACCGGCTCGCGCGGTGAACAGGTCGTCGGTCCACGCGGAGACCCGCGGCCGGGCGTCCGGGTGCCATGGCACCTCGAGATGGTGCAACCCGATCTTGCCGAGGTGCCACAGGACGTGGTGCCGGCGGCACAGCAGCACGAGGTTGCCGAGGACGCTCAGCCCGCCGTCGGCCTGGCGCAGGAGGTGGTGCGCGTCGCACATCGCCGGCGGGCGGGTGCATCCCCGCACGACGCAGCCCAGGTCTCGGGCGGCGAGCGCCCGGCGCTGGCGTGGGGTGACCGACTGGCCCAGCGGCTGCAGGCCGTGCACCTGCCCGGCCGGGTCGAGCAGCACCCGGCTGATCCGCGCGTCGCACAGCAACGCCTCGATGCGCCCCCGGGTCTGCGGTCCACTCCAGGCCGCGACCGCGCAGGAGTGCTCGGCCGGCCGGGCCGCCGGCCACCCGACGTCACCGGCGTCCGCCGGCCGCACGCCGGTGGGCACCGACGCCGCCACCGTGTCGCCGAAGCCCGGCAGGCGGTGGTCCGGGCAGCGCGGGCCGCAGAGCCGGCAAGCCGCCTGCGCGGACTGCCCGGCCGCCCACCCGGCGGGCAGCACGTAGCTCAGCTGCGGCCGAGCGCCACCGTGGTCGGGCAGCTCACCATGCCGCAGCGCCTGCTCGCACACCTCCACCAGCGCATCGGCCCGGCGCTGCCCGGCCGTGCGGGTGTCCGGCGTGCCCTGCCGGCGGGCCAGCGGCTCCAGCACCGTCAGCACCGCCTCGCTGTCCTCGGCAGCGATGACGAACCGGCCGCGCAGCGTCCCGTCGGCGTCCCGGCTGTGCTGCAGCACGCGCCGATCCCGCCCTCGCTCGGCGTCGGCCTCCAGCGCCGGCTCGCAGTGCGTCGCGATCTGGTGCCGCACCCACGCGGCCAGCTCCGCCGGGTCGCGGCCGGCCGCGACCAGCACCAGATCGCGCTGACTGGCCACCAGCGCGTCGGCGTCGATCCGGCCGACCAGCCGGGCCAGCACCGCCGCTTGCTCCGGCGTCAGCACCCCGTCCAGCACCGCATCGACCACCACCGGCAGCGAGCGCAGTGCCGTCGAGGTCCGCAGGTCACGACCCACGGCCGAGGGGCTGTCGCGGCGGACGTCGGCGAGCCACCCGGCGAGCGAGCGGTGACCGTCGTCGGTCGGCAGCTGACCGGCGCAGGCAGCGTGCAGCTCCCCCTCCGCCGCCCGGAGCCACCCCTGCAGCCGGCCGGCCTGCGGCACCACCGCGACGATCCGCTCCTGCAGCTCGGCAGCGCTCAGGCCGGTGAGCGGGAAGGCGAGCAGCGCGTCGACCACCGAGGCCACCGCCGCTGCAGCCACCGCGGAGGTCGCCTGGCCCGTGTCCGCGAGCCGCACCGCTGCTGTCTGCATGCCTCGAACCTAGACCGCACCTCCGACAGTCTCAGGCGACGAGAAGTGCTTGTGGACAGCCTCTCCCGTGTGACCGGACGACGCGGAACGTCGGGCCCCTGTGCTCGTCGACCACGCGTCCCCGGTGCCGCACGCGCGCGCACACACCGCCCGGCGCACACCGCCCTCCCGCACGCCGACCACCGCCTCACCCCTCCGCAGCACCTGCCGCCACGGTGGTGCGACCGCCCGCCGCCCTCACCGCCGGGCTCAGCCCTTCTTGGCCGCAGCCTTCTTCGCGGGCGCCTTCTTGGCCGCAGCCTTCTTCGCGGGCGCCTTGGCTGCAGCCTTCGCCGGCGCCTTCGCCGTCTTCTTCGGCGCCGGACCGCGTGCCCGGCGCTCGGCGAGCAGGTCGCTGGCCCGCTCGTCGGTCAGCGACTCAGGCGTGTCGCCCTTGCGCAGCGACGCGTTCGTCTCGCCGTCGGTGACGTACGGCCCGAAGCGCCCCTCCTTGACGACCATCGTGCCGCCGCTGACCGGGTCGGTGCCGAGCTCCTTGAGCGGGGGCTTGGGCGCCGCGGCCTTGCGCCCGTACTGCTTGGGCTGTGCCAGCAGCGCGAGCGCCTCCTCGAGGGTGACGTCGAACAGCTTCTCCTCGCTGTCCAGCGAGCGCGACTCCTTGCCCTTGCTGACGTACGGCCCGTACCGGCCGTTCTGCGCGGTGATCGGCTCGCCGTCCTCGGCGAGGCCGAGCACCCGCGGCAGCGTCAGCAGCTGCAGCGCCTGGTCGAGGGTGAGCGTCTCGAGGTCCATCGTCCGGAACAGCGACGCCGTCGGCGGCTTGTCCTTGGCGCCTTCGGGCAGCACGAGCGAGACGTACGGCCCGTAGCGCCCGGCCCGGGCGATCACGTCGTAGCCGGTCGTCGGGTCGGTGCCGAGCACCCGGTCGCCCGACGGCGCGGCGGCCAGCTCGACGGCCCGGGCGACGGTCAGCTCGTCGGGCGGGAGGTCGTCGGGCAGCGAGGCCTTCTGCACCCCCTCCGTCCCGTCCTCGCCCACCTGCACGTAGGGGCCGTACCGGCCCACGCGCACGACGACCGGCCGGCCGTCCTCGCTCATGCCGATCGGGATGGTGCTGATCGCGCGCGCGTCGATCTCGTCGAGGTTCTTGCCGACGATCGCCTTGAGGCCGCCCTGGCGGGCGAGCCCGCCGACCTTGCCCTGCTCCGAGCCGAAGTAGAAGCGGCTGAGCCACTCGACGCTGTTGCCCTCGCCGCCGGCGATGACGTCGAGGTCGTCCTCCAGCGAGGCGGTGAAGCCGTAGTCGACCAGCCGGTCGAAGTGCTGCTCGAGCAGGTTGACCACGGCGAAGGCCAGCCAGGTCGGCACCAGCGCCGACCCCTTCTTCCACACGTAGCCGCGGTCCTGGATCGTCGTGATGATCGAGGCGTACGTCGACGGCCTGCCGATGCCGAGCTCCTCGAGGCGCTTGACGAGCGAGGCCTCGGTGAAGCGCGCGGGCGGGCTCGTGGTGTGCCCCTGCGGCTCGAGCGCCTCCACGTCGAGCGCGTCGCCGCGCGAGACCCGCGGCAGGCGCCGCTCGGCGTCGTCCTTCTCGGCCGTCTCCTCGTCGTCGGTGCTCTCGACGTAGGCCCGCAGGAAGCCGGGGAAGGTGATGACCCGGCCGCTGGCGGCGAACTCGGCGTCCTGCCCGTCGGGCGTGCTCGCGCCGAGCCGCACGGACGCGGTGACCCCGCGCGCGTCGGCCATCTGGGAGGCGACCGTGCGCTGCCAGATCAGCTCGTACAGCCGCAGCTCGTCGCCGGACAGCTCGCGCGCCAGCTCGCCCGGGGTGCGGAAGACGTCGCCGGAGGGGCGGATCGCCTCGTGCGCCTCCTGGGCGTTCTTGACCTTGCCGGCGTAGCGGCGGGGCGCGTCCGGGACGTACTCGGGGCCGTACAGCTGCCGGGCCTGCGTGCGGGCGGCGTTGACCGCCGTCTCCGACAGGTTGGTGCTGTCGGTGCGCATGTAGGTGATGTAGCCGTTCTCGTACAGCCGCTGCGCGGTCTGCATCACCCGCTGCGCGGAGAAGCGCAGCTTGCGCCCGCCCTCCTGCTGCAGGGTGCTGGTCATGAACGGGGCGTACGGCTTGCGCGTGTAGGGCTTCTCGTCGGTCGAGCGGACCGCGAAGGGGGCCCCCTCCAGGCGCCGGACGAGGTCGTGCGCGCTCGCCTCGTCGAGCAGCACCACGTCGGCGCCGTCCTTGAGCAGCCCGGTCGTCTGCTCGAAGCTCGACCCGGTCGCGAGGCGCCGCCCGTCGAGCGAGTGCAGCGTCGCCGTGAGCTTGCGGGGCGCCGTCGGGTCGGCGGGGTCGGCCGCGGCGAGGAAGGAGCCCTCGACGTCCCAGTACTCCGCCTGCCGGAACGCCATCCGCTCCCGCTCGCGCGTCACGACGACGCGCGTGGCCACCGACTGCACCCGGCCCGCCGACAGCTTCGGCATGACCTTCTTCCACAGGACCGGGCTGACCTCGTAGCCGTAGAGCCGGTCGAGCACGCGCCGGGTCTCCTGCGCGTCGACCAGCGCGCGGTCGAGCTCGCGCGGCGTCTCGACGGCGTGCTGGATCGCCTGCGGGGTGATCTCGTGGAACACCATCCGGCGGACCGGGACCTTCGGCTTGAGCGTCTCCAGCAGGTGCCAGGCGATCGCCTCGCCCTCGCGGTCCTCGTCGGTGGCCAGGAACAGCTCGTCCGCCGACTTGAGCAGGTCCTTGAGCTTGGCGACCTGGCTCTTCTTGTCGGGGCTGACGACGTACAGCGTCTGGAAGTCGTGGTCGACGTCGACGCCGAGGCGGGCCCACGGCTGGCCCTTGTACTGCGCCGGCACGTCGGCGGCGTTGCGGGGCAGGTCGCGGATGTGGCCGATGCTCGACTCGACGACGTAGCCCGGGCCGAGGAAGGACGCGATCTTCTTGGCCTTGGCCGGCGACTCGACGATGACCAGCCGCGTGCCGGTCGTGCCCGTCCGGGAGCGCCTCTTCGACGGCGCGCCGAGGGCGGCCTCGGCGTTCGGGGTGTCGGTGTCGGGCACGGCTCTCCAGGGCTCCATCACAGCAGGGCGGGGCGGGACCGGCCCCCGCGCTCGTGACAGACGTTAACCGCATGACGAGCGGTGACGCTGCGAGCGAGCGGTCCGGTGTCGCGCCCACCGCCCGAGGCCCGCGCGGCGTCGGGCCTCGGTCGCGGGGTGGTGAGCCGTCCTACGCGACGACCTGCGCCACCTCCGCTTCCCGCCGCTGCTGCGGGACCAGGGCGTGCGGGGCGGGCTGGTCGTCGCGCAGGCGGAACGCGAACAGCACCGCGGCGACGGCTGCGACCTCCTGCCACTGGTGGTCCTGGAACTGCACGCGTCGCAGGTCTCCGGAGCCGCTGCGGACCGTGCTCCTCAGCATCACCGACCCTCCGTCCTGCAGCAGCAGCTCGACGACCGGCTCGTCACCGACGTCGGGGCCGTGCGCCTTGGTGGGACCGGCGAGCCGGAGCTGGGCGCCTCCCACGGACAGGTCGGTGACCAGCGCAGGGCGTCCGTCGACCGAGGCCGCGAGCTCCGCCGGGTGGCGCGAGCCGTCCCGGCGCTCGACGCCGAAGCGCAGGGACCGGATCCGTGCGATGCCCGCGGTCAGGACGGCGAGGGTGACCCCCAGCCAGAGCAGCGACACGATCGCTGCGGACGGCGAGGCGTACGTCGTCGGCGTGGCTCCCAGCAGGCTGGCGACCCCCCACAGGCCAGCGGCGCACAGCAGCACGGCCAGCCCCGGCAGGAGCGACGGGACACGGGCGCGTGACCGCTCCTCGCCCGTACGGCCCTTGGGCGTCACGCTGAAGCCGTGTGAGCCGGGGACGAGCAGGGTCAGCGTGGCCGGCAGGTTCGCCGGCAGCCGGATCATGTCGAAGACCAGCGAGAAGCCGACCCGTGCGCGGCCGCGCCCGAGCAGGATCAGCGCGCTCTGCTGCAGCGTGAAGACGCAGGCGAAGGTGGCGAGGAACGCCTCCGGCGGGGCCGAGAGCGGGAACTGCCCGGTCAGCAGGACCACGACCGGGAGCAGCGCCAGGCCGAGCGTGCGCCAGGCGTCGAACCACGCGCTCAGGGAGTAGGCGTAGGCGAGCCGCTGCCCGAGGGTCAGGCCCTCGCCGAACAGGGGGTTGTCCTGCCGCAGCACCTGCATCGACCCGCGTCCCCAGCGCGTGCGCTGGGCCAGGAACTGGTCCGGGCCGGCCGCCGCGAGCCCCCGGGCCAGGACCTGGTCGTGGTAGACGGTGCGCCACCCGGCGCGGTGCAGGCGCAGGGTGGTGTGCAGGTCCTCCGTGATCGTCTCGGTGGCGACCCCGCCCACCTCCCGCAGCGCGTCCACGCGGATCAACGCGTTCGTGCCGCACCAGAAGGTGGCGTTCCAGCGGTTCTTGGCGGGCTGCACGACCCGGTAGAACAGCGACTCCTCGTGCACCGCCGGGTCGGAGGTGTGCTCGAAGGAGTCGGTGTTGTAGAACTCCTGCGGCGACTGGACGACCGCCACCTGCGGGTCCGAGAAGTAGCCCAGCAGCGCCAGCAGGAAGTCGGGCTCGGGGACGTGGTCGGCGTCGAGCACCGCGACGACCTCGGCGTCGACGCGGGCGAGGGCGTGGTTGAGGTTGCCGGCCTTGGCGTGGTCGTGCACCGGTCGGGCGACGTACGTGGCGCCGAGCGCCCGGGCCATCTGGGCCACCTCCAGGCGGTCCCCGTCGTCGAGCACGAACGTCTCGTGCGCCGGCTCGAGCGCCAGGGCAGCGGTGACCGTCGGCAGGAGGACCTCGAGGTCCTCGTCGTAGGTCGTGATGAGCACGGCGGTGCGCGGCAGCTGCGCGGGCAGGTCGGGCCGCGAGGGCGGCGTCACGTCCCAGGTGGAGAACACGAACAGCGCCAGGCTCACCGCGGCGTGCAGCTCGAACAGCAGGAACGGGACGGACAGCCACAGCGCGGTGTCCGTCATGGTCCAGCCCACCCGCCACACCAGGTAGGCCACCGTGGCGACGAGGGCGAGGGCGCCGGTGGTCTGCAGCATGCGCTGCCGGACCGCCGACTCGGGTACGGGAGCGCCGGCGGGCTGCGCGGGCGGACGGCGCATGCGGTGCTGGGCCTTCAGGACCGGGGCAGTGTCCGGCTCGATGCTCATGCAGGGAGGTCTCGGCCGCTGGAGAGCCGTCCCGAGGGCCCGTTCGGGTGATGTCGACCGGGCGGACGGCCCTGTGACCACCGAGACCTGGGGCGCGGAGGGGCGTCGAAGACCCGCGGTGGGGCACTCCCCGTCGGGCTGACCCACCTCCGGCGCGGCCCCTGGCGCCCGAGAGGGCCAGACGGCATGGTCCGCGAGCACCCCCGTCGTCATCCGATCGGTCGATGACGCGCTCCCGAGGCGCTGGGACCGTCTCGAGTTCGTCTGCACCGTGGGGGAACCGTGCTCGTCCGTACTCGACCGCTCCTGCTCGTCGCCGCGCTGCTGGCCGGCGCCCTGCCCGTCCTCGCCGGACCGGCGTCCGCCGACAGCCCGCCGGTACCACTGAGCGGGACCGGCTTCGTCGATCTCGTCGCCGACGAGCGGCACGGCCAGCTGTTCCTGTCGTCCGGCTCGTCCGGCACCGGCGTGCGCGTCACCGACCTGCAGGGCGGCGCGGGCCGGACGATCGACGGGCTGGCCGGCGCCCACGGGATGGCCCTGACGCCGGACGGCAGCTCGCTCTGGGTGGCGCTGCCCTCCGCCGGGGCGCTCAAGGAGGTCGACACGACGACCCTCGCCGTCACCCAGACCATCGGCCTGCCGACCGGGCACTGCCCGGGCGACGTCGCCGTCGTGGGCACCCGCCTGGTCTACGGCCACTCCTGCAACACCTACGGCGGGAGCGGGTCGTACGGCGGCCTCGGCGTCGTCGACGCCGCCACCGGCCGGGCGTACGGCGGCGTCACGAGCGGGCCGTTCTACCGGCCGGTGGTCGCGACCGGCCCGGCCGGGCAGGTCTACGCCGCCGACAGCGGGCTGAGCCCGACCGGGCTGCACCTGTACGACGTGACCGCCGCCGAGCCGGTCCTCGTCGCCGCCCGCAGCCAGGTGTGCAGCAACCTGCGTGACCTCAGCGCCGCGCCGGACGGGTCGCGGGTCGTGACAGCCTGCGGATCGCCGTACCAGCACTCGATCTGGTCCAGCAACAAGCTCGAGCTGATGGGCACCTACCCGAGCGGCCCCTATCCGCTGGCAGGAGCCTGGTCGGCCGACGGCGAGACGTTCGTCGCCGGGCTGGACTCCTCCTACGAGCCCGACGTCTACGTCTACCGCCAGGGGCTGAACGCTCCCGCGCGGATCGTCGACTTCGGCGCGAACGCGCTGCTGCGGCCCCGGGGGCTCGCTGTGTCCGCCGACGGCCTGCGTGTGTGGGCGGTGACCGGAGACGTCTACGGCGGCGGCCTGGCGGTGCGGGTGCTCGACGTCCCGTCGTCCGACACGGCCACGGTGACGCTCAGCGCCAGCCCCAGCGCGATGTACCCGGGCAGCAGCACGACCGTCCGCGGCCGGCTCGCCACGGTCGCCGGCGCGCCCCTGGCCGACCAGGTGCTCCACGTGACCCGCGTCGCCACCGGCGGGTCCCCCGTGACGCTGCCCGACGTCACGACCGACGCCTTCGGCAGCTTCGGCCTCGTCGACACGCCACCGGCGTCCGGGACGTACGTCTACGAGGTCTCGCGCGACGCCGACGCCGCCCGGGCGTCGACCTCCGTCCTGGTCTGGCCCGTGGAGGGGACGCTGCTCCTCTCGCTCGCGCGCGGGACGAGCGGCGGCACCCCGGTGTCCGGCACGGCGCAGCTGTACTACTCCGGCACCGACAGCACCGCTGGCCTGACGGTCTCGCTGGTCCGCACGGGCATGGGCATGCGCGTCGAGCTGCCGGCGGTCGTCACCGACGCGAGGGGTCGGGCGACGTTCAGCGACGCCGCGCCCGCCGGTGACTTCACGTACACGGCGACGGTCGCCGCGAACGGCATCCACCCGGCGGTCACGGCCACCGCCTCGACGACGGTCCTCACGGCCACGAAGCTCACGGCCGTCGCGGCCGACACCGTCGCCGCCGGGACGCCGGTGACGGTCAGCGGCGTGCTGGTCGAGCCGTCAGGTCCGGTGGCGGGCGGCACGGTCACGGTGAGCCGCAGCGGCTGCGGGACGGCGTGGTCGGCGTCGATCGCCACGTCGCCGGACGGGCGCTACGCCGTGACCGACGGCGCTCCCCCGGTCGGCACGTGCACCTACCGGGCGTCGTACGCCGGCGGGTCCGGCTACGCCTCCTCGACCGCGTCGGCCACGACGACAGTGACGCTCGTCCCC
>CADCUB010000046.1 GCA_902805775.1 uncultured Frankineae bacterium | reverse complement strand
CCGGCGTCTGCGCTGACCGAGGGATTATCGGCAAGATCCACTGCTGAGCGTGGAAGTTGTGAGCATTCTGTGAGCATGATCTTGATCGGGGCCGGAGATCCCTCGGTCAGAGATCATCTACAGGGCTGTGACCTGCGACGATGCGGTGGGGCGGGTGGGGCTCGAACCCACGACCGAGGGATTATGAGTCCCCTGCTCTGACCGGCTGAGCTACCGCCCCAGGCCCTGCACGGTAGTGCGCACCACCGTCGACGTCGCCTTGCCCACAGGCCGCTCGACATGCCGGTGATCCGGGCCCGTCGAAGAACCCGGGCGGCGGACGAGCGACGGACTCCGGAGTCGGTGACGCACGAGCTGTCCCGCGACGCTGGCGGCCCCGCAGCTGACGGGCAGGACACGGCAGGCGGCCAGGCTCCCCCGCGGCAGGACCACCTCGTACGCCCCCCGTCAGCAGCGCACGAGCACGTCGTGCGCCAGCACCGCGTGCACGCCCCACGTCCGGTTGGCCACCTGCGTCACCCGCAGGTCGACCACCGTGCTCGCCAGCGCGAGCGCCGTCGTGCGGTCGAGGTCGTACAGGGCCTGCATCCAGCTCAGCATCGCCGCGAGCGCGTCGGCGCTCGCCGCGTTCAGGTCGGCGTCGAAGCCGAAGGTGATGCGGGCGGTGGGGGTGACGGCGTGGACGCCAGGGACCGGCCGGTCAGCCTCGAGGTCGACGACGAGCTCGGTCGTCATGGCGCACTCGATCGCGGTCCCGCCGACCTCCCCGTCGCCCTGGGCGGCGTGCCCGTCCCCGACGCTGAGCAGTGCCCCTGGCACCTGCACCGGGAGGTAGAGGGTCGAGCCGGCAGTCAGCTCACGACAGTCGATGTTGCCGCCGGTGTCGGCCCGCGGCGGGACGGTCGGGTGGTCGCCCGGCTCGGCAGGCGCCAGGCCGATGACGCCCAGGAACGGTGCGAGTGAGCGTCGTACGCCGCGTGACTCGGTGGCAGTCCCGCGCACCACGTCGAGGTCCCACAGCAGCCAGGACGGCTCACCCGGCACGACCCCGAGGCGGCGGTTGAGCGGGTTGTCCAGGGCCCCGGCGACGGTCCAGCCCCAGTCGTCCGGGACCAGCGACCTGACCAGGACGCTCAGGTGCCCCCCCGGCTCGGCGCCCTCGACGGCGATCGGACCGGTCAGGCAGTGCCCCTGCGCGTCGGGGATCAGCTGCGGCGGCCGCTCACCGCGCACACGCGGACGCGCGAGGTAGCCCGACGCGTCGAGCGACCGGACCTCGACGGTGTCGCCCGGAGCCACGGTGAGCACAGGCGTCCGGTTGCGGGAGAAGACGTCGGCGACGGTCTCGGGTGTCGGGTCCAGACGATGGCGAGCCACGCCGCGCGCCTACCCGGTCAGCCGCGGCAGCGATCCTGACCGGTCCGATCCGCGACGGGACCGGCGGCAGGAGGACGGGTCCGGGCCGGTCCTGCGGCCCGGACCCGTGTCCGCTCGCGGCGTGAGATCAACAGGGGCGGATCAGGTCCACTTGTTGCCGAGCATGGCTGTCTCCTCCCGTGGTCGCAAGGCCGGCCGTCGCAGGCGGGGGTGTGCGCGACGGGTGTGCTCTGGACATCGGCGCGTTGCCGCAGGAGTTGACGCACGGCGCGCTTCTGTCACAGTTGGCATCGGTATGGTGGCAGCACGTGCGTCGAGGAGGCGAAACTGAGCCGCCCGAGCCCGGGGGACGCTCCGGCGGTGCCGGTCGCCGCTGCGCAGCCCGACCCCCGCCGGCGGTGGAGCATGCCCGCCACCTGGGCCGCCAGCGCGCTGCCGTGGACGACCCGGTGCCTCGTCGCCGTGGTGACCGTCGTGGCCGGGGCCTGGGCAGTGCTGGCCGTCCCACGCCTCGTGGCGTCGGACGCAGCCCTGTTCCTGCTGCTGGTCGGGGCCGCAGCAGCCGCCGTCGAGGCCTCCCGGCGCATCCCCGAGCCGTCCGGCATGAACGCCAACGACATGCTGGCGGCGTGGTACGTGCCCGTCGCGGTGCTGCTCCCGCCCTTCTGGTCCCTGCTCACGCCGGTGGTGCTCATGGCGCTCACCCAGTGGCGGGTCAAGCGCATCGACACCTTCAAACGGGTCTACTCGGCCGCCGCCATCGGCGTGGCGCACGCAGCCGCGTCCGTGGCGTTCAGCGCCCTGGCCGGGCGGGCGTCCGGGGACGGTCTGCTGCCGGACACGGCCGCGGGGACCGTACTGGCCGTGTCCCTGGCAGCGATCGTCGCCAAGGCGCTGAACACGCTGCTGATCGGGCTCGCGGTCAAGACCGCCGACCCGGAGTCGCGCTGGCGCGAGGTCTTCGTCGTCGGGGACGGGCGCCTGGAGCTCATCGAGGTGTGCGCCGGAGTGCTGGTCGCCGTCGCCGTCTCGGTCAGTCCGTGGATGGTGCCGGTGGCGCTGCCGCCGCTGCTCGTGCTGCAGCGCGGGATGCTGTACGCCCAGCTGCACACGGCGTCCCGCACCGACACGAAGACCGGACTGCTCAACGCCGGAGCGTGGGAGCGGGACGCCGAGACGGTCCTGGCGGCAGGACACCGGCGCGGCCTGCCCACGGCTGTCCTGCTGATCGACATCGACCACTTCAAGGCCGTCAACGACGTGCACGGCCACCTGGCCGGCGACGACGTCCTGCGCGCCGTCGCGACCGCCCTGCGCGCGCAGCTGCGCGACGGCGACCTGCTGTGCCGCTTCGGCGGCGAGGAGTTCGCCGCGCTGCTGCCCGGCATGGACCGCTCGGAAGCCGTTCAGGCGGCGGAGCGGCTGCGCGCCGGTGTGGCGGCGGTCGTCACGCCGGTGGCCGGCGCGGTGGTGCAGGTGACGGTCTCGCTGGGCGTCAGCGTCGCCGATGCGGGCACCGCGGATCCGCCGTCGCTGTCCGAGCTGCTGGCCGTCGCCGACGCCGGCCTCTACCGCGCCAAGGGCTCCGGGCGTGACCGGGTCGGCATGCAGACACTGGCCGACCGCCGCGCGAGCTCCTGAGACCGGAGAAGCTGCTGAAAACCGGCTTCTCCTGCGGCCGGCGCGCGGACCGGGCCTCGCTGTCCTCTACCCGCCGACGTCAGCCGGTCGGAGAGGCCTCCGGAGCGGCCGGTGAGGCGTCACCTCCGCCGGGGCCGTCCGGTGTGGGCGACACCTCGTCGGTCGGCTCCTCAGCCGACGGCTCGGGCGAGGCCTCCTCGGTCGGCTCGTCGGCCGACGGCTCCGGCGACGGCTCGTCCTCGGGTGTCGGCTCCGGACTCGGGGCCGCAGGCGTGGCCACGGGGGCCGGGACGAGCCTCTGCTCGTTCGTCGCGGTGCTCTCGGGTCGCAGGCTCGACCAGATCAGGAAGGCGACGACGAAGACGAGGGCCAGCCCGATCGTCGAGCGGCGGGGGCGGGTCACGTCCGGCCCGACGGCTCGGCGGTGTCGAGCCCGGCTCCGACCGCCAGGCCCTCGGCGCGCAGCGCGATGACCGCACGCGCCCGCAGCTCGCGTCCCACGTCGAACTGCTTGCCCGGCAGCGTGCGGGCCACCATCCGGATCGCCAGCTGGTCCACCTCGAGGCTCTCGACGCCCATCACCGAGGGGACGTCGAGCAGCAGGGCACGCATGCCGGCGTCGCCGTACGCCGCTGTTCCGACGCCCTGCAGCACGGTGTTGACGCGGGAGATGTCCGTACCCGTGGGCAGCGGGATGTCGATCACCGCGCGCGCCCAGTCGCGCGAGAGGTTGACGACCTGGACGATCTGGCCGTTCGGCGTCACCACCACCTCGCCGTCGACGGTGCGGATCTGCGTCACGCGCAGGGTGACGTCCTCGACCGTGCCGGTGCGCGGCTCACCGATCCCGATGACGGCCAGGCGCACGACGTCGCCGAACCCGTACTGCCGCTCGGTGATGATGAAGAAGCCCGCCAGCAGGTCCTGCACGATGCGCTGGGCACCGAAGCCCAGCGCCACGCCGGCCACGGTCGCCGGGGCGACCAGGCCGGCGAGCGGCACGCCGAGCCGTGACACGACGAGCAGCGCGGTCACGCAGTAGATCCCGACGATCAACACCCAGGTGGCCACCTGGGCCAGGCTGTGCCGGTGCTTGGAGGCCTCCGACCGCACCAGCGCGTCGGTCTCACGGGCGTTGTGGTCGATCCGGTCGGTGATCCGCTCCTCCGCCCAGCCGCAGAAGCGGGCCAGCAGGACAGCGCCGGTGACGAGCAGCAGGATCTCGAGGCCGGGTCCGCTCAGCCAGTCGAGCACCGGTTCCCAGGGTCGCAGGGTCATGCCTGCCATCCTGCCGGGCGGGTCGACGGGGCGCCCGTACGCCCGTGACCGGCGTGCCCGCCCCTGTCTCCGCCGCCACACCCGCGGTCGTGTCCACCGCCGTCCCATCTGTCCCGTGCGTCACCCGCGGGGCGCCGGGCCCGAGTAGCGTCTGCCGGCATGCGCGCGTCCGGCACCTACTGCGTGACGGACCTCCGGGCCACCGAGGAGCAGGTGTCGCGCGCGCTGCGCGACGCAGGACTGCCGGTCGACATCGCGCAAGGGTGGCTCTCGTCGGCGTCCGGTCGCCTCTGCGACGACGCGCAGTGGGCGCTGGACTACGACGTCGAGCTGCAGGTCGCCAGCTTCGAGGTGTGGCGGGACGGCCGCATGCTGTTCGGGCTCGACGACTGGCTGCCGCCGTCCTGAACGCCCGAGCCTGACGCCAGACCTGACCGTCACACGTGACCGTCAGAGCGTGAGAGCCAGGCCTGACCGTCAGGCCCTGATCCTGATCCTGGGCGTCAGACCGTGAGGTGGTCCGGCAGGCCCAGCGCCGCGAACAGCCGACTGCCGACGAAGTTGGTGATCGACGTGATCCGGCCGTCGGCCACCTCCAGCAGGTGGACGGCCCAGGGCTCCAGCCGGCCCGCCGTCGCGCTGGGCTTGTACTGCGCGAAGCCGATCGTGCCGTTGATCCGGACCTCGAGCATCCGCGATCCGCGGCAGCCACCGCCGGGACCGGTGTGCCAGTCGCCGATGTCGCTCGGACCGGACAGCCACAACGCCCACGGGGGCATCGACTGGGTCGCGTCCTCGTGCAGCAGGGCCACCAGCGAGGTGATGTCGTAGCGCTCGAAGGCCTCGACGTAGCGGCGCAGCAGCGCGGTGTGCTCCTCGTCCAGCGGGTCCGGGGCGGTGCCGAGCGGCGAGCGCGTCGAGAGGGTCGCCCGGGCCCGCTGCAGGGCGCTGTTGACCGACGCCACCGAGGTGTCGAGCAGCTCGGCGACCTCGTCGGCCTTCCACCGGAGCACCTCGCGCAGGACCAGCACCGCACGCTGGCGCGGCGGCAGGTGCTGCAGCGCCGCGACGAACGCCAGGCGCACCGACTCGCGGGCCACCAGCAGCTCGGCCGGATCGCTGCTGTCGGGCAGGACGCTGCCGTCGGCCACCGGCTCGACCCACGTCGTCTCCGGCAGCGGTGTGCCGAGCGAGCTCTGCACCGGTGCGGACGGGTCGGCGGACATGTCCATGGGCAGCGCCCGGTTGCGCCGGCCGTTCAACGCGTCGAAGCACACGTTGGTCGCGATCCGGTAGAGCCAGGACCGCAGGCTCGAGCGGCCGTCGAAGCGGTCGGCGGCCCGCCAGGCCCGCACCATCGTCTCCTGCACCGCGTCCTCGGCGTCGAAGCCCGATCCGAGCATGCGGTAGCAGTAGGCGGTGAGCTCGCGGCGGTGCCGCTCGAGCTCCTCGTCGGAGACCCGTGCGGACGCTCCGGACTGCTGGACGGTGACTGTGCCGGTCATCGGACTCCCCCTCGTGGTGACGGCCTGGTCCACTGCCCGGCCACCGTACGCATGGACCGACCCTGCTGACCGGACGTTCCGGTGTCCGGCCCCGGACTCGTGCTCGGACTCGGACTCGTCAGGAGCTCCGACAGGCCGACGAGCTCCAGCAACGCCGGCAGGCCGGGGTCGTGTCCCTGCAGGACCAGGGGCACGCCCGCTCGCCGGGCGAGCAGCCGGAGGCGGGCCAGCACGTCGACGGCGGTCAGGTCACTGGGCACTCCGTCGAGGTGGCACAGCACCCGGCTGACGCCCCCCTGGCGCAGGCGCGCCCGCAGCGCCTCGCAGGCGGTCGTGACGGCGTCGTCCGTGAGCGGTCCGAGCAGCCGCAGCTCGACCTTCGTACCCATGCCGCCTCCTGACCGGGCTCCCGCCCGCCAGGGGTGACGACCGCCGCTGCACGACGAACTGATCGGTCGGTGAAGTCGGAGCTGCGGGACACCGCCGCCGACGGCGACGGGCGCCAGGTCCTGCGGTTCGTCGTCGGCGCCGTGACCATGGCCAGCAGGCCGATCCCCGACCGGCTCGACGACGTCGCGTTCCTCCGCACCGCCGCCGACGTCGCACCATGGTCCATGGGACCTCGACGCCTGAGCGGACGGCCTGACGCGCCCGTCGACGGGGTCCGCCGCCGTGGAGGACCACTCCTCGGCAGGGCGGTCGCCCGTGGTTGGCAGAAGCCCTCCGTGACCGGGACAGCACTCTGCGGCTGGACTGCAGAACTAGCCCGTGCTTCGGTGACGCCTCACCCGACCCCGACGGGAGGTGATCATGGTGCGAGGCAACAACTGGGTCTGACAGGCTGCACGGCTGGCGCGCTCGGGGGCGAGCTCCTCTGGAGGCTCGCTCCTGAGCCGGCGAGCAGCACACTGCCCGCGCCGGCCGGATGACCGATCCTCGGGTGGCGCAGGCGCCTGGTTCGGCGCTGATCGTCTTCCCGGAAGAGCGCCGGCCGGGGGCGTCGACCCTGATCGGTCAGCCCGGCTGGAAGGCGGGCAGTGCGTCCATGCTGCGCAGGAGGCGTCTCAGATCTCCGAGCACGACGCGCTCGCGTCCAGCCGTCAGATGACCGCCGGCCTGCAGTGCTCCCCCATCTGGACTTGAACCAGAAACCCTGCGATTAACAGTCGCATGCTCTGCCAATTGAGCTATGGGGGACCGCGCCGGCACGCCGGCTGCGACGCCCAAGACTAGCGCACGGCCGGCACCGCGCTGTGGGCCAGGACACGCTCTGCGGAGCGCGCCGTCAGGTGTGGTGGGAAGCGTCAGGCGGGGTAGGGACGCGGAGACGATCACCCCACACTGCGCCTGGAGGCCACCGTGTTCCGCAAGCTCACCCTCGCTGCCGCCGCAGGCGCCGGCTACGTCCTCGGCGCCAAGGCCGGCAAGGAGCGCTACAACCAGATCGAGGCCAAGTTCCGCGAGATCGCCGGCATGCCCGCTGTCCAGAACGCCACCGCCACGGTCAAGGAGACCGCCTCCACCGTCGCCGACAGCGCCAAGAGCACCGTCAGCGACAAGGTCGGCGGCGGCACGGGCGGCAGCACCGCCAGCAGCTCCACCGGCACGATCGGCGACACCGGCACCGGCTTCCCGCCGCCCGCGACGACCACCGCGACCGAGACCGACGTCGTGGTCGTCGACCTGGGCACCGGCGCCAACACCGGCGCGACGACGCCGCTCGGCGGCGCGCGCCCCAGCGACACGATCTAGCAACGCCGCTCTGCGCTCCCCCTGAACCTGAGAGAGAGGACACCGACATGGGATCCGTCGCCCACTACCTCGAGGTCAACGCCCCGGCCGAGCAGTGCTACGCCTGGTGGCGCGGACTGACGAACCTCCCGCAGATCATGCCGGACGTGCAGTCCGTGACGCCCAAGGACGGCGGCACGCACGTCACGCACTGGAAGGTGTCCGGGCCGCTCGGCAAGACCGTCGAGTGGGACGCCCGCATCGTCGAGGACGTCCCCAACACCCGCATCGCCTGGGCCACCGAGGACAGCGGAGGCCTGGAGGTCAAGAACGCCGGCGCCGTGCGGTTCGACGACCACGGCGGCACCACCGGCGTCGAGGTCAGCCTGCAGTACGACCCGCCGGCCGGGTTCGTCGGCGAGGCCGTGGCCAAGATCTTCAGCGACCCGCAGGACAAGGTCGAGAAGGCCCTGGCCGCCTTCAAGTCGACGATCGAGGCGGCCACCCCCGGCACCGGGACCACCGTCAAGCAGTCCTAGCTCCACCCCGTCGCCCGCCAGGGCACGCCGGTCGAGGGCCGTCTCCGCTGGAGGCGGCCCTCGGCTCGTCCCGTACCGGACCGCGGTCACCCGACCGCGGCAGAGAGGAACACCCATGACCTCGCGCATCCCCGAGCCGCCCTCCGAGGCCGAGGCCGAAGGCATCCCGGACCCCGGCTTCTCCGACCCGACGCAGATCATCGCCGGTGACACCGAAGCCACGATGGAGCCGCCGCACGACACCGCCATCGCCGTCGACGAGTGGGGCACCACCGCGGCCGAGCAGGCCGAGGGCGAGCCGCTCGACACCCGGCTCGGCCGCGAGGAGGCCGAC
The DNA here is from genome assembly GCA_902805775.1 of uncultured Frankineae bacterium. Classification (GTDB taxonomy): domain Bacteria; phylum Actinomycetota; class Actinomycetes; order Mycobacteriales; family SCTD01; genus SCTD01. The sequence continues at coordinate 5,824 of CADCUB010000046.1, read as the reverse complement.
GTGCTCGACGCCCTCGACGAGCCGGCGAACGAGGAGCTGGGCGCGGACACGCCCTTCGACGAGCGTGCCGGCCAGGGCGTCGGACGCCTGGTCGAGACCGACGAGGGGGCCCGCAGCGACACCGAGGCCGACCTGGTCGCCGGTGACGTGGGCACCGACCTGGGCGGGTACAGCGCCGAGGAGTCGGCCATGCACCTCGAGCCCGAGGTCTGACCGCCGCCCTGCCCCCGTCGTGAGGAGAGGTCCTGCCGTGGTCCGCCTGAGGCGCGTCTCCTGCTCCGGCCCGGGCATCGCGCGCGTCCGCTCCGGCAAGGGCTTCCGCTACGTCGACGCGGCCGGGGCGAAGGTCACCGACGAGGCGGTCCTGGCGCGGATCGAGTCGCTCGTCCTGCCCCCGGCCTGGGAGGACGTGTGGATCTGCTCCGTCGCGACCGGCCACATCCAGGCCACCGGGGTCGACGTCAAGGGGCGCCGCCAGTACCGCTACCACGACGCGTGGCGGGTGCAGCGCGACCTGGTCAAGCACGACCGGGTGCTCGACTTCGCGGCGCGCCTGCCCGCCGCGCGCGAGCGCATGCGCGCCGACCTCACCACCGAGGGGCTGACCCGCACCCGGGTGCTGGCCTGCGCGGTCCGCCTGCTCGACCTGGGCTTCTTCCGCATCGGCGGCGAGCAGTACGCCTCGGAGAACCAGTCGTACGGCCTGGCGACGCTGCTCAAGGAGCACGTCACCGTCACCCGCAGCGACTCCGACGACCTCGAGGTCGTCTTCGAGTTCACCGGCAAGAGCGGCAAGCTCTGGGAGCGCTCGCTCGTCGAGCCGGAGGTGGCGTCGGTCGTCAAGCAGCTCCGGCAGCGCCGAGGCGGCGGACCGGAGCTGCTGGCCTACCGCAGCGGCTCCGGCCGCAGCGGTGCGTGGGTCGACGTGAAGAGCGGCGACATCAACGACTACCTGCGCTCGGTGACCGGCGGCGAGGACACCGCGAAGGACTTCCGCACCTGGTCGGCGACGGTCATGGCAGCGGTGGGCCTGGCGGTGTCCACCCACGCCGACACCCCGACGGCGCGCAAGCGGGCGGTGACCCGGGTGGTCAAGGAGGTGGCCGAGAAGCTGGGCAACACCCCGGCGGTGTGCCGGGCCAGCTACATCGACCCCCGCATCCTCGACCTCTACGACAACGGCGTCACCATCGCCCGGGACCTCGAGGCCCTCGGCGACTCGGCGTCGTACGGCTCCCCCGCCTTCCAGGGCGACATCGAGCAGGCCGTCCTGGCCCTGCTGCGCGAGCCGGAGGCCCGACAGCTCGCCGGGTGAGGGCTGACCGCCAGGTGACAGGACCCTTCCGTAAGCCCCGGCTTCCGGAAGGTGCTTGTTTCGCTGCGGACAGTCCGGGGAGACGACGCAGCATGCTCCACCGCAGCCCTCTGCTCCGGGCACCGTCTGCCGTCGGCCGTCCGGCCGGCCGGTGACGTCCGGCTCGGCCCTGCCGGCTGCCCAGGCCGTCCTGTTCGACCGTGACGGCACGCTCGTCGTCGACGTCCCCTACAACGGCGACCCCGAGCTCGTGCGGCCGGTCGACGGCGCTCGCGAGGCGCTCGACCGCCTGCGCGCCGCCGGCGTGTCGACGGCCCTGGTGTCCAACCAGAGCGGGATAGCCCGTGGTCTGCTGACCCGTGCTGAGGTCGACGCCGTGAACGCCCGGCTGCAGGACCTGGTCGGCCCGCTGGGCCCGGTCTTCGTCTGCGAGCACGGGCCGGACGACGGCTGCGCCTGTCGCAAGCCGGCCCCCGGGATGGTGCTCGAGGCAGCGGCGGCCCTCGGCGTCGCACCCGAGCGCTGCACGGTCGTCGGGGACATCGGCGCCGACGTCGGCGCTGCCCGAGCAGCCGGCGCACGGGCCGTCCTGGTGCCCACTCCGGTCACGCGCGCCGAGGAGGTCGAGCAGGCCCGCGCGGCGGGGGTCCCCGTGGTGGCCGACCTGCGCCGCGCCGTCGACCTGGTCCTCGGCGCGGAGGCGCTCCGGGACGCGACGGCCCCGAGGCGCTCCAGGTGAGGACCACCCTCGTCGTCCGGCTCGACAGCGACGGAGACGTGCTGCTGGCCGGACCGGCCGTGCGCGCCGTCGCCGCGTGCGGCGACCGGGTCGTCATGCTCGTCGGCCCCGCCGGCGTCGCCGCCGCACGACTGCTGCCCGGCGTCGACGACGTCCTGGTCTGGTCCTGCCCCTGGATCGTCGCCGACCCGGCGCCGGTTAACCCCGACGCCGTCGCCGCCGTCGTCGCCGCGGTGCGCGCCGCGCACGTCGACCGGGCGCTCGTCCTGACGTCGTTCCACCAGAGCCCGCTGCCGACCGCGCTGGTCCTGCGCCTGGCGGGGGTCCCCTGGATCGGCGCCGCGAGCGAGGACTACCCGGGCTCGCTGCTGGACCTGCGGCTGCGGCTGCCCGACTCCGGACTGCACGAGGCCGAGCGCCAGCTGCGGCTCGCCGAGGCCGCCGGCGCCGTCCTCCCGCCCGGGGACCGGGGTGGGCTCCGGGTGCGGGCCGACCTGCCGTCGACCGCCGCGCTCACCGGCGCCGAGCCGTACGTCGTGGTGCACCCCGGCGCGTCGGTGCCGGCGCGGGCGCCGACGCCGCAGTGGGCCGCCGCCGTCGTACGGGAGCTCAGCGACAGCGGCGTGCGCGTCGTGGTCACCGGCGGGCCGGCCGAGACCGCGCTGACCGCCGAGGTCGCCGACGGACGCGCCACCGACCTGGGCGGCCGCACCGACCTGGCCGCCCTTGCCGACGTCCTGCGCCGCGCCTCAGCCGTCGTCGTCGGCAACACCGGACCGGCCCACCTCGCGGCGGCCGTCGGCACGCCGGTGGTGTCGCTGTTCGCCCCCGTCGTGCCCGCCGAGCGCTGGCGCCCCTGGCAGGTCCCCCACGTGCTGCTCGGGGACCAGGGGGCCGCCTGCGCGCTGACCCGGGCCCGGACCTGTCCCGTCCCCGGTCACCCGTGCCTCGACGACGTGCCGGTGCAGGAGGCGGTCGCCGCCGTGAGCACCCTGGCGCCGTCGCTGGCCCTCCGCCGACCGGCGGCCAACGCATGAGGAGCGCGCCGTGAGAGTGGCCATGGTCTCCGAGCACGCCAGTCCGCTGGCGGTCCTCGGCGGCGTCGACGCCGGCGGGCAGAACGTCCACGTCGCCGCCCTGGCGCAGGGCATGGCCCGGCACGGCGTCGACGTGGTCGTGCACACCCGGCGCGACGACCAGCGCCTGCCACGACGGGTCCGCATGAGCCCCGGTGTCACCGTCGACCACGTCATGGCCGGCCCGCCGCGGGCGGTGCCCAAGGACGACCTGCTGCCGTACATGGACGACTTCGCCGCGGACCTGCACCGCCAGTGGGCCGCCCGCCGTCCCGACGTCGTGCACGCCCACTTCTGGATGAGCGGCCAGGCCGCGCTGACGGCGGCGCGCCCGCTCGGCATCCCGGTCGTGCTGACCTTCCACGCCCTCGGAGTGGTCAAGAAGCGCCACCAGGGTCCGCGCGACACCAGCCCCGCCGGGCGCCTCGCGGTCGAGGAGGCGCTCGTCCGCGACGTCGACCGCGTCGTCGCGACCTGCACCGACGAGGTCTTCGAGCTGCTGCGCCTCGGCGGCGACCGCCGGCGCATCTCCGTGGTGCCCTGCGGGGTCGACCTGACCACCTTCCACCCGGGGGTGCAGCCCGAGCCCCGCACCCCGGGCCTGCGGCGCGTGGTCTGCGTCGGGCGGCTGGTCGAGCGCAAGGGCGTCGGCAACGCCATCGAGGCGCTGGGCCGGATGCGTGCAGCAGGCGGCCCCGACACCGAGCTCGTGGTCGCCGGCGGCCCCGACGCCGCCGAGCTGGACGCCGACCCCGAGGTCGCCCGGCTGCGGGAGGTGGCCGAGCGGGCGGGGGTCGCCGACCGCGTCGTGTTCCGGGGCCGGGTCGGTCGCGAGGGCCTGCCGGCGCTGTTCCGCTCGGCCGACGTCGCCGTCTGCGTGCCCTGGTACGAGCCGTTCGGCATCGTCCCGCTCGAGGCGATGGCCTGCGGCGTGCCGGTCGTCGCCTCGGCGGTCGGCGGCATCATCGACACGGTCGTGCACGGACGGACCGGCGTGCACGTCCCGCCACGGCGGCCCGACCTGCTGGCCGAGGCGCTCGCCGACCTGCTCTGCGACGACGACCGCCTGCACGCCCTCGGTCGCGCGGGCGCCCGCCGCTCGCGCACCAAGTACTCCTGGGACCGCGTGGCTGTGCAGACGCTGCAGTCGTACGAGGACCTGCTCCCCCTGCCCCTGGCCGAACTGCTCGACGAAGAGGTGTCCTCATGACCGCCCCCCTGCTCTCCGGCGCCGCCCACGTGCGCGCGCTGCTCGACGCCCTGCCCGCCCTCGACACCGACCGGCTCGACGCCTGGGGGCGTCACCTGGCCGCGGTGCTCGTCGGCGGCGGCCGCCTGCTGTGCGCGGGCAACGGCGGCAGCGCCGCGCAGGCCCAGCACCTGACCGCGGAGCTCGTCGGGCGCTACCGCGACGACCGCCCTGCGCTGTCGGCGATCGCGCTGCACGCCGAGACCTCCGCGGTCACGGCGATCGCCAACGACTACGGCTACGACAGCGTCTTCAGCCGGCAGGTGCAGGCGCACGGCCGCCCGGGCGACGTCTTCCTCGGCCTGTCGACGAGCGGCCGCAGCGGCAACGTCCTGGCCGCCATGGAGGCGGCGCGCGCCGGTGGGCTGACCGTCTGGGCGCTCACGGGCAACGGACCCAACGCCATGACCGACGCCGCCGACGAGGCGATCGCCGTCGCCGCCCCGGCGACCGCGACCGTGCAGGAGGTCCACCAGGTCGCCGTGCACCTGCTGTGCGCCGCCGTCGACCTCCAGGTGGGCGCCGACCACGCGACCAGCGCGACGTACGACGGCAGCACCCCGGTCGCCGAGCCGTCCCCGGCGCGCTCGTGAGCCTCGTCGTCGTCGGCGACGCCCTGCTCGACCGGGACCTCACCGGGACCGTCGACCGGCTCTCGCCGGACGCGCCGGTGCCGGTCGTCGACTCCCCCGTCGACGTGCCCCGCCCCGGTGGCGCCGGCCTGGCCGCCCTGCTCGCCGCGGCCGACGGTCGCGACGTCGTGCTCGTGACCGCCCTGGCGCAGGACGAGCCCGGACGCGAGCTCGCCCGGTTGCTGGAGGCGGGCGGGGTCCGGGTCGTCGACCTCGGGCTCGACGGCGCCACCCCGGAGAAGGTGCGCGTCCGCAGCGCCGGCCGGTCCCTGCTCCGGCTGGACCGCGGCGGCTCCGGGGGGCCGGTCGGTCCGCTGACGGCGCAGGCGCAGGACGCGCTCGCACGGGCCGACGCGGTGCTCGTCGCCGACTACGGACGCGGCGTCGCGTCGGCACAGGGCATGCGCGCCGCGCTGACGGCGGCCGCCGCCGGTCGCGCGCCCGTCGTCTGGGACCCCCACCCCCGCGGCGAGCAGCCGGTGCCCGGCGTCACGCTGGCGACGCCGAACAGCGCGGAGGCACGGCACTTCGCCCCCGGGCACGACGGCGCGCTGCTCACCGCCACCACGTCCCGGGCCCGCGAGCTCGCCCGGCGCTGGTCGGCCACCGCCGTCTCGGTGACGCTGTCGGGTCGCGGGGCCCTGATCGTCAGCGGCGACGGCGCGCCGTCGGTCGTTCCGGCGCCCGACGTGCCGTGCCCCGACCCGTGCGGGGCGGGCGACCGGTTCGCCTCGACCGCCGCCGGGCTGCTCGCCGACGGCGCCCTGCCCTCCGAGGCGGTGGCCGGCGCGGTCGCGGCGGCCAGCGCGTTCG
>CADCUB010000045.1 GCA_902805775.1 uncultured Frankineae bacterium | reverse complement strand
AGTTCACGACGGCGGTGGAGGTCGCCGGCCGGGCCGGCCTGGCGCTGGACAACGCCCGCCTCTACAGCCAGCAGCGCGCCCTCGCCGAGCAGCTGCAGCGCAGCTTCCTCACCGAGCCGCCCGAGCCCGACCACGCCGAGATCGTCGTCCGGTACCTGCCGGCCGCGGCCGCCGCCGCCGTCGGCGGGGACTGGTACGACGCCTTCCTGCAGCCGGACGGCGCGACGATGCTGGTCATCGGGGACGTCGCGGGCCACGACACGGCCGCCGCCGCGACGATGGGACAGCTGCGCAGCCTGCTGCGCGGCGTCGCGACCTCGCACGACGAGTCCGGCCCCGCCGACGTGCTGTCGATGCTCGACGCCTCCATGGCGCTGCTGCAGGTCGACACCCTCGCCACCGCCGCCATCGCCCGCTTCGAGCAGACCATGGAGCAGCGGGAGCGCGGCGTCACCCGCATGCGCTGGTCGAGCGCCGGGCACTTCCCGCCGGTCACCATCCATCCCGACGGCACGGTGGCGGCCCTGCAGGGCTTCGGCCGCGCGGAGATGCTGCTGGGCGTCGACCCGGGGACGCGGCGCACCGAGACGGTGGTGACCCTGGACCGCGGCACGACCGTGCTGATGTTCACCGACGGGCTGATCGAGCGCCGGGACTCCGACATCGACGACGGCATGGAGCGGCTCGTGGCCGCGCTCGCCGACATCGGCGACCTGCCGCTGCAGGAGCTCTGCGACCGCGTGCTCGAGCGCATGGTCGAGGGGCAGCCCGACGACGACGTGGCGCTGGTCGCCGTCCGGCTGCACCCGCAGGACCGGCCGCGGCCGGCCAGTGCCGGGCCGGAGACGGTGCCGGCCCAGCCCGGCGTCTAGAGGGTCAGGGCCATCTCCACCTCGTCGGTCGACGGGTCGAGCGGGTAGGGCTCGCGGTGACCGGTGACGACGAAGCCCAGCCGCTCGTACGCCCGCTGCGCCGGGGCGTTGCTCTCGTGCACCAGCAGCCTGAGCCGCGGCGCACCCTCGGCGCGGGCCCAGCCGGCCACCTCCCTCACCAGCCGGTCCAGCAGCCCGCGGCCGCGCCAGGACGGCGTGACGTAGACGGCGGCCAGCCCGGCGTCGTCGCGCTCGCGGTACCCGACGCAGCTCGCGACCGGCCGGCTGTCGACGAAGGCCAGGACCTGGAAGCTGTCACCGCCGACCGCGCCACGAGCGGCCAGCGCCTGCCACCGCTCGTCCGGCAGGCCGACCGCGTCGGCGTACGTCTCGCAGTACGCCGTCGGGCTGTCCTGCAGCGCCTCGAGCCGCAGCGCCTTGCTGGCCGGCCAGTCGGCCGGCTCCACCCGGCGGAGCTCAGCGCGCACGGACGACCCGGCCCTCGTCCCACACCGGCTCGGGCGCCTCGTACACCCGGCCGTCGGCGCCGAAGACCAGGTAGCGGTCGAAGCCGCGGGCGAACCACCGGTCGTGGGTCACCGCGACGACCGTCCCGTCGAAGGCCCGCAGGCCCTCCTCGAGCGCCTCCGCGCTGTCGAGGTCGAGGTTGTCGGTGGGCTCGTCGAGCAGCAGCATCGTGCAGCCCGACAGCTCGAGCAGCAGCACCTGCAGCCGCGCCTGCTGACCTCCGGACAGCGTGTCGAAGACCTGGTCGGCCGAGCCGTGCAGCTCGTAGCGCCGCAGCGCGCCGATCGCCTGCGCGCGGTCCCGTCCCCGCCGGCGGTCGTCACCGCGGTGCAGCACCTCGACGAGGGTGCGGCCGTACAGGTCCGGCTGCTCGTGCGTCTGCGCGAACCACCCGGGCACGACCCGGGCCCCGAGCCGCCAGCCGCCCGTGTGCGCGACGTCCTGGCCGGCCAGCAGCCGCAGGAAGTGCGACTTGCCGCTGCCGTTGGACCCCAGGACGGCCAGGCGCTCGCCGTAGAAGACCTCGAGGTCGAACGGCCGCATCAGCCCGGTCAGCTCGAGGCCGGCGCAGGTCAGGGCCCGCACGCCCGTACGGCCGCCGCCGAGCCGCATGACGACCTTCTGGTCGACGACCTGCTCCGGCGGCGGCCCGGCCGCCTCGAACTTCGCCAGCCGGGTCTCCATCGCCGCCAGCTTGGGCGCCATGGCGTGGCTGACCTTGGCCTGCACCCGCAGGGTGATGACCAGCTGCCGCAGCCGCTCGCGCTCCTCGTCCCACCGCTTGTGCAGCTCCTGCAGCCGCTCCCGACGGGCCCGCCGGGCGTCGGCGTAGGTCGAGAACCCCCCGCCGTGCACCCAGGCGCCGTGCGCCTCGAGGGTCACCACCCGGGTCGCCGTGCGCGCCAGCAGCTCGCGGTCGTGGCTGACGAACAGCACCGTCTTCGGCGAGTCGGCCAGCGCAGCCTCCAGCCAGCGCTTGCCGGGCACGTCGAGGTAGTTGTCGGGCTCGTCGAGCAGCAGCACCTCGTCGGGCCCCCGCAGCAGCGCCTCGAGCGCCAGCCGCTTCTGCTCGCCGCCGGACAGCGTCGACACCGCGCGGTGCGCGCAGCGGTCGTACGACACGCCCAGGGCGGCGGTCGTGCAGACGTCCCAGACGACCTCGGCGTCGTAGCCGCCCGCGTCGCCCCAGTCGGCCAGCGCGCCGGCGTAGCGCAGCTGGGTCTTCTCGTCGTCGAGCTCCATCATGGCCAGCTCGGCCGCGTCCAGGGCCCGGCCCGCCTCGCGGATCGCCGGCGGCGCGAGGTCGACGAGCAGGTCGCGCACCGTGCTGTCGTCGCGCACCGACCCGATGAACTGCCGCATGACGCCCAGCCCGCCGGTGCGGGCGACGCTCCCGGCCGTGGGGGCGAGGTCGCCGGCGATCATCCTCAGCAGGGTCGTCTTGCCCGTCCCGTTGGCGCCGACGAGCGCGGTCGTGGACCCGTCCCCGACCCGGAAGCTCACGTCGTCGAACAGCACCCGCCCGTCCGGCAGGACGCAGGACAGCTTCGAGACGTCGACGTACCCCATGGCCAGCAGTGTCGGCGACCTGTCCAGCCGGATCCAGCGGCGACGGGACGGGTCTACGCGCGCAGGTTGCGGGTGACGGCCTGGCGGGCCTGCAGCTGGTCGTCCGGCGGGTAGGCGACGTGCTCGAGCACCAGGGCGTGCGGCGGCGCGACCGCGACGTCGTCGGCGCGCGCGGACCGGTCGAGCAGCGTGCCCGGCCACTGCGGCGCCCGGCGCCCGTCACCCACCGCGAGCATCGCCCCCACCAGCGAGCGCACCATCGAGTGGCAGAACGCGTCGGCGCGCACCGTCAGCACCAGCAGGCCGTCGGCCCCGCGCGACCAGGCCAGCTCGAGCAGGGCACGGACCGTCGTCGCGCCCTCCCGGTGCCGGCAGTACGCCGCGAAGTCGTGCTCCCCGAGCAGCGGCGCCCCGGCAGCCGTCATCGTCTGCTCGTCGAGCGGTCGCGCCCACGTCAGGACGTCCCGCCGGCGCAGGGGGTCGGCGTGCTCCGGGCCGTCGGCGACGCGGTAGCGGTAGGTCCGCGACAGCGCCGAGAAGCGCGCGTCGAAGCCGTCGGGTGCGGGTGCGGCACGGCGCACGCGGACGTCGTCGGGCAGCAGCCCGTTCAGCCGTCGCAGCAGCAGCGGGTCGCCGGCGACGTCCGCCGGGAGGTCGACGTGGGCGACCTGTCCCCTCGCGTGGACGCCGGCGTCCGTACGGCCGGCGACCTGCACGCGCGGCGGATCCGCGCGCACCAGCACGGCCAGGGCGTCCTGCAGCGTCCCCTGCACGGTCCGCCGGCCGGGCTGCTGCGCCCAGCCCCGGAAGTCCGTCCCGTCGTAGGCGAGGTCCAGGCGCACGCGCGCGAGCCCGCCTCCCCCGGTCGGGGAGGCGGGCTCGTCGGGGCGCGCGAGGACTACCGGGCGTCCGGGGACTCGGCGCTGTCCGCGGAACCGGGCGTGTCCGGACCGTCGGTCGTGGCCGGCGGTGCAGCCAGCTCGGCGTCGATCGCGGGTGACTCGACCGTGCCGTCGTCGACGAACGGGGAGGTCTGCTCGACGGAGGTGGGCGCGTCGTCCGAGGCAGGCTCGGCCGCCGGGGCCGTCGTGCTCGGCTCGGCGCCGGCCGCGTCGTCCGACGTCGCGGAGGCGGCCACGGCGGCGGCGGTCGGGCTCTCGGCCGCCAGGGCCTGCGCCGACTCCCGCGTCGCACCTGTCGGCGCCTTGGAGGGCGCGACCTGCGTGCCGCGGGCCCGCTCGGCCTCACGGACGGCCGACTGGCCGACCGTCAGCGCCTCGACGAGCTCGATGATCGCCATGGGCGCGTTGTCGCCCTTGCGGTTGCCCAGCTTGAGGATGCGGGTGTAGCCGCCCGGCCGGTCGACGTAGCGCGGACCGATCTCGGCGAACAGCGTGTGCACGACGCTCTTGTCGTTCAGCCGCTTGAGCACCTGGCGACGGGCGTGCAGGTCGCCCCGCTTGCCGAAGGTGATCAGGTGCTCGGCGTACGGCCGCAGCCGCTTGGCCTTGGCCTCGGTCGTGGTGATCCGGCCGTGCTCGAACAGCTGCGTCGCGAGGTTGGCGAGCATCAGCCGCTCGTGCGCCGGGCTGCCGCCCATGCGCGGGCCCTTGCTGGGGGTGGGCATGTCCGTCTCTTCTCAGGTGCGGGAGCCGGGCGGCTCCGTGGGGGCGCGTCGGCGGTCGCCGGGGCCCTGCCTCGTGCGAGGTGGTGCGGTGCTGTGCGGTGGTGCGGTCGTGCGGTCGTGCGCGGTGCTGTGCGGTGCCGGTGCGGCGGCCCGGGGTGGTGCGGCCGCCGGCACGGCGGCTAGAGCTGCTCGGTCTCGGCGTAGCCCGCGTCGCCCGGGTCGTCGGTGAAGCTCGCGTCGGCGACCGGCGCGACCGTCTCCTCCGTGCCCCAGGTGTTGACGACCTGGCTCGGGTCGAACCCGGGCGGGCTGTCCTTGAGGGCCAGGCCCATGGAGTGCAGCTTGACCTTGACCTCGTCGATCGACTTGGCGCCGAAGTTGCGGATGTCGAGCAGGTCGGCCTCGGAGCGGGAGACGAGCTCGCCGACCGAGTGGATGCCCTCGCGCTTGAGGCAGTTGTAGGAGCGGACCGTCAGGTCC
>CADCUB010000044.1 GCA_902805775.1 uncultured Frankineae bacterium | reverse complement strand
CGCGCGCCTCAGCCGTGGTCGACGATCGCGATCACCGGCCCGCCGCCCGAGGGGCCCTGGTGCACCGCGGCGACCGACACGAAGACCGCCGGGTCGCCGGTCACCGACGCCACGACACCGCCGACGCAGGCCTTGATCTGGCGGTGCCAGTGCACGTCCGAGTCGTCGAGCATGATGTTGCGCCGGTCGCGGACGCGCCCGGACGGGTCGGCCTCGCACTTGCAGAAGACGTTGACGACCCGGTCGCCGAGGTCCGACGGGTGCGGCCGCTCGGGCAGCTCCAGCCCGGCGCTGCGGATCGCCTCCCAGACGCCGTCGGCGTCCAGGCCGTCCTTCATCACGCTGTGGCCGATCCGGTAGCGACCGCCGTGCCCGCGGACGTTGCCGACGACGACGATCTGCGCCTGGTCGAGCTCGACGCCCGACGAGCACGACGCCACCGAGGAGAACAGCGACAGGTCCTTGTGGATCTGCTCCTGCGTCGGCATCTCGATCTCGCCGAGGGCCACGGCGATGCCGAGGGCGGTCGTCGAGTTGGAGACGTCCATCGACTTCAGGGTGTCCTCGGTCCACACGTCCTGCCCGCGCCGCTTGGCGTCGTTGATCGTGTCGAGGGTGAGCAGCGGCGTCTTGGTCTGCACGTAGTGGACGTCGGCGGGGTCGGTGATGCCGGCCCGCTCCATCGCCACGCGCACCCCCGCGGCCACCTTCTCCACCATGGGGAGCCGGCCGATGTCCTCGGGCAGGATCGTGTCGCTCATCGCGTAGCCGACCGACACCCGGGGCTCGTCGGTGGGGTGCGCGCTCGACCCGGGGACGGTGGCGAAGATCGTCGCGTGCGGCGACAGCACCCCGTCGGTGCCGCCCGACCACACGATCGGGATCTGCCGCACCTCCTCGTCGGTACGGCTGCCCCGGGCCACCAGCACCTCCCGGAAGGCCCGGTCGGCGATGATCCGCGTGTAGTCGTTGACGCCGCCGTTGCCCTCGGTCTTGCCGATGACGGCGACGACGCGGTCGGCCTCGATCACGCCCTCGTCCAGCAGGCGGGTGAGTCCGGACGCGTCGCTGACGCTCTCGATCGGGACCTTGCGGACCTCGATCGGCTGTGGGCCCTGTGCCACGGGGGTCGCACCTCTCGTCGGTCGTGCTCCTGGACGGCGAACGGCTCGCCGCCGGCCCTGCTCCTGCACCCTGCCACCGGGCGCCGCCCGGCTCGGCCCGGCCCTCGCACCCGGCCCCGGCCGGCTGGGCCCCACCTCGACGCCGGGCCCGTGTCAGCCCGGTTCGACCACCGTCCCCGCCCGGCCGGCCACCGCGTCGGTGATCTGCTCGAGGGAGGTGATGACCGCCCGGCGGCCGCCCTGCTCGACGAAGCGGGCGACCGCCTCGACCTTCGGACCCATGCTGCCGCTCGCGAACTGCCCGTCGGCCGCGTGCGCCCGCAGCTCGGCGGGCGTGGCCCGCTCGAGCGGCCGGGCCCGGTCGGTGCCGAAGTCGAGCAGGACGTGGTCGACGTCGGTGGCGATCACGAGCACGTCCGCGCCGGTGCTGCGGGCCAGGAGCGCGGCCGTGAGGTCCTTGTCGAGCACCGCGCCGATGCCGTGCAGCGTGCCGTCGGCGTGACGGGTGTGCGGGATCCCGCCGCCGCCGGCGGCCACCACCACGAACCCGGCAGCCATCAGCGCCAGGACGGCCGGTGCGTCCAGCACCTCCAGCGGCTCGGGCGAGGCGACCACGCGCCGCCACCCCTGCGGACCGCGGTCCTGCCAGGTCTCACCGTGGGCGACCAGGGTCTCGGCCTGCTCGCGGGGCAGGTAGCGGCCGACGGGCTTGCTGGGCCGGGCGAAGCCGGGATCGTCGGGGTCCACGCGCGTGCGCGTCACCAGTGCCGCCACCCGGCGGTCGCTGCCCCGGGCGGCCAGAGCGGCGTCCAGCGCGTCGAGGACGAGGAACCCGATGGTGGCCTGGGTCTGGGCGCCGCACCAGTCCAGCGGCACGGGCGGCACGACCGAGGCGGCCACCTCGTTCTTGACGAGCAGGTTTCCCACCTGTGGCCCGTTGCCGTGCGTGAGGACGACCTCCACCCCGTCCGCGACGAGACCGGCGACGTGCTCCATCGCCGTGGCGATCGCGCGCTCCTGCGCCTGCGGAGTCGCCGACCCGTCGGGGCCGGTCATGGCGTTGCCGCCGAGAGCGATCAGCGCCCTCATCCGGCCGCCCCGCGCTGCGCCGCAGCGCCCGTCCCCGTCGCGGGCTGCCCAGCAGCGTCCGACCCCGTCGCGGGCTGCCCCGCCCCGGGCTCCCCCGCCCGGTCAGGGCGTGCGGAGTCCTGCTCGTCGAGCCAGGCCCGGATCTGCGCCCCGTGCTCGTCGAGGCGCGGCGGCGGGCGGTGCTGGCCGGCGGGAGCGCCGTCGAAGCGCAGCGGCGGCCCGGGCAGCGTGATGGTCCCGAGCGAGCTGTGCTCGACCTCGACGAGCAGGCCCTGCGAGCGGGTCTGCTCCCAGTCGTAGACCCGGTCCAGGGTGCGGACCTCGCCGGCCGGGACACCGGCGCGTGCCAGGTCGGCGAGCACGTCGTCGACGAGCCGGTCGCCGAAGGCGGCGTCGATCAGGTCGACCAGCTCGCCGTGCCGCTCGACGCGGGCCCGGTTGTGGGCGAAGCGCGGGTCCTCGGGGTCCAGTCCGACGACGGGGGCGAACTTGCGCCACAGCCCCTCGCTGCCGACCGCCACCTGCACCACGGCGTCCCGGCAGTGGAACGAGCCGTACGGCGACAGCGACGGGTGGTGGTTGCCCGAGGCGTGCGGCACCTCGCCGGCGACCGTGTACCGCGTCCCCTGGAAGGCGTGCACGCCGACGATGGCGGCCAGCAGCGAGGTGCGCACGACGCTGCCCCGGCCGGTGTGCGCGCGCTCGGCCAGCGCCGCGGCCACGCCGTACGCGCCGTACATCCCCGCCAGCAGGTCGCCGATCGGCAGGCCGACCCGCGTCGGGCTGTCGGCGTCGGGGCCGGTGAGGGACATCAGCCCGGCCTCGCCCTGGGCGATCTGGTCGTAGCCGGCCCGGCCGCCCTCCGGTCCGTCGTGGCCGAAGCCGGTGATCGACAGGACCACCAGGCGCGGGTTGAGCGCCTGCAGCTGCTCGACCGAGAAGCCCAGGCGGTCCAGCACGCCGGTGCGGAAGTTCTCGACCAGCACGTCGGCGGACCGCACGAGCCGGGTCAGCGTCTCCCGGCCGTCGTCGCTCTTGAGGTCGAGGGCGATCGACTCCTTGTTGCGGTTGCAGGACAGGAAGTACGTCGACTCGCGGGCGTCCTGCGGACCGACGAAGGGCGGGCCCCACCCGCGGGTGTCGTCACCGGTGCCCGGCGTCTCGACCTTGAGGACCCGTGCGCCGAGGTCACCGAGCATCATCGCCGCGTGCGGTCCGGCGAGCGCCCGGCTCAGGTCGACGACGACGACGCCCGACAGCGGTCCGGGTGGGGCGGCGGACATGGCGGTCTCCTCGCGTCGGGGGCCGCCCCGCGGCGACTCCGGTGTGCTCCGGCGGACAGGTGCTCCGGCGACAGGTGTGCCGGCGGACAGGGGTGCTCCGGCGGACATGATGGTCCGTCGCGGATCGGGCCGTGCGGACGGGCGGCGCCTCACCCGGGGGCGGCGCCGTCGAGCCAGTCGTACGGCGAGTGCGCCCGGCCTCCCGACAGGCGCGCGTAGCCGGGGCCGCGGTCGAAGAACGGCTCCGGGCCGCGCTGCGCCCGACGGCTCTCCCGCAGAGCGGTCGTCGCGTCGAGGTCCGCGACGGCGTCACCCGGCGCACCGGTCACGACGACGCCGTAGTCGTCGCGGGCACCCGCGGCCGACACCTTGCCCCAGCGCACGTCGCGCAGCACGGCCTCGACGCTGCGCTCGAGGGGGTCGCCCCAGCCGCCGCCGCCGGTGGTGCGGATGCGGATGACCTCTCCCGCGCGCACCGGCTCGGCGTCGACCAGGCCCTCGAGCGCGCGCTCGTGGGGGCCGCCGGGGTCGACGACGACCGAGAACGGCCTGCCGGCCCGGCCGCCCTTGACGCCCCAGCAGGCCAGGATCGAGCGGTCGGCGATGCACATGAAGGACGCGTCGCGCAGCATGCGGATGTCCTTCTCGTAGCCCAGCCCGCCGCGGAACAGACCCGGTCCGCCCGAGTCCTGCGCCAAGGACAGCCGCTCGACGAGGAACGGGAAGCGCGACTCGGTGAACTCGGTCGGCAGGTTCCGCGAGTCGGGGACGACGTGGATGGTGTCCTCCCCGTCGGCGTACCAGCGCCCGCCCGAGCCGCCGCCCAGCACCTCGCGCATGAGGTAGGGCTCGCCGGCGTCGTCGGTGCCGTGGACGCCGGTGTAGCGGATGGTCTCCTGGTCCGCCGGCATCCGGCCGTCGACGGCCTTGGCCAGCACTCCGGCCAGCACGCCCAGCAGGCGCAGGATGACGAACGTCCGGGCGTTGACCGGTGCCGGGAAGACCGGCGTGAGCAGCGTCCCCTTCTCGGGGAAGCGCATCTCGATCAGCGGGACGACGCCCTCGTTGACGTCGAGCTCGGCCATCCGCTCGGGGGTGTCGGCCAGGTTGCGCAGGATCGGCGCCAGCCACTTCTTGAGGAAGTTGCCGTCGGCGTAGTCGCCGCAGTGGTTGATCGGTCCGCGGGCCTGCCTGCTGGTGCCCGTGAAGTCGATGACGAGCCGGTCCTCGGTCTTGGTGAGGGTGATCCGCTGGGTGTGCAGCTGCGGCTCGTCGACGCCGTCGTGCTCGGCGTAGTCCTCCCAGACGTACTGCCCGTCCGGGATCTTCGACAGCACCTCGCGCCGGTAGGTCTGCGTGGTCTTGTCGACCAGCGCGTCGAAGCACGCCTCGACGGTCGCGCGCCCGTAGCGCGTGAACAGCTCGGACAGCCGCCGGGCGCCCATGAGGCAGGCCGAGCACTCCGCGTCGAGGTCGGCCGCGAGCGAGTCGGGCATCCGCGAGTTGCGCGTCATGATCCTCAGCGCCGCGTCGTTGGGCACGCCCTGGTCCCACAGGCGGATCGGCGGGACCATCAGCCCCTCCTGGTAGATCTCCGTCGCCCCGCTCGGCATCGACCCCGGGCAGGCGCCACCGATGTCGTCGTGGTGGCCGAAGGCCTGCACGAAGGCCACGACGTCACCGTCGACGAAGACCGGCACCGTGACGCACAGGTCGGGCAGGTGGCCGATGCCCCCCTCGGACAGGTAGACGTCGTTGTGGAAGAAGACGTCCCCGGGCCGCATCGTGTCGAGGGGGAAGTCGCGGACGACCGGGTGCACCAGTGCGGAGTACGACCGGCCCGTCAGCTTGCGCAGCCTGCGGTCGTGGATGCCGGCCCGGTAGTCGTGGGCGTCGCGGATCATCGGGGAGCGCGACGTGCGGCCGATCGCCGTCTCGACCTCCCGCTCGATCGAGGCCAGGCTCCCCTCGACGATCTCGAGCAGGACCGGGTCGACCTCGGTCATGCGCTGCCCTCCGCCGTGACGTGCACGTTGCCGAAGCGGTCGACCCGGGCGCAGAAGCCCGGGTGCAGCGGGATCGTGGAGCCGAACTCCTCGAGGACCGCGGGCCCGTGCACCTCGTCCCCGGGTGACAGGTCGGGCCGCCAGTAGACCGGCGTGTCCCGCTCGTCGTCGAAGAAGACGCTGCGCGTCCCGGAGCGCGCGCGCTCGGCGCCGCCCGGCCGGACCTCGAGCTCACGCAGCTCGGGCCGGCGCAGCGGCCCGATGCCCGTGACCCGCAGGTTGACCCACTCCACCTGCTGCCGCGGGTCGTCGCGGAAGCTGTAGCCGTACAGCTGCTCGTGCGCGCTGTGGAAGGCCTCGGCCACCGCGTCGGCGAGCCGGGCGTCGACCGGGCCCGCCGGCACCGGCACCCGGACCTCGAAGGCCTGGCCGAAGTAGCGCAGGTCGGCGCTGCGGACGAACCGGTGCTGCGGCGGGGTGAAGCCCTCGTCGTCGAGAGCAGCGGCCGCGCTGGCCTGCAGGACCTCGAAGGCTCCCGCGACCTCCTGCGGGACGAGGTCTCGGTGCCGGCGGACCGCCGTCTGCACGTAGTCGTTGCGGACGTCGACCGTCAGCAGCCCGAAGGCCGACAGGTTGCCCGGGTCGGTCGGCACGAGCACCCCGCGCAGGCCCAGCACGTCGATCAGCCGGCACAGCAGCAGCGAGCCCGAGCCGCCGAAGGTGGCCATCGTGAACTCGCGGACGTCCAGGCCGCGCTTGACCGTCACCTGGCGCAGGGCGTTGGCCTGGTTCCAGGCCGAGACCTCCAGAACGCCGATGGCACAGGCGATCAGCGACATCCCGAGCCGGTCGGCCAGGAGCTGCAGCCCGGTGCGTGCCGCGTCGACGTCGAGCGGGATCTCGCCCCCGAGCAGGTGCGGGGGGATGCGGCCGAGCACCAGGTGCGCGTCCGTGACGGTCGGGTCCGTGCCGCCCCGGCCGTAGCAGAGCGGACCGGGGTCGGCCCCCGCCGAGCGCGGGCCGACCTTGAGGGTGCCCTCCGGCGAGACGTGGGCGATCGAGCCCCCGCCGGCGCCGACGGTCACCACGTCGATCATCGGGATCTTGGAGGGGTACGGGCCGACGCTGCCCTCGGTGGTGAGCGTCGGCTCGCCGCCCAGCACGACGGACACGTCGGTCGACGTGCCGCCGCCGTCGCAGGTCAGCAGGCGGTCCACGCCGGCCCGGCCGGCCACGAAGGCCGCGCCCAGCGCACCGGCGGCCGGGCCGGACAGCACCGTCGAGATCGGCTGGTGCACGACCTCCTGCGCCGACAGGACACCGCCGTTGGACTTCATGACGTAGAAGGGGACGTGCCGCTGCGCCGCCTCGCCCGCGGACAGCCGCTCCCCCAGGCGGTCGGCGATGCCGCGGACGTAGGTGCTGACCCGCGGCTTGACGGCCGCGTCGACGAGCGTGGTGACGCTGCGCTCGTACTCCCGGTACTCCCGCAGCACCTCGCAGGACAGCGACACGACGGCGTCGGGGTGCTCGCGACGCAGCACCTCCCGGACCGCGTGCTCGTGGGCCGGGTTGGCGTAGGCGTGCAGCAGGCAGACACCCACCGACGTCACGCCCCGGTCGCGGAGCAGGCGGACGGCGCGTACGGCGGAGGCCTCGTCGAAGGGCCGCAGCTCGCGACCGCGGAAGTCCATCCGTCCCCCGACCGTGCCGACCAGGTCGGGGGGCACGATGCGGTCGGGCTTGACCCAGAAGTAGCTGTTGCCGTAGCCGTCGGGCACCGACTGCCGGGCGATCTCGAGCACGAACTCGTAGCCCTCGTTGGTGAGGAAGCCGATCCGGCCGAGCGAGCCCTGCAGCAGGTGGTTCGTGGCGACGGTGGTGCCGTGGCTGACGGCGGTGACGTCGGCGCCCCGCGCGCCCAGCAGCCCGAGCACCTTGTCGACGCCGGCCAGGAACCCGTCGGCCGGATCGGCCGGCGTGGAGGGCGTCTTCGTGGTGACGAGCTCGCCGGTGTCCTCGTCGACCGCGACCACGTCGGTGAACGTGCCGCCGGTGTCGATGCCGATCCGGATCCGGCGGGACGACGGGGTCGTCACGGCGCCGCTCAGGGCCGACGCGCGACGCGGGCGCCGACGAGGACCCCGAGCAGCGCCGCGGCCGCACCGATGAGGGCGCCGCGCAGGAACTGCCCGCCGCCGTCGGCGCCGGCCGGGACGGGGGCGGAACGGACGGGCACCGGGGCCGAGGCCGGCTCGACCGCCGACGCGGGCGTCGAGGGTGCGAGCGGCGCCGCGTCCTGCCCCGCCGGGCCTCCCGGCCCGCTCTCGGGCACGGGCGGCGCCGCCCCCGTCAGCACGTCGTCGACGGCGGAGAAGAACTCCCCTGCCGTCCGTTTCGCGACGCCGCTGAGCACGCGCTGCCCCACTCCGCCCACCATGCCGCCGACGACGGCGTCCGCGTCGTACGAGAGCTGCGTCGTCCCGTCGCCGCCGTCGACGAGCCGGACCAGGACGTCGGCGCGCACGGTGCCGGGAGCGCCCGCGCCCGAGGCCGTCAGGCGGAACGAGCCGGGCGGCTGCTGGTCGTGCAGGGCGACCGATCCGGAGTAGACGCCCTTGATGGAGGCCACTCCCGCCGTCACGGTCATGGCGTAGGCGTCCGGGCCGGTGGGCGAGAGCCGCGAGCAGCCGGGGATGGTGCGCTCGAGCACCGCCGGGTCGTTCAGCGCCCCCCACACGCGCTCGACGGGGGCGTGCAGCACGGCCGAGCCGGCGATCTTCACGAGGTGCCCTCCGGACGGGGTGCGGTGCGGACCGCCGGGATGTCCCCTGCGGCGAAGCGCGCGCGCAGCGCGAACAGCTCGCTGGGCGAGATCGGCATGGCGCTGATGCGGAAGCCCTCGGCGTCCTCGATCGCCGAGGCGAACGCCGCGGCGCCCGGGATGACCCCGGCCTCGCCGGCGCCCTTGATGCCGAGGGGGTTGAGCGGCGACGGGGTCTCGAGGTGGTCGATCTCGACGGTCGCGGGCACCTCCGTCGCGTAGGGCATGAGGAAGTCCATGAACGAGGCGTTGAGCAGCTGGCCGTCCTCGTCGTAGGCCATCCGCTCGTACAGCGCGCCGCCGACGCCCTGCGCCACGCCGCCGTGGATCTGGCCCTCCACGATCATGGGGTTCACGACGTTGCCGCAGTCGTGCACGACGCAGTAGCGCAGGATGCGGATCTCGGCGGTCTCCGGGTCGGTCTCGACCACGACGGCGTGCATGCCGTTGGCGTAGGTGGACTGCGGCGGGGAGTAGAAGTCGCGGCCCTCGAGCCCCGGCTCGTCGTCCTCGGCGACCGGCGGCGAGTCGGGGTCGCCGACGACGAACTGCGTGGCGGCCTGGGAGGCCTTGTCGAAGGCGTACCGGAGCGGGTTCGACAGCACCGCGACGGTCGACAGCGGCAGGCCGACCGACGGGTTGCCCTTCACCCGCACCTGGCCGTCGACGATCTCGAGGTCCTGCGGGTCGGCCTCGAGCGCGTCACCGGCGATGCGCAGCGCCTTGGTGCGCACGTTGCGCGCCGCGAGACCGACGGCGTTGCCGCTCATCACGGCCGCCCGCGACGCGAAGGTGCCGACGGAGTAGGGCATCCGCCGCGTGTCGCCGGTCGTCACGGTGACGTCCTCGAACGGCACGCCGAGCTCGTCCGCGACGATCTGCGCGAACACCGTCTCGTGGCCCTGCCCCTGCGTCGTCAGACCGGTGGCGACGACGACCTTGCCGCTCGTCTCGACCTGCACGTGACCGCCTTCGTACGGCCCGACTCCGGTGCCCTCCACGTAGCAGGCGACGCCGATGCCGACCCGGCGGCCCTCGGCGCGCGCCTGCTCGCGGTAGGCCGCGAACTCGTCCCAGCCCACCAGGTCCTTGAGCTTGGCCATGGTCGCCGGGAAGTCGCCCGAGTCGTAGACCAGCGGACGGCCGTCCTGGAAGGTCATCTGCTGGTCGTACGGCATCTCGTCGGGACCGATGAAGTTGGCCTCCCGCACCGCGACCCGGTCTCGCCCGAGGTGGTCGGCGATCGCGTCCATCGTCCGCTCCATCGCGAACACGCCCTGCGGCCGGCCGGCGCCGCGGTAGGGCGTCACGATGACGGTGTTGGTGTAGAGGCTGTCGAACTCGACCCGGTAGGCGCCCGGCTTGTACGGCCCGAGCAGCTGCGTCGAGGTGATGATCGGGACGATGACGCCGTACGGCAGGTAGGCGCCGTTGTCGTGCCAGAAGCGCACGTCGAGTCCGAGCAGCCGGCCGGCGTCGTCGAAGCCGACGCGCACCTGCTGCACCTGCGCGCGCTCGTGGGCGGAGGAGACGAAGTGCTCGCGCCGGTCCTCGGTCCACTTGAGCTCGCGGTCGAGCCGGCGCGCCGCCCAGGGCACGAGCACCTCCTCCGGCCACGGGTGCATGATCTTCACGCCGAAGCCTCCGCCGACGTCCGGCGCCGTGCAGTCGACGGCGCTCAGCGGCAGCTCGAGCTTGGCGGCGACGGCGGCGCGCACGCCGGTGGTGGTCTGCGTGGAGCTCCACAGCCGCAGGCGCGACTCGTCGGCGTCCCAGCGCGCGTAGACGCCCCGGCCCTCGAGCGGCGTGCAGGCGCTGCGCTCGATGTCGAGCTCGAGCTCGAGCACGTGCGGCGCCGCGTCGATGGCGGCGCGGGCGTCACCGACCTCCTGCACCAGGTGCGCCGCGACGTTGCCGGGCACGTCGGCGTGCGCCAGGTGGGTCGCGTCGCGGGCGTTGCGCACGCCCACCACGGCGGGCAGCACGTCGTACTCGACGCGGATCCGGTCGCAGACGTCCTCGGCGACGTAGCGGTCGCTCGCGACGACCATGACGACCGGCTCGCCGACGTGGTGGACGACGCCCGAGGCCAGGGCGTGCGCGGTGCGGCCGGCGACGATGCTCGGGTGCGGGATGAGCAGCGGCAGCGGCTCCGCGAGCGCGCCCTCGAGGTCCTCGTAGGTGTAGACGGCGAGCAGGCCCTCGACGTCGAGCGCGTCGGTGACGTCGACGTCGACGATGCGCGCGTGGGCGTGCGGGCTGCGCACGAAGGCGACCGCAGCCGCGTCGTGGCCGAGGTCGTCGAGGTAGCGGCCACCGCCGGTGAGCAGGCGGGCGTCCTCGGAGCGCGGCACCGGCGCGCCGAACAGCCGGGTCGTCACGACGCCTGCCCTGCGGCCCGCTCGCGCCGCAGCTCGGCCGCCCGCAGGACCGAGGCGACGATGTTCTGGTAGCCGGTGCAGCGGCACAGGTTGCCGCTGATCGCCTCGACGACCTCGTCCCGCGTCGGTGCGGGGTTCTCCTCGAGGTAGGCCGTCGCGGTCGTGAGGAACCCCGAGGTGCAGAAGCCGCACTGCAGCCCGTGGCACTCCCGGAACGCCTGCTGCACCGGGGACAGCGCGCCGTCGGGCTCGGACAGCCCCTCCACCGTGGTGATCTCGTGTCCCCGCGCGCTGGCGGCGAACATCAGGCAGGCGCGCACCGGCTCACCGTCGAGCAGGACCGTGCACGCGCCGCAGACCCCGTGCTCGCAGCCGACGTGCGTGCCGGGCAGGCGCAGGTCGTGGCGCAGGAAGTCCGACAGCAGCCGCCGCGACGGCACGGTCGCCGCGCGCGGCAGCCCGTTGACCGTCAGCGCGACCTCCACCCGCTGCTCTGCGTCCAGGGACGTCATGCTGCTCCTCCGGCGGTCTCGAGCGGGGCGTCGGTCGCCGTACGAGCGTGCGCCGCCGCTTCCGACAGCGCCTGCCGGGTCAGCACCGTGCCCAGGTGCCGGCGGTAGGCGGCACTGGCGTGCAGGTCGGGCTCGGGGTCGACGGCGTCGCCGCAGGACCGGGCCGCGGCCGCCCAGTCGGCGGCGTCCCACAGCCGGCCGGACACGGCGTCGGTGGCGTCGACGACGACCGGTGTCGGCGTCATCGAGATGTACGACACCGCAGCGCGCTCCACCCGTCCGGCGGCGTCGAGCGTCACCGCCGCCGCCACCCCGCAGACCGCGTAGTCGCCGTGCCGGCGGGCGACCTCGCGGAAGGCCGTGCCGGAGCGCGGCGGCAGGGCCGGGAAGGTGGCCGAGACCGCCAGCTCGCCGGGCTGCAGGTCGGCCTCGAGGGGGCCGAGGAAGAACGCGTCGGCCCCCACGGTGCGCGTGCGGGTGCGGCTGCGCAGCTCGAGGCTGCCGCCCAGCAGGGCGAGCACGGCGGTCATCTCGCCCGACGGGTCGGCGTGCACCAGGCTGCCGACGGTCGTCCCCCGGTTGCGGACGACCGGGTGCGCCACCAGCGAGAGCGCCTGGGGCAGCAGCGGTACAGCGGCGGCGGCGCCGGCGTCGCGCAGGACCTGGGTGTGCCGGGCGAGCGCGCCGACCCGCACTCCCGAGGCCGAGGCCGACACCGTGGCCAGCTCGCGCACGCCGTTGACGTCGACGAGGTGGGCCGGTGCGGCCAGGCGCATGTTGAGCATCGGGATCAGGCTCTGGCCGCCGGCCAGCACCTTCGCGTCGTCGCCGAGCTCCTCGAGCACCTCGAGCGTCTCGTCGAGCGTCGAGGGCGAGTGCAGCGTGAAGGGCGCCGGTTTCACCGCGGCTCCTGTCGGGGGGTGGGCACGGCGGATCAGCGTCGCAGGCGGTCGCGGTCGTCGTCCTGCGGGTCCGCGCGGTACATGTCCGGCTCGTTGAGCACCAGCGACGTGGAGGAGTCGGCCGCGCCGCGCAGGTGGGCCGGCGCGAGCCGGCGGGCCAGGTGGTAGCCGAGGATCGTGACGATGGTGCCCAGCGCGATGCCGCTGAGCGTGAACTCGTCGGTGACCTGCAGCTCGGTGTCGCCGATCGCGAGGATGATGCCCGCGGCCACCGGGACGAGGTTCACCGGGTTGCCGAAGTCGACGCGGTTCTCGATCCAGATCTTCGCGCCCAGCAGGCCGATCATCCCGTACAGCACGACGGTGATGCCGCCCAGGACGCCACCGGGTGTGGCGGAGATGAGCGCGCCGAACTTCGGCGACAGGCCGAACAGGATCGCCACGACCGCGGCGACGTAGTAGGCCGCCGTGGAGTAGACGCGGGTCGCGGCCATGACGCCGATGTTCTCGGCGTAGGTCGTGGTCGGCGAGCCGCCCACGCTGCTCGTGACCACCGTCGCGATGCCGTCGGCGGCGACGGCGCGACCCATGACCGGGTCGAGGTCGGTGTCGGTCATCTCCGCGACGGCCTTGACGTGGCCGACGTTCTCGGCGACCAGGGCGATGACGGCCGGCAGCACGAGCAGGACGAACGCGAGGCGGAAGTCGGGGAGGTGCCAGCCGGCGACCGACATGCCGTCGGCCGCGGTCGTCGTCTCCGGCGGGAAGCCGATCCAGTCGGCGGACCGCACACTGTCCCAGTTCACGCGGTAGCGCGTGGTGATGTCACGGGCCGCGGCGTCGAAGGAGGTGATCTGGCCGAAGGTCCGGTCGAAGACCCAGGACAGGGCGTAGCCGAAGACCAGCCCCAGGAAGATCGAGATGCGGCCGAGGAAGCCGCGCAGCGCCAGGCTCATGACGATGACGGCGAACATGACGATGAGCGCGATCCACTGGTCCTGTGGCCAGTAGACGTTCGCCACGACGGGCGCGAGGTTGAAGCCGATGAGCATGACGACGGCGCCGGTCACGACCGGCGGCAGGACGGCGAAGATGGCGCGGGCGCCCGCGACGTGGATGACCAGGCCCACGACGGCGAGCACCGCACCGGCGACGAGGATCGCACCGGTCACCTCCTGGCTGGTGCCGCCCTGCTCGCGGATGGCCGCGACGCCGCCCACGAAGGACGCGCTCGTGCCGAGGTAGCTCGGCACCCGGCCCTGCACCAGCAGCAGGAACAGGATCGTGGCGACGCCGCTCATCATGATCGCGAGCTGGGGGCTGAGCCCCATGATGAGCGGGAAGACGAACGTCGCCCCGAACATCGCGACGATGTGCTGGGCGCCCAGACCGACCGTCCGGCCCCAGGACAGGCGTTCGTCCGGGCGGACGACCTCCCCCGCCCGGGGCGTCGACCCGTCGCCGTGGAGCTTCCACCCGAGACCCAGCTGCATGCCCGCTCCCCCCGAGACGCGACCGCCCGGTCCCTGGAGGTGGTCTCCCGCAGGGGTCGCGGTGCGGCGGGACGGACGGTAGCCCCGGCCGGCCCGTCCCGAGGCGCAAACGCCGACGACGTCGCTGGCGAGTCGCGCGGTCCTGGCCCGTCACGGTCGCCGGCCGGTCGCGGGGCGGGCACCCGCCGCCACCCGACCACCCACTAGCGTCCCGGTGTGCCGACGACGGACCGACCGACGGTGGGCAGCGCCGCTGTGCGCCCCGCGCTGGCCGCCCCCGCGCGCGGCCGGGTCCTCGGCGCGTTCCCGTCCGCGGTGTACGTCGAGCTCGAGCGCGGCGGCGGCGACCGTGACGGTGACGGGGAGGGCGGGGGCGAGGTCGTCGCGGTCGTCACCTGCGACGGCCTGCGCCTGCCCAACGCCCTCGTCCTGGCCGCTGCCAGCACGGCCGGGCCGCTCGCCGTGCACCGCGCCGGTCAGCCGGCCCGGGTGCGCGACGGGGTGCTGGAGGTGGCCGGCGTCCGCTACCCGGTCGCGCGCTGGCGGGCCGACGCCGCAGCCGTCCCTCCCGGCGCCGCCGTCGGCGACGACCGCCTCGACGAGCTGGCCGGCGCGCTGCCCGACCCGCACGTCGGCCCCCTGTCCGCCGCGCTGCGGACCGGCAGCGCGCAGGTGTCCGCCGCGCTGGCCGCGCTCGACGTCGCCGCGGCCCGTCGAGCCGCGGACGCGCTGATGGGCCTGGGGCCGGGCCTGACGCCGTCCGGCGACGACGTCCTGGCCGGAGCACTGGTCGCCTGCGCCCGGCTGAGGACGACGCCCGGCGCGGCCGCCTTGGCGGCCACCGCGGACGGGCTCGGGGAGCACGTGAGCCGCACGGCCCGCGGCCGGACCTGCGCGCTGTCAGCGGCGCTGCTCCGGCACGCCGCGCGCGGGGCAGCCGCACCTGCGGTGCTCGACCTCGTCGACGCGCTGACCGGCCGGCCCGCGCTGCGCCCGGCGCTGAACGCCCTGCTGGCGGTCGGTCACACCTCGGGTGCCGACACGGCCCGCGGCGTGCTCGCCGCGGCGCAGGCCCTGTGCGCACGGGCCCGGCCCGCTGCCCCCGACCTCCCGGAGGACCGATGAGCGACCACGTCGAGCTGCGGCGGGGCGCCTACCGCGACTCGGTCGCCCTGATGCAGGTCACCCGGGCCGTCCGCTCCTCCCCCGGCGTCACGGCCGCGCTGGTCGCCATGGCCACCGGGCTCAACCTCGAGCTGCTCGAGGGCATGGGACTGCGGGTCCCCGACGGCGCCGGACCGGACGACCTGCTGGTCGGCGTGCGGGCCGAGGACGGCGGCGCGCTCGCCGGCGCCCTGCAGGCGCTGGAGGCCGCCCTGAGCGCGCAGGCCCCGACGTCGAGCGGCGCACCGGGGGGCGCGCCGCCGGCGGCCCGGACGACCCGCTCGGCCGCGGCGCGCTCCGACGCCGACCTGGCGCTGGTCTCGGTGCCCGGCCGCTACGCCTTCGTCGAGGCGATGGACGCGCTGCAGTCCGGCCTGTCCGTCCTGGTCTTCAGCGACGGGGTGCCCGTCGAGCACGAGGTCCGGCTCAAGGACGAGGCGGCCCGGCGCGACCTGCTCGTCATGGGCCCCGACTGCGGCACCGCCGTCGTCGGTGGCGTGGGCCTGGGCTTCGCCAACGTCGTGCGGCCCGGTCGCGTGGGCCTGGTGGCGGCGTCCGGCACCGGCGCCCAGCAGGTGATGTGCCTGCTGGACGCCGCGGGCGCGGGGCTGAGCGCCTGCCTGGGGGTCGGGGGACGCGACCTGTCGGCGGCGGTCGGCGGTCGCTCGACGCTGCAGGCGCTCGACGCGTTCGACGCCGACCCCGGCACCGACCTGGTCGTGGTGGTGTCCAAGCCGGCTGCGCCCGAGGTCTCCGAGCGCGTCCGGGCACGGGCCGGCGCGCTGCGCACCCCGGTGCGCCTGGCGCTGCTCGGCGAGGGCCAGCCCGACCTGACGGCGGTCGTCGAGGACGTCCTGCGCGAGCTCGACCTCCCGGTGCCCGAGTGGCCGGTCTGGCCGGCGCCGCAGGTCCGCCAGGCCGAGGGCGGTGCGCAGGGCGGCGGCGCGCTGCGCGGGCTGTTCAGCGGGGGGACGCTGTGCGACGAGGCGATGGCGATCGCCGCCGCGGCGCTGGGACCGGTGCGCTCGAACATCCCGCTGCGGCCGGAGTGGGCGCTGCCCGACGACCTGCGGGCCGACGGGCACGTCATGGTCGACTTCGGCGACGACCGGCTCACCGCCGGCCGGCCGCACCCGATGATCGACCCGACGCTGCGCCTGGAGCGCCTCGCCCAGGAGGCCGCCGACCCGGCGGTCGGCGTCGTGCTGCTCGACGTCGTGCTCGGGCACGGCGCCGACCCCGACCCGGCCGCGTCCCTCGCCCCGGCCCTCGCTGCGGCCCGCCGGGACGCGGGCCGTCCGCTCGACCTGGTCGTGTCCCTGTGCGGGGCGGCGGGTGATCCGCAGGGCCTGGACCGCCAGGCCCAGGCGCTGCGCGACGCGGGCGCCACCGTCCTGCTGTCCAACGCCGCCGCCGCCCGGCGAGCGGTCTCGCTCGTCGCTCGGGAGGCGATCGCATGACCTCCGCCCCGCTGTCGGGCCTGCTCACCCGCGAGCCCCGTACGGTCACCGCGGGCGCCGCCGTCCTCACGCAGGCGCTGCAGGACCAGGCCGCGGTCGTCGAGGCGGTCGACTGGCGACCGCCGCGCGGCAGTGCTGACGCGCTCGCCCGGGTCGTCGCCGACCCCCGGCGCGAGGCGGCCAACGCCACGGCCGTGGAGCGCCTGCTGTCGGCCGAGGCGACGCTCGTCGACGTGCGCCCGGCCGCGCAGGCGCTCGGCCTGGAGCCCGGCACCTTCCTGCACGCCGGGCCGCCCCTCACCTGGGAGCGCGCGTCCGGCCCCCTGCGCGGGGCGCTGATCGGCGCCGTGCTGCTCGAGGGCCTCGCCGACACCCCCGAGCGGGCCGAGGCGGCGCTCGCGGCGGGTGACGGGATCGTCCTGGAGCCCTGCCACGGACGCGGGGCGGTGGGGCCGATGGCCGGCGTCGTCAGCCCGTCGATGTGGATGGTCGAGCTGGAGGACGCCGTGCACGGCGGCCGCGCCTGGTGCTCGCTCAACGAGGGGCTCGGCAAGGTGCTGCGCTACGGCGCGTTCGGCCCGGAGGTCCTCGACCGGCTGCGGTGGATGTCGGCGGTGCTCGGCCCGCTGCTCGGCGCGGCCGTCCGGCGGCACGGACCCGTCGACGTGCGGGCGATCGTCGCCCAGATGCTGCAGATGGGCGACGAGGGCCACAACCGCAACCGCGCGGGCACGCTCATGCTGCTGCGCGAGCTGCTGCCCGACCTGCTGTCGAGCGGCGCCCCGACCCGCGACGTGGCGGAGGTCGCGCGCTTCGTCGGCGGCAACGACCACTTCTTCCTCAACCTCGTGATGCCGGCCTGCAAGCTGGCGACCGACGCCGCCCGCGACGTGCCCGGCTCGACGCTCGTGGTGGCGATGGCCCGCAACGGCACCGACTTCGGCGTGCAGACCTCCGGCACGGGCGACGCCTGGTTCACCGCGCCCGCCCTGGTGGCCGACGGCCTGTTCCTGGGCTCGTTCGGCCCGCAGGACGCCAACCCCGACATCGGTGACTCCGCGATCACCGAGACCGGCGGGCTCGGCGGCTTCGCCATGGCCGCGGCCCCGGCCATCGTCCGGCTGGTGGGGGGCGACGCGGCGTACGCCCTGTCGACCACCACCCGGATGTACGAGATCACCCTGGCCGAGAGCCGGGCCTTCACGGTGCCGGTGCTGGACTTCCGCGGGACCCCGACCGGCATCGACGTCGTCCAGGTCGTGCGCACCGGTGTCCTGCCGCAGATCAACACCGGGATGGCCGGTCGGGTGGCGGGGACCGGCCAGGTCGGCGCGGGCCTGGTCACCCCTCCCCCCGAGTGCTTCGACGCCGCCCTGGAGGCGCTGGCCGCCGCGGCCCCGCCGCTGTGAGCGCCGAGCAGACGGGCGCCGGGCGGGGCTGACGGGCCTCGGACCGACCGTCGGCCGTCAGCCGACGGGCCGCGGCGGCAGCTCGTCCTCGACGACGCGCGGCTGCGAGGCGAACCAGCCCGACACCGCCATGACGCCGAGGGTGGCGAACAGCAGGACGAAGGTGCCGGCCCACTCGCCCTCGGCGTCGTGCAGCACCCCGACGAGCAGCGGGCCGCTGCCGGCCAGGACGTACCCGACGCTCTGCGCGAAGGCGGACAGCGACGCGGTGCCGTCGGCGGTCCGGGCCCGCAGCGCGATCATCGTCAGCGCCAGCGGGAAGGCGCCCGAGGCGATCCCGACGAGCACCGCCCACAGCCACGCGCCGGCCGACGGCGCGAGCAGCATGCCGGTGTAGGCGACGACGTAGCAGGCGGTGTGCAGCAGGACCAGCGGCCACTGGGAGGTCAGCCGGCCGGCCACCGAGGGCACCACGGCCGAGACGGGGATGGACAGCCCGGCCACGACGGCGACCAGCAGGCCGGACGTCGCCGCGGAGAAGCCGCCCCGCTCGGCGAAGAACAGCGCGAACCAGCCGAACGAGACGTAGGCGTGCAGCGACTGCGCCCCGAAGAACAGCGCCAGCGCCCAGGCCGTGCGGCTGCGCAGCATCCGCGCGCCGCTGCGGGCTCCGCCGAGGGACGCGGGGCCGCCGCGCTCACCGAGGTGGAGCAGCCACGGCAGCACGGCCACCGCGGACAGCAGCGCCCAGGCCCCCAGCCCGACGCGCCACCCGCCCTCGCCGACGGCCTGCGCGAGCGGTACGGCACCTGCGGCCGCCGCGGTCAGCCCGACCGCCAGCGCCGTCGTGTAGACCGCCGTCATGGGCCCGATCCGGTCGGGGAAGTGGCGCTTGACCAGCGAGGGCAGCAGCACGTTGCCGACAGCGCCGCCGAGCAGGGCCACCCCGCTCAGGGCGAGGAACGGCGCAGGTGAGGCCACCGCCGCCCGGCCGGCCAGCCCGACCGTCATCAGCGCCAGCGCCGCCGCCACCGCCCGGTGCTCGCCGAAGCGGTGGGCGAGCGCCGGGGCGTACCAGCCGACCAGGGCGAAGCAGGCCACGGGCAGCGTCGTGAGCACTCCGGCCAGCGCGCTGCTCAGGCCGGTGGCGGCCTGCACCTCGCTGAGCAGCGGACCGACGCTGGTGACGGCGGTGCGCAGGTTGACCGCCGTGAGGACGACGGCGAGCAGCAGCGTCCAACGACCGCGCCTCCGGTCGGCAGGGGCGCCGGGTCCGCGCTCGGGCGCGAGCACACCCGGCGCGGGCACACCAGGAGCGGGCACACCAGGAGCGGGCACACGGGGCGCGGGCACTGCACTCCTCGGGGCCGACTCGCCGGTGCGGTCGCGCCCGGTCGCTCCAGACTAGGGAGCGCGCCCGCCGACTCAGTCGGTCTCGGACAGCTTGCCGCGCAGCTGCAGCACCGCCTTGGTGTGCATCTGGCAGATCCGGCTCTCGGTGACGCCGAGCACCTGTCCGATCTCGGCCAGGGTCAGCCCCTCGTAGTAGTAGAGGGTGACGACGATCTTCTCGCGCTCGGGCAGCGTGTTGATCGCCCTGGCGAGCAGGTGCTTGGTCTCCTCGGTCTCGAAGGCCTGGACGGGGTCCTCGGCCTTGGTGTCCTCGAGGGTGTCGACCAGCGAGAGGGTGTCGCCCTTCTCGCCGCCACCAGGGGTGAGCAGCTCGTCCAGCGCGACGACGTTGACGTAGCTGACCTGGCTGAAGATCGCGTGCAGGTCCTCGAGGGCGATGCCCATCTCGGCCGCGACCTCCGGCTCGGTGGGCGAGCGGTGCAGCCGCGCCTCCAGGGCGGCGTAGGCCTTCTCGACCTCGCGGGCCTTGGAGCGCACCGACCGCGGGATCCAGTCGATCGAGCGCAGCTCGTCGATGATGGCGCCCTTGATCCGGCTGATGGCGTAGGTCTCGAACTTGATCGCGCGGTCGAGGTCGAACTTCTGGATGGCGTCGATGAGCCCGAAGATGCCGTACGAGACGAGGTCGGCCTGCTCGATGTTGGACGGCAGGCCCACGCCGACGCGGCCCGCGACGTACTTCACCAGCGGCGAGTAGTGCAGGATCAGCCGCTCGCGCAGCCGCTCCTCCCCCGTCGCCTTGAAGTCCTGCCACAGCTGCGCGATCGCCGCCTCGATCTCGTCGCGCTCCTCGTCGCTGACGCCGGCGTAGCGGCCGCGGCGCGGCGGGGCGGGGACCGCCGGCGGCTGCGGGAGGTCGGTGGTCTCGTCGGGTCCGGTCGTGCTGCCCGTGGCGGCGGCGGTCACGGGCAGCCCGACCCGTGGCAGTTCGGCGTGCGCCCGCTCATGGCTCGTCTCCGCTCCAGGTCGAGGGGCCCCCTGGCCCGTTCACGAGCCTAGCGTGACCGCTCTGCTACGGCGCGAACTGCGCATCCCGCCCGTCCCTCATGCCCGCGGATGAGCCGCGGCGTAGCTGGACCGCAGCCGCTCGACGCTGACGTGCGTGTAGATCTGGGTGCTCGCCAGGCTCGCGTGGCCCAGCAGCTCCTGCACGCTGCGCAGGTCGGCGCCGCCTTCGAGCAGGTGGGTGGCGGCGCTGTGCCGCAGCCCGTGCGGTCCCAGGTCCGGAGCGCCGGGGACGCCGGCCAGGCGCCGGTGCACCAGCGTGCGGACCGTCCGCGGGTCCAGACGCCCGCCGCGCCGGCCGAGCAGCAGGGCCGGCCCGCTGCGCGGCTGCACCCAAACCGGACGGCCCACCGCGAGCCAGCCCTGCAGCGCGTCGTCGGCCGGTCCGCCGTACGGCACCGACCGCTCGCGGGCGCCCTTGCCCAGCACGCGCAGCACCGCGCGCGAGGTGTCGACGTCGTCGACGTCGAGCCCGCACAGCTCCGACACCCGGATGCCGGTGGCGTACAGCAGCTCGAGCACGAGCCGGTCGCGCAGGTCCTCGGCCTCGTCGCCGTCGACCTGGTCGACCAGCCGGGCCGCCTCGTCGGCCCGCAGCACGTCCGGCAGCGGGCGGGCGCCCTTCGGGGTGGCGAGCGCCGCTCCCGGGTCGCTCTGCACCAGTCCGCGGCGCAGGGCCCAGGCCGTGAAGACCCGGGCGCTCGAGCCCCGCCGGGCCAGCGTCGTCCGGGCCACGCCGCTGCTGCGCAGCCGGGCCAGCCAGCTCCGGAGCAGGGCGAGGTCGAGCTGCGCGGGAGAGTCGAGCCCGCTGCGGGCGGCGTGGTGGAGCAGGCTCGCGACGTCGCCGGTGTAGGCGCGCACGGTGTGCGGCGAGCGCGACAGCTCCAGCTCCAGGTGGCGCGCGAAGCCGGCCAGGGCCTGGGCGAACGCCGCGGGGAGGACGTCGGGACCGGCCTGGCTGTCGGGAGCGGCGCGGTCCGTCACCGCCGCACCGTCGTGCGGGCCGGTCGGCAGGTCAAGTCGGCGTGCCGGTCGTCCGCGGGTGGGCGGTCAGGCCAGCAGCTGCAGGACCAGGTCGGCCCGGCCCCTCGTGGCCTCGACCAGGCGGGCGTTGCGCTCGTCGCTGTCGAGCACCCACCGCTCCGCCTGCGCCGGCGGCCGCCCGTGCGCGACGTGCCGGGCGATCAGGCGCGGCACCCGCAGCTCGGGAGCCAGGTCGACGTACCAGCTCTCGGTGAGCAGCTCGCGGACCGGCGCGAACGGCCCCTCGGCCAGCAGGTAGTTGCCCTCGGTGACGACGAGGGGGACGTCGCGGTGCACGGGCAGCGCACCGGCCACCGCCTGCTCCTGCTCGCGCACGAAGACCGGGACGTACACGACCTCGTCGGTCCGGTCGCGCAGGCGTCGCAGCAGGTGCACGTAGCCGGCGGCGTCGAAGGTGTCGGGGGCGCCCTTGCGCTGGGCGCGGCCGAGCCGAGCGAGCTCGGGGTCGGCGAGGTGGAAGCCGTCCATCGGCACCAGCACGGCGGCGTCCCCGAGCGCGGTGACCAGCGCCTCGGCGAGGGTCGACTTGCCGGAGCCGGGGGCGCCGGCGATCCCCAGCAGCGCCCGGCCGCCGGGCGTGACGAGGGCTGCCGCCCGCTGCACGAGGTGCTCCAGCGCCACGGACTGCACGGCGGCGTCCACCCGGTCGAGGTCTTCGGGCTCGGCGCCGACCGGGTCGGCGCTCACGCTCCCGGCCGGACCACGACCTTGACGGCCGTCGCGTCGTCACGGCTCGCGGTCAGGGCGTCCGCCGCCTGCGCGAGGCCGTACGTCCCGGTCACCAGCCGATCCAGGTCGACCCGGCCGGAGCTGACCAGCGCGATGGCGGTCGGCCAGGTGTTCGCGTAGCGGAAGGTGCCGGTGACCTCCAGCTCGCGGGTCTGCACGGTGGACAGCGGCAGCGGCACCTCGTCGCCGCCCATGCCCACCAGGACGGCCCGTCCCGCGCGGTCGAGCGCCCGCAGGCCCTCGCCGATCGCGGGAGGGAAGCCCGAGCACTCGAGCAGCACCTGCGGCGGGCGGGGCAGGTCGCGCACGCTGTGCTCGCGGGCGTCGACGACGTCGGTCGCACCCAGCTCGCGGGCCAGCGCCAGCCGGTGCGGGTTGACGTCGGAGACGACGACCTGCGTGGCTCCGAACGCCAGAGCGGTCTGCACCGCCACCAGGCCGATCGGACCGGCGCCGGTGACCAGCACGCGCGACCCGGCCGTGACCCGACCCTTGCGGCAGGCCCACACCCCGACCGACAGCGGCTCGAGCAGGGCGGCGGCGTCGTCGCTCATGCTGTCGGGCACCGGGTGGGCGAAGGCGGCGTGCACGACGACGTGCTCAGCGAAGGCCCCGTCGACCGGCGGGGTGGCGAAGAAGCGCATCTGCGGGCAGAGGTTGTAGCGGCCCGCCAGGCACTGCTCGCAGACCAGGTCGGGCACCCCCGGCTCGATCGAGACCCGCTGGCCGGGCTGCAGGGAGGTCACCCCGTCGCCGACGGCCACGACCTCGCCGGACGCCTCGTGGCCCAGCACGAGCGGCGACTCGACGACGAAGTCGCCGATGCGCCCGTGCTCGTAGTAGTGGGTGTCGGAGCCGCAGACGCCGACCGAGGCGACCCGCACCTGCACCTGGCCGGGTCCCGGCTGCGGCTCCGGGCGGTCCTCGAGCACGAGCTCGCCCGGGCGGTTCAGG
The DNA here is from genome assembly GCA_902805775.1 of uncultured Frankineae bacterium. Lineage (GTDB taxonomy): Bacteria > Actinomycetota > Actinomycetes > Mycobacteriales > SCTD01 > SCTD01. The sequence continues at coordinate 23,467 of CADCUB010000044.1, read as the reverse complement.
ACGGCGACGCGCATCCTCACACCTCCTGTCGGACGGCGGCTCTGAGCTGCTCGAGCGTCGCCCGGGCGCCGACCCGGTGCAGGCGGTCCAGTGCCCACAGGTAGGGCTCGGTGAACCGCGGCTCGTCGACGAGGTCACCGAACACCGCGCGGTCGCGCAGGAAGGCGAGCGGGTCCTCGGACGAGCGGCGCGCCGCCGCCTGCAACGGCTCGCGCAGCCGGTCGACGACCTCGATGGGCCGGCCGTCCTCGTCGAGCCCCTCGGCGTAGCGCGCCCAGCTGGCGACGACGGCGGCGGACAGGCGCACCGAGCCCGCCTCGGCGAGGTTGGTCCGCACCACCGGCAGGAGCCACTTCGGGATGCGGTCCGAGCTCTCGGCGCACAGCCGCGCCACGGTGTCGCGGACGTGCGCGTTGGAGAAGCGCGCGATCAGCTGCTCGCGGTAGGCCGCGAGGTCGATCCCGGGGACGGGCGCGAGCGTCGGCGTCGCCTCCTCGACCATGTAGGCGAGCAGGAACGAGGCGAACAGCGGGTCCTGCGCGACCTCGTGGACCAGCCGGTAGCCCGACAGGTAGCCGAAGTAGCACAGCGCCTGGTGGCTGGCGTTGAGCAGGCGCAGCTTCATCAGCTCGTACGGCTCGACGTCCTCGACGACCTGCACCCCGGCGTCCTCCCACGGCGGGCGTCCGTCGCTGGAGGCGTCCTCGAGGACCCACTGCGTGAAGGGCTCGCAGACCACGGGCCACCGGTCCTGCACCCCGTAGCGCTGCGCGACCGCCGCCCGGTCCTCGTCGGTGGTGACGGGCGTGATCCGGTCGACCATCGAGTTGGGGAAGGCCACCTCGTGCTGCACCCACGCACCGAGCCGGGGGTCGCGCAGACCGGCGAACGCGGCGAAGCTGCGTCGGGCAGCGTCGCCGTTGCCCTGGATGTTGTCGCAGGACATGACCGTGAAGGGCGCGATCCCCCGGGCGCGGCGGCGGACGAGGGCCTCGGTCACCAGCCCGAAGCTGGTCTTGAGCACGGCACCGGCCTGCAGGTCTGCGCGCACGTCGGGGTCGTCCTCGACGAACCGACCGTCGACCGGGTCGAGGTTGTACCCGCCCTCCGTGACCGTCAGCGAGACGATGCGCACGGCCGGGTCGGCCATCCGCTCCACCACCCGCTCGGGGTCGTCGGGAGCGAGCAGGTACTCGAGGATCGACCCGACGACCCGGGCCTCCCACGCTCCGTCCGGCGCCTTCTGCACCAGCGTGTAGAGCCCGTCCTGCGCGACGAGGGCGTCGCGCATGCGGGCGTCCGAGGGCAGGACGCCGACCCCGCAGACGGCCCAGTCGAGGGCCGTGCCCTGCGACATGAGCCGGTCGAGGTACATCGCCTCGTGGGCCCGGTGGAAGCCACCGACGCCGAGGTGGACGATGCCGACGGTCAGCCGCGACCGGTCGTACGCGGGGACCTCCAGGGCGCCGGTCAGCTCGGGCAGGCTCGCGGTGCGCAGGAGCGCCATCGGGCTACTTGACCGCACCCAGCGACAGGCCCTGCACCAGCTTGTCCTGGGCCGCGAACCCGGCGATGAGGACGGGCAGCGACACGACGACGGCCGCAGCGCAGACCTTGGCGAGGAACAGGCCCTGGCTGGTGACGAAGCCGGTCAGGAACACCGGGGCCGTCTGGGCGGCCGTGGAGGTCAGCACCCGGGCGAAGAGCAGCTCGTTCCAGCTGAAGATGAAGCAGATGAGCGCGGTCGCCGCGATGCCCGGCGACACGATCGGCATGACCACCGACTTCAGGGTCCGGACGAGCCCGGCGCCGTCCATCGACGCGGCCTCCAGGATCTCGCCGGGCACCTCGACGAGGAACGAGCGCATCATCCACACCGCGATCGGCAGGTTCATCGACGTGTAGAGCAGCACGAGCAGGAAGATGTTGTCGAGCAGACCGACGTACTGCGCGAACAGGTAGATCGGCAGCAGGCCTGCCACCGCCGGGAGCATGCGGGTCGACAGGAAGAAGAACAGGACGTCGGTCCACTTCTTCACCGGACGGATCGACAGCGCGTAGGCCGCGGGGATCGCCAGGGCGAGCACGAGGACCGTCGACAGGATGCTGGCGGTCATGGAGTTGAGCAGCGACGGCCAGGGGTCGGTGCCGAAGAACTCCCGGTAGCCCTGCAGCGACAGCGGCGCGGCGATCGACGGGGGGTTGGTGGCCGCGTCCTGCTCGGTGTGCAAGGAGGTGAGCAGCATCCACAGGATCGGTGCGATGAACAGCAGGCCGATGACCCAGGCGAGGACCCCCAGCAGCGCGCCGGCCCGCTCCCGGCGCTTCTGCCGCGGCTCACCGCCGCGGGTGCGGGTCGCCGGGACCGGCGCGACGTCGGTGATCGTGCTCACTTGGACTCCTCCTTGAAGAGCGTGGACACGGTCCGCAGGGCGAACGTCGCGATGATGATGGTGCCGATGACGACCACGACGCCCGCGGCGGAGGCGCGGCCGTAGTCGTGGGCGTTGTAGAACGTCTGGTAGATCGTGAACGGCAGGTTCGACGTCCCGAGGCCGCCGGAGGTGATGGTGAAGACGGCGTCGAAGTTCTGCACGACGTAGATGGCGCCGAGCAGCCCGGCGAGCTCGAGGTACTGCCGCAGGTGCGGGAAGGTCATGTAGCGGAAGACCTGCCACGAGCTCGCGCCGTCGAGCTTGGCCGCCTCGATGACGTCGAGCGGCCGGCTCTGCAGCCCGGCCAGCAGGATCAGCATCATGAACGGCGTCCACTGCCAGATGAGCGAGGCCTCGATGGCGATCAGCGGCATCGACGAGATCCAGTCGACCTGCGGCGGGTCGTTCGACCCGAACAGGCCCCACACCGCCGTCAGCAACCCGTTGAACAGGCCGTACTCGGGGTTGTAGAGCGCGTGCTTCCACAGCAGGGAGGCGGCCACCGGGACCACGAGGAACGGCGCGATCATCATGGTGCGGACGATGCCGCGGCCGCGGAACTGGCGGTCGAGCAGCAGCGCGATGCCCAGGCCGAGCGCCAGGCTGACGAGCACGACGGTGGCCGTGAGCACGATCGTGGTGAGGATCGCGTTGCGGGTCGCCACGTCGGTGAGGACGCGGGTGAAGTTGTCCAGGCCGGCGAACCCCCGCTCCTCCGGGTAGTAGGCGTTCCAGTTCATGAACGACGTGATCAGCGTGACGATGAACGGGAGCTGCGTCAGGACGATCAGGAAGATCAGCGCCGGCAGCAGCGGCAGGCGGCGCGCCCAGGCGTCGGACCGGGGGCCGGGACCCTTGCCGGCCGATGCGCCGGCGGCCTTGCGTGAGGCGACGCGGGGGGCGTCGACGGCGGCGGTCATGGGCGGGTCCTCTCGCAGCGGACGGGACGTCGGACTGGCCGGCGGTTCATCGGGCTTCCCGCTCGCGGTAGGCGTCCGCGGTGTCCTCCGCCAGCGCCTGGCCCTGCTCCAGCGCCTCGTCGACCGTCAGCTTCCCGGCGATGGCCGAGCTGACGAGCTGGGACACCGCTGTGCCGACGTCGGGGAAGTCGGGGATGCCGACGAACTGGATGCCCATCGCAGGACGCGGCTGGACGCCGGGGTCGGTCGGGTCGGCGGCCTCGATGGCCCGCCGCGTGGGCTCGGCGAAGGCCTGGGCCTCGGCGACGTAGTCGGGGTTCTCGTAGGTCGAGGCACGCTTGCCGGCCGGCACCTGCGACCAGCTCAGCTCGTTGCCGACGAGCTCCTCGTACTCCTTGCTCGACGCCCAGGCCATGAACTGCCAGGCCTGGTCCTTCTTCGAGCTGGCCTGCTGGATCGCCCACGACCAGGCGTAGAGCCAGCCCGAGCTGTCGGTCTCGACGACCGGCGCGGCGACGTAGCCCATCTTCCCCTTGACCGGGGAGTCCGCCGCCTCCAGGGACCCGGCCGCGGAGGTCGCGTCGTACCACATCGCGGCGTTGCCCTGCTGCACGTTGTTGAGGCACTCGGTGAACCCGGACTGCGCGGCGCCGCGCTGGCCGTGCTCGCGCACCAGGTCGACGTAGAACTGCGTCGCCTCGCGGAACTCCTCCGAGTCGACCTGCGCCTCCCAGTCCTCGGTGAACCACGTGCCGCCGAAGGTGTTGACGACGGTGGTGAGCGGCGCGAAGACCTGGCCCCAGCCGGGCAGCCCGCGCAGGCAGATGCCCGCCATGCCGTCCTCGGCGCCGTCGACCTGGGCGGCGATCTCGGCCACCTGCGGCCACGTCGGCTTCTCGGGCATCTCGATGCCCTCCGCCTCGAGCACGTCCTTGCGGTACATGAGGAACGAGGACTCGCCGTAGAACGGCTCGCCGTAGATCTTGCCGTCCTCGCCCTTCAAGGACTCGGCCATCGGCCCCAGGATGTCGCCCTGGTCGAAGTCGGGCGTCTCGGCGATGTGCTCGTCGAGGGGGGCCACCCAGCCGCTGTCGGCGTAGATCGGGATCTCGAAGTTGCTCAGCGAGGCGACGTCGTAGGTGCCGGCCTGGCTGGAGAACTCCTGGCTGATCTTGTCGCGGACGTCGTTCTCGGGCAGCACCGTGTAGTTGACCTCGATGCCGGTCTCGGCGGTGAAGTGCTCCCGGGTGAGCTTCTGCAGGTCGACCATCTGGGGGTTGTTGACCATGAGGACGTTGATGGTGTCGGCGCCGCCGCCGCCGACACCGCCGCCCCAGCCGAGGGCGCAGCCGCTCAGGACGGAGCTCCCGAGCAGGGCCGCGACGAGGACGCGGGGAAGACGCGCGCGACCGGAGGCCGTTCGCGTCCGACGGTCAGGACGGGCCACGCGTGCCTCCAGCCGGTTGCGCCCGGGTGTCGCGCGTCGTGCTCGACCCGTGACGTCGATCACCCGAAAGGGTGGTTGCGGCGGCTGCGCCGGTCAAGGCTCAGTGGCAGGATGTGCTCCGAGTCGCTCAGATGAGCGGGGAGGTGGGCATGGCGGGGCGTGAGGACGGGCCGGCGCACCAGGTGCTCATGGCCTCGGTGGCCCGCCGCTTCCACATCGGCGGTCAGTCCAAGGTGCAGATCGGCGACGAGCTGGGGCTCAGCCGCTTCCAGGTCGCCCGGCTTCTCGAGCGGGCTCGGTCGACCGGCCTGGTCAGGATCGAGATCGCACGCCCCGGCGTGCTCGACCTCGACGCCTCGAGCCGGCTGCAGGAGGCCTTCGGCCTGCGCCACGCCGTGGTCGTCGACGCGGCGGCCGAGGACGTGGCAGCCCTGCGGTCCTCGGTCGGGGCCGCCGCTGCGGACCTGCTCACGGAGGTGACGACGGCGGCGGACGTGCTCGGCGTCGCCTGGGCCCGGGCGGTGAGCGCCATGGCGGCGCAGGTCCGCTCCCTGCCGCCGGTGCCCGTGGTGCAGCTCACCGGCGCGCTGTCGGGACGCGGGATCGAGGACAGCTCGGTCGAGCTGGTGCGCGGACTGTCGCGGATCTCGGGAGGGCCGGCGTACTTCTTCTACGCGCCGCTGACGCTGCCCGACCCGGCGACGACCACCGCGCTGCGCCGCCAGCCGGAGGTGGCGCGGGCCTACGCGCAGTTCCCCTCGGTGACGCTCGCCGTGGTGGGGATCGGCCGCTGGGAGGCGGGCCTGTCCACCGTGCACGACGTGAGCGCCCCCGCCGAGCGCGACCACCTGCGCAGCCTCGGCGTGTGCGCCGAGGTGTCAGGGATCTTCCTGTCCTGCGACGGCGAGCCGGTCCCCTCGGACATGGGAGAGCGGATGATCGGCATCGGCGAGGCGCTGTGGTCGGTGCCGGACGTGCTGGGGATCCCCTACGGCGAGAGCAAGGCGCCGGCCGTGCGCGCGGCCCTGCGCAGCGGTCTGGTCAACAGCGTCGTGACGCACACGGCGCTGGCCGAGGCGCTGCTGCGCGAGTCCTGACCGCCGCAGCAGGCCGGGAACGCGCCGAGGTCCGGCCGCCGCGGAGCGGCGACCGGACCTCGGGTGGTGCGGGACTAGTTGCCCGTGTACCTGAAGATCTGCAGTCCGGCGTTGCGGTCCGTGCCGGCGAAGTACTCCTGGCCGCCGGAGGTGAAGGCCTCGACGCCCCAGAAGTCGCTGCCGTCGGGGTCGATGTAGTGGCCCACCTCGACGAGCTTGCCGTTGACGATCTTGGTGACGCGCATGCCGGCGGCGTAGTAGGCGTAGTAGGCCAGGTCGTTGCGCGTGGGGCTGGTCGCCACCTCGTGGACCGAGAGGTCACCGGACCCGCGGGCGTGCTTCGGGTCCATCGCCTCCGGGACCGCGTAGGTGTCGAGCTCGGTCAGCAGCTTGGCCCTGGTCGGCTTGGCGTTGAACAGGTGCACGTAGCCCCACCCGTTGAAGAAGGCCGTGGTCGAGACCGGCTTGCCGAGCGTGCCCACCGCCGGTGCCTCCGGGTAGGTGCCGAACTGGCGCGGGGTGGAGAACAGGTCGTGGAAGGCCGCGTGGGTGGTGCACACCGTCGGGATCGGCGTGCCGGCGGGGAACGCACCGGCGCCGCAGTACGCCTCGTCGGCGGCCTCGGAGCCGAAGTGGCGGTTGACCAGCACCACGCCGTCGTAGCCCGCGGCGACGGCGTTGGCCGCCTTCTCGCCGGGGAAGCACGCCTCCTCGGTGGCGTTCGGGTCGCCGGAGGGGCCTCGCTGCAGGACGACGATCCTCTCCTCGCCGACGGCGAACTGCCGGTTGCCGAACGCGGTCGCCGCCGGCGGGATGGGCGCCGAGCCGGGGCAGCCGTAGCCGCCGTAGACCACCGGCCCGTTCAGCGTGGAGTCCTTCGTGTCGGCGGCGGTGCCCCCGCCGCTCACCGCGGCCGCGGGGTACTCGACGCCGTCAATGAGGAACGGCCCGCTGCGGTAGGGCGCGAAGTCCTCGTCGGTGCCGATCAGGTGGGTGTGGTCCTTGGTCCACTCCGACTGGTGGCCGTTGCCCTCGGGAGCCTCGGCCGCGAAGGCCGTGCCGGCCAGCTCGGGGTCGGTCTTGGCGTAGTCGGTCTGCCCCACGAGGGTCGGCGCCTTGACGTCCGTCACGTCGAGGACGACGTAGCCGGCGTCCCAGTAGTTGGCGGACATGTGGAAGCGGGTGCCCACCTTCTTGACGACCATGTCGTGAAGGAAGACCTCGGTGAGGTTGGCGGGCGCTGCCTGCAGGATGGACGGGAAGCGGTCGGCGAGGTCGTACTCAGCGACCAGGACGGGCGTCTTGGGGTTGGTGATGTCCATGATGTCGACGTCGACGGCCTCGTCGTTGTCGACGATGGCGGCGTACGCGCGGTCGCCGGCGTCCCACGCGAAGACGCTGTGGATGTTGTGCGCGCCCTTCTTGCCCTCGCCCGAGGCGGTGGCGATGCCGGCGCTCGAGGAGTCGCCGATGCCGACGGCGAGCGGCGTCGGGCGCCGCGGGTTGCTGACGTCGTAGATGTTCAGCCCGCCGAACCCGGCCGTCGGCTTGCAGCGCTCGTTGTTGGTCACCAGGATGTCGCCGCGGAAGGCGGGGGTGTCGATGGTCGTGGCCTGCACGCCCTCACCCGGGTAGCTGCCCTCCTTCGAGGGCACGAAGGCCACCTCCTGCGGCGCAGCAGGATCGGCGATGTCGACGACGTGGACGCCGTTGTACTTGCAGGTCGTCACGCCCCAGGCCGCCAGGTAGGCGTAGCCCTTGTGGACGCTGACGTCGGCGATCTTCTCGGGCTCGACGTTCTTGACGGTGGTCTCGCCGACCAGCTCGACGTTGTGCCGGCTGCCGGGCAGGTGACCGGCCGCAGGCCCGTGCTGCTTGGCGTCGCGGGCGTCGTCGACGGCGCCGCCGCCGTCGTGACCTGGGTGCGCTTGCGCGGTCAGCCCCGTGAGGCTGACGGCGGCAGCGGACAGGGCGAGGACGGCGGTCGCCGTCCTCGCTCTGCGGAGGACTGAGGACACGGCATCTCCTGACAGGTGGGGGCGCTCGCCCACGGATGCGAGGACGGTAGGCGCAGATGTGTGGGATCTCACGCGTTTCGGCGGAGATTCGTCGGTCGACAGGCCCGAGATCGACGTTTCGTCGCTGCGTCGTCACGGACGGTCGACCGACCGGGGAGCGGGGCCGCTCGCGCCGAGGGCGGTGAGGCGCCAGCCCTGCGGCGTGCGCTCGACCAGGCCGTGCACGAGCAGCGGGGGCAGCACCTGCTGCACCACGAGGGTGGTCACCCCTGCGTCGCGCGCCAGCGCCGCCTCGCCCGCCCCGCCGCGGACCGGGACGGCGTCGAGGACCCGCCGCACGGTCTCGGACAGCTCGTCGCGCAGCGACGTGGGCCCGCGCTGCGGCGCGGCCGCGTCGGCGCCGAGGACCCCGACGAGCTCGAGGACGTCGTCGGGGGACGTGACGCAGGAGGCGCCGTTGCGCAGCAGCGCGTGGCACCCCGCCGACAGGGCGGAGGTGACCGGACCGGGCACCGCCATCACGTGCCGGCTCAGCGAGCGGGCCCGGTCGGCGGTGGCCAGCGACCCGCTGCGGTGCGCGGCCTCCACCACCACGGTGCCGAGCGTGAGGGCGGCGATCAACCGGTTGCGGACGAGGAAGCGCGCGCGGGTGGGGCCGCTGCCGGCCGGCAGCTCGGAGACCACCAGGTGCTGCTCCGCCAGGCGCGCGAGCAGCCGGTCGTTGCCTCGCGGGTAGGCGACGTCGACCCCGCAGGCCAGCACGGCGAGCGTCGGCGCCTGCTCGGCGGTGAGCGCGCCGACGTGCGCCGCCGCGTCGATGCCGTAGGCACCGCCGCTGACGACCGCCACGCCGCGCTCGGCCAGTCCGCGGGCGAGCTCACCGGCGACGTGGACGCCGTAGGCCGTGGCGGCCCGAGCGCCCACGACCGCCACGGACCGCGCCGTCGCCGCGCCGAGCGGGTGCGGACCGCGCACCGACAGCGCGAGCGGCGGGGCGTCGGGCAGTGCGCCGTCGGGCCAGCCCAGCCGGTCGCCGGGCCACTCGGCGTCACCGGGGACCAGGAGGCGGGCGCCGGCGGCGCGCAGCCGGGCCAGGTCGTCGGCCGGGTCGTAGCCCTCGGCCCGTGCGGACGCTGCGGCACGGGCGTCGGGGGACAGCGCCGGGCAGGCCCGACCGGTGCGCAGCGCCGCCCACACCGCCCTCGCCCCGATCTCCTCCACCGCCCGGAAGACCGGACGCGAGCCCGGCTCGGTGACCCTGGTGAGGGCGAGCCGGGCCAGCCGGTCCTGGTCGCAGGGGCTGCTCGGCCGAGCAGCCGCTGTCGCGCTCATGCGGCGAGCTCGCCGACGGCGGTCCCCAGGCGGAACCGCAGGGCGTGGTCGACGTGCTCGGGACCCGGCCGGTCGCACTCCTGCAGGTCGGCCAGCGTCCACGCCAGGCGCAGGACGCGTCCGTAGCCGCGGGCGGTGAGCCGGCCGCGGTCGAGCGCGACGTCGGCGGTGGCCGTGGAGGTGCGCGGCAGGGGCCACCGGCGGCGCAGCTCCACGGCCGGCACCTGGCTGTTGGTGCGCCAGGGCGTGCCCGCCAGACGGCTGCGTGCCCGCGCGCGGGCGGCCCGCACGCGGGCCGCGACGACGGCGGTGGTCTCGGTGTGGCCGGAGTCGGCGAGCAGCTCGGTCAGGGTGATCTGCGGGACCTCGACGTGCATGTCGACGCGGTCCAGCAGCGGCCCGCTGAGCCGGGCCAGGTAGCGCCGGCGGGTGTCGGGCGGGCAGCTGCAGTCGCCGTCCGGCTTGGCGCACGGGCACGGGTTGGCCGCCAGGAGCAGGCTGAAGGCGGCCGGGTAGACCGCCGTGCCGCCCACGCGCGTGATGCTCAGCCGGCCGCTCTCGAGCGGCTGGCGCAGCGCGTCGAGCACCCGGGAGGAGAACTCCGGCGCCTCGTCGAGGAACAGGACCCCGCGATGGGCCAGGGACGCGGCCCCGGGCCGGGCGATCCCGCTGCCGCCGCCGACGATCGAGGCGACGGTCGCCGTGTGGTGCGGGTCCTGGAACGGCGGCAGCTCCACCAGCGGCTCGCCCTCGGGCAGCAGTCCGGCGACCGAGTGCACGGCGGTGACCTCGAGCGCCTCCTGGCGCGACAGCGGCGGCAGCAGTCCTGGCAGCCGCTCGGCCAGCATCGTCTTGCCGCTGCCGGGCGGGCCGAGCAGCAGTGCGTGGTGGCCGCCCGCCGCTGCGACCTCGACCGCTGTGCGGCCGGAGACCTGCCCGACGACGTCGGCCAGGTCGGGACGCTCGACCGGCAGCCGCACGGGAGCCGGCGGGACCGACTCGTCGTAGTCCTCCCCCCGCAGCAGCGCCACCAGGTCGCGCAGGCAGCCGACGCCCCGCGCCGTCAGCCCCGGGACGAGGTGCGCCTCGCGCAGGTTGTCCGACGACACGACGAGGCGCTCGATGCCGGCCCTGCGAGCGGTCAGCGCCGCCGGGAGGACGCCGCGCACCGGCCGGACCCGTCCGTCGAGGCCGAGCTCGCCGAGCAGGACCCGGCCGTGCAGGGACGCCGCGGCCACCACGCCGTCGGCGGACAGCACGGCGGCGGCCAGCGCGAGGTCGAAGCCGCTGCCCCGCTTGGGCAGCCACGCCGGTGACAGGGCCAGGGTGATGCGCCGGGACGGCCAGGAGTGGCCGCTGTTGACGATCGCGGCGCGCACCCGGTCGCGTGCCTCGGCGAGGGCGGCGTCGGGCAGGCCGATGACGGTCAGCCCCGGCAGGCCCTGCGCCAGGTCGGCCTCCACCTCCACGACCTGGCCCTCGACGCCGACCAGTGCCACCGCGAACGCCCGTGCCAACGCCACGCGCCTCACCTCCGCGGTCGAGGCTCCCCCTGCCGACCGGCAGCGCCCAGGCCGTGCGGGCGGTCTGTGGACGGGGGCCTACGGTGGCGCGACCTGTGGACGGTTCGACGGCAGCGTCAGCCGACGCGAGGTCGAGCCCTCGCACGGCGAAGGGGCCGCCCTGCCGGGCGACCCCTTCGTCTGCGCAGCGCCGGGACCTACGGCGCGTAGGCGAAGATGTAGAGGCCGAAGTCACGGTCGCTCGCCGCGACGAACTCACGGCCACCGCGTCCCTGGAACACCTCGACGCCCCAGAAGTTGCTGCCGCCCTCGTCGATGAAGCGACCCACCTCCTGCAGCGATGCACCGTTCGCGTTCTCGTTGATGCGGACGACGCGGAACCCGCCGCTGTAGTACGACAGGTACGCGATACGGCTGTTGCGCTGGGAGGTCGCGGCCTCGTGCACCGACAGGTCGCCGAAGCCCTCTGCGAAGGCCGGTTCGGTGGCCTCCGGGATCGCGTAGGTGTCGAGCTCGCGCATCTTGCCCGCCTCGTTGGCGTACAGGTGCACGTAGCCCCACCCGTCGAAGAACGCCCGAAGGGTGATGACGTCGCCCGTCTGACCGAGACTGACCCCGGCCAGCTCCGTGGCCGTGCCCGCGAGGCAGGCGGCGTCGGTGTAGCCGCTGTCGAGGTCGAACAGCCCGAGGCCGACGCGCCGGTCGACCGCGACGGCCGGGGTGTCGCCCTCCACGTTCATGCCGAACGGGGCACAGCCGTTGGAGCCCTCCCGGTTGACGATGACGACGGCGGCGTATCCCTTGCCGGTGACGTTGGCCACCTTCTCGGTGAAGGTGCAGACACCGCGCACGGCCACAGCGATCTGCGACGCTGCCGTGGCCTGCGGCACGGCGGTGTCGGCGTTGCAGGCCTGGCCGACGTAGACCGCGGTGCCGGTGGTCGAGCCGGAGGGCAGCTGCTTGGTGCCACCGCCCTGCGACACGAAGAAGGCGCCGCTGTCGTCAGCACTGCCGGTCACCCCGTTCGGCGCGAAGTCCTCGTCAGCGGCGACGACGTAGCGGTTGTCCTTGGTGAACTCGGCCTGGTGGGCGTTGCCCTCCGACTTCTCCTTGATGCCGCTCTGCCGCACCAGCTCCGGGTCCACCTCGGCGAAGTCGGTGTCCCCGATGTACTTCAGCTTCGTCGGGTCGGTCGCGTCGAGGGTCACGTAGCCCCCGTCCCAGTAGGACAGCAGCATCACCTGTGCGCCGCCGATCTCCTTGACCACCATGTCGTGCAGGAACACCTCGGTGAGGTTGTCGGGCTTGTCCTGCAGGATCTGCGGGAACGCATCGGCGAGGTCGTACTCGGCGACCAGCACCGGTCGGCGCGGATCGGTGATGTCGAAGATGTCGACGTCGGTCCCCTCCTCGTTGTCGGTGGCGACCGCGTAGGCCTTCTCACCGGCGTCCCAGATGAAGGCGCTGTGCGTCTGGTTGGCGATGCCGCGCGTCGCCCCGTCACGGGTGACGTCGCCCACGCCCTGGGCGAGGACTCGTGGCTTGCGGGGGTCGTTCACCAGGTGCAGGTCGATGCCGCCCTTGCCGGTCGTCGACCCGGTGCAGATCTCGTTGTTGGTGACGAGCACGTCGCCCTTGAACGCGGACGTGTCGAGGTGCACGACCTGCGCACCCTCACCCGGGTAGCTGCCGGGGGTGGAGCGGATGAACCCGACCTCCTTGGGCTTGCGGGGGTCGCGGATGTCGACGACGTAGACGCCGTTGTTCTCGCACACTCCCGCGCCGCCCCAGGAGTTGAGGTAGGCGTAGTTGCCCCAGACCGCGACATCGGCGATCTTGCCGGGGGTGACGTTGCTGAGCTCGAGCTTGCTGACGAGCCGGACGTTGTCCCTCGTGGCCGGCAGGTGCCCGCTGCTCTCGCCGTGCTGACGCGTGTCACGCGCCCCGTCCTCGGCCGTGAAGCCGCCGTCATGGGCATGGCCGGGATGCGCTGCGGCGGGAGCACCCGTCGCGAGGACCGCAGCGGCGGCAAGACCAGCGCCGACGATCAGCGGTGTGCGGGAACGGAGCATTCGCCCTCCAGGTGAGGCGGAGCAGTTCGGAGCCGTGGCCGGCTCTCGGGATCGATCGCCCGGACGATAGGCCCCCGAAGGGTGAGAAGGCGACTGCTCACCGTCATCGCTGCGATCGGCGAGCCGCCGGAACGTGCCTGGGCCGCTCCCGGGCCGGCGCCCAGGCCGTGCGGGCGGTCTGTGGACGGGGGCCTACGGTGGCGCGACCTGTGGACGGGTCGACGGAGGGGCGGTCGCAGATGGTCGGGGCACCGCGGTGAACGGCGCGCAGGCCCTGCTGCGGTCACTGGTCGACGCGGGCGTCGACGTCTGCTTCGCCAACCCCGGCACCTCCGAGATGCACTTCGTGGCCGCGCTGGACGACGTGCCGCAGATGCGCGCGGTGCTCACGCTGTTCGAGGGGGTGGCCAGCGGCGCCGCCGACGGCTGGGCCCGGATGACCGGGCGGCCCGCCGCCACGCTGCTGCACCTCGGGCCCGGCCTGGCCAACGGCATCGCCAACCTGCACAACGCCCGCCGGGCCCGTACCCCCGTGCTCAACGTCGTGGGCGACCACGCGACCACGCACAAGCGCTACGACGCGCCGCTGGAGTCCGACGTCGACGCGCTGGCGGGCAGCGTGTCCACCTGGGTGCGTCGCTGCCTGACGACCGCGGACCTCGCCGCCGACGCCATGGACGCGCTGGCGGCGGCGTACGGCCCGCCCGGCGGTGTCGCGACGCTCGTCCTGCCCGCCGACGTGTCGTGGGGGCAGGGCGGGCGGACCGCTCCCCCGCGCCGGAGGCGGCGGCCCTCCCTCGTGCACCCCGACACGGTCGCGGAGGTCGGCTCGGCGCTCGGCCTCGGTGAGCGGGCCGTGCTCTTCGTCGGCGGGGACGCGCTCACCGAGCGGGGCCTGCTCGCCGCCTCCCGGGTGGCCGCCGCCACCGGCGTCCGGCTGCTGTGCGAGACGTTCCCCGCACGGCTCCCCCGCGGGGCGGGGCTGCCCTCGGTCCGGCCGCTGCCCTACCCGCCGGAGCCGGCGCTGGAGGCGCTCGCCGGCACCCGCCACCTGGTGCTCGCCGGCGCCCGGGAGCCGGTCGCCTTCTTCGCCTACCCCGGGCTGCCCGGGACGTTCGTCCCCGAGGGCTGCGCCGTGCACGCGCTCGCCGAGCCGGGGCAGGACGCGACGGCGGCCCTGGAGGCCCTGGCCGAGCTGGTCGCCCCCGACACGGCGCCGGTCGTGAGCGCCCCGGCGCGCCCCGCCCTCCCGCAGGGACCGCTCACCCCGCAGGCGCTGGCCGACGTGCTGGGCGCCCTGCTGCCGCAGGACGCGATCGTCGTCGACGAGGCACTGACCTCCGGCCGCTCGCTGGCGCAGGCGACCGCGGGCTGCCCCCGGCACGACTGGCTGACCCTGACCGGCGGCGCGATCGGCCAGGGCCTGCCGACCGCCGTGGGTGCGGCCGTCGCCTGCCCGGACCGTCCGGTGATCGCGGTGCAGGCCGACGGCAGCGCGATGTACACCATCACCGCCCTGTGGACCTGCGCCCGCGAGCGGCTCGACGTCACGGCGGTCATCTGCGACAACCGGGCCTACGCCATCCTCGACGCCGAGCTGGCCCGCGTCGGCGCCTCGGGCGACGGCGCGCGTGCCCGCCAGCTGCTCGAGCTGCACCCCCCGGACCTCGACTTCGTCGCCCTCGCGCACGGGCAGGGGGTGCCCGCGAGCCGCGCCCGCACCGCCGAGGAGCTCGCCGAGCAGCTCGCCCGCGCCCTCGCCGAGCCGGGACCGCACCTGATCGACGCGGTGCTCGCAGGCTGAGAGCAGGGCGCGCCGGGACCTGGCGCACGGCCGTCAGAACGCGTCGCGCAGGTGGGTCAGGCGGGGCGCCTCCCCGCGCCGGCGCACGATGCTGACGACGTCGAAGCGGAGCGCGCCTGACCCCGGCGGGCGGTGCTCGGCGAGCCACAGGCAGGCCAGGGACCGCAGCCGGGCCGCCTTGCGCCGCCCGACCGCCTCGGACGGCTCGCCGAACCCCGTCCCGGACCGGGTCTTGACCTCGCAGAAGACCAGCGTGCCGTCGGGCTCGCGCAGCACGAGGTCGAGCTCCCCGCGTCTGCAGCGCCAGTTGCGGGCGAGCACCGTCAGACCGTCGGCGGTCAGGTGCTCGGCCGCCAGCTGCTCGCCGTAGCGCCCCAGCTCGGCGGTGCGGGAGGCGTCCATGCCGCCACCCTGCACGCGCGCGGCGACGACCGGGACCGCCCCGGACCGGTCTGGGGACGACCGGCGCCCTGTGGACGCCGGACCCGCGGCCGCGCTACGCGGGTCGGTCGGCCTCCGGCAGCCGGATCCCCTCGACCTTGGGCTGCGACTCCGACGTGCCGAGCGCCGCGGCGTCGCCGGGGGCCGGGGCGCCGCCCGTGTCGCCGTGGCCGGAGGAGATCCCGGGGACCGCGTCGGGCGGGGCCGCACCCATGCGGGTGGCACCGCCCTCGACGTCGGTCTCGATCGACTCGCCCTCGGGAGCGACGCCGTTGAGCCCACCCGCCCGGTGGGCCTGCCCCGAGGTGTGCTGCTCGGGCTTGACCGGACCCCGCTCCCGCCCCGTGCTGGTGGTCGTGTC
The DNA here is from genome assembly GCA_902805775.1 of uncultured Frankineae bacterium. Taxonomy (GTDB): domain Bacteria; phylum Actinomycetota; class Actinomycetes; order Mycobacteriales; family SCTD01; genus SCTD01. The sequence goes on along the minus strand of CADCUB010000044.1, from coordinate 8,017 downwards.
GATGTCCGGACGGGTGTCGGTGGGCGCCTCGCCGCGGCCGCCGAGCCCCCGCGGCTGCACACCCGGGTCGTCGCCGCCGTACGACCCGGGCGGTGACAGCGGCGCGGCGGCCGGGTGGCTCGGGGCCTGCGGGTCGGCGCCGCCGACGCTCATCGAGTCGAGGTCCGGGGCGGCCAGCGGCTCCGGGTGGTCGGGCGTCGGGCTCAGCGGCTCGGTCTTGCCCTGGTTGGTGTCGGGGCTGCCCTCACCGCCCGGCGCGGTGCGGTCGGCCAGCGTCACCGGCCCGTCGCCCTGGGGCTGGCTCACCGCTCCCGTGTCGTCGCCGCCGGTGCCCGGCCCGCCTGCGCCTGCACCGCTGGTGTCCTTGCTGCGGCGGCGCGAGAAGATCCCCATGGGCGCTCCCTACCCCGGGAACGGAGGACGCCCACCCGGCAGCTCGAGGTCGGGCTTCTCGAGCTTCTCGACGTTGACGTCCTTGAAGGTCAGCACCCGCACCGACTTCACGAAGCGCGCCGGGCGGTACATGTCCCACACCCAGGCGTCGGTGAGCGTCAGCTCGAACCAGACCTCGCCCTCGGAGGTGCGCGGCTGCACGTCCACCGAGTTGGCCAGGTAGAAGCGGCGCTCGGTCTCGACCACGAAGTCGAACTGCCGGACGATGTCGCGGTACTCCCGGTAGAGCTGCAGCTCCATCTCGGTCTCGTACTTCTCGAGCTCCTCGGCGCTCATCGGCCGGCCCCGGGACCGGGTCCGCGCCGCGGCCGCACGCAGATCCGGGACGTCTGCGACATGACACTCACGCGCTCACCATCCGCTCATCCAACCGCAGCCAGCCGCCGGCCGGCCGCCTTGACGTTGACGTAGGAGTGCCGGTGCTGCGGACACGGTCCGTGGGCGGACAGCGCCGCGCTGTGCTCGGGCGTCACGTACCCCTTGTGCCGCGCGAAGTCGTACTGCGGCCACTGCTGGTCGAGCTCCCGCATGATCCGGTCCCGGGTCACCTTGGCCAGCACGGACGCCGCGGCGACGCAGGCCGCGACGCGGTCGCCCTTCCACACCGCCAGCGTCGGCGCCGGCATCCCGGCGATCGGGAAGCCGTCGGTCAGGACGTACGACGGGGACGGCTCGAGCCGCGCGACGGCCTGGCGCATCGCCCGCACGTTCATGACGTGCAGCCCGGACCGGTCGACCTCGGCGGACGGCACGACGACCACCGACCAGGCCAGGGCGCGGGCGACGACCTCGTCGTACGCCGCCTCCCGCGCGGGCTCGGTCAGCAGCTTGCTGTCGGCCAGGCCGGGCACCTCCCCGCGGCGGCCGGAGGGCAGCACGGCCGCCGCGACGACCAGCGGCCCCGCGCAGGCACCGCGCCCGGCCTCGTCGGCCCCGGCGACGAGCGGGAAGCCGTTGCGCTGCAGCACCCGCTCCAGCGCCCACAGCCCGTTCTCGGACCGGACCACCGGCCGGGGGGCGCGCACGTCAGGCCCCGAGCCGGTCGAGCACCTCGACCAGCTCCTCGGGGTAGACGCGCTCGCGCGTGGCCCGCAGCTCCTCGCGGCTCCACCAGCGGGTGCCGAGCACGGCCACCAGCTCGAGCTCGCTCGGGGCGGTCGGGGCGGCGAGGAAGGGGGCGGTCCGCAGCAGGAAGTAGTCCTCCCGCTGGCGGTAGTCGGCGCCGCCGAAGCTGAACTCGGTGACCCGCCGGTGCACGACCTCGCCGACGTCGGCCGGGGCGACGAGCAGGCCGGTCTCCTCGTGCAGCTCGCGGGCCGCCGCCTCACAGGCGCTCTCGCCCTCGTCGACCCCGCCGCCGGTGGTGTTCCACCAGCTGCCGGCGGTCGGTGCCGCGGGGTCGCAGCACTGCTGCAGCAGGATCCGGCCGGCATCGTCGAGCAGCAGCACGCGCGCCGCTCGGCGCTCGACGGGGCCTGTCATGACCGGCTCAAGAGTAGGCCAGCTCCGGCCCCTGCCGGGTCAGTCCCAGGCGTCGAAGGGCTCGTCGACGCGCTGGCCGGCGAGCAGCCGCGGCAGCAGCTCCGGCACCCGCCGGGGGAAGAACCGCTCGTCCGCTGCGGCCAGCTGCGCGGGCGTCCACCAGCGCATCCCCAGGATCGAGCCCTGCTCGTCGTCGGTGAGGACCGTGGCGACCGACGGTCCGGGCTCGCGCAGGCGCACCAGCCGGCCGTGGCAGCGCGACCAGCGACGCACGGAGCGGAACAGGAAGGTCGAGTCCTGGGTCCACTGCAGCGGCCCGACCGCGGAAGGCTCGACCGCCAGCCCGGTCTCCTCGAGCAGCTCGCGCACGAGCGCCGCCACCTCGCCCTCCCCCGGCTCGACGCCGCCGCCCGGCAGCTCCCACCAGCGCACGCCGGGCCGGTCGGGGTCGGCGCAGTCGAGCAGCAGCAGCCGGTCGGCGGAGTCCACGACGAAGCCCTTGACCGACAGCCGGAGCGGGCCGGCCGTCTGCGCCACGGCGGGTGCGCGGCCTAGGAGCGCCGGCCGGCGCGGCGGCGCACCCGACGGCGCAGCGCGACGACCGGCAGGGCGCCGACCAGGCCGAGGGCGTACGGCGTGGCCGCCAGCCCGTAGGACGGCAGCGGCCCGAGGGCGGACAGCGCTCCGTCGAAGGTGTCGGGCACCCGCAGCAGGGCGGCGCGGTCGAGCGGCCAGACGATGACGAACGCCCGGCCGATCACCTTGTCCTGCGGGACGGTGCCGTTGTTCTCGTCGTCGATGTGGAAGCGGGAGTCGGCCGACGACCCCCGGTGGTCGCCCATGACCCAGAGCCGGCCCTCGGGCACGAGCACGCCCTCCGCGCCGGGCGGGCAGACGCCCTCCCCCGTGCCCGCCGCGCAGAAGACCATCCGGTCGTCCTCGAACACGTAGGGCTCGTCGAGCGCGACGGGCGCCGAGCCGTCCCCCGGCTGGACGGTCACCTTGCCGTCGGTGCAGCAGGCCACCCGGTCGCCCGGGACGCCGATCACCCGCTTGATGAAGTCCTTCTCGCCCGGCGCTCCCACCCCGACGGCCCCGGCGACGCCGCGGAGCACCCGCTGCAGGGCGTTGCTCGGCGGAGCGACCTCGATCTCCGGTGTGAACGAGTCGAGCCCGTTGAAGACGACGACCTCACCGCGGGAGATGTCGCGGAAGTCGTAGACCAGCTTGTTGACCAGCACCCGGTCGCGCAGCTCGAGGGTCTGCTGCATCGAGCCGGACGGGATGTAGAAGGCCTGCACGAGGAAGGCCTTGATCAGCAGCGCCAGCAGGAAGGCGATGACGACGAGGAACGGCAGCTCGCGGAAGAAGCCTCCGCCCCCGCCGCTGCGAGCCGGCTGCCCGGCGGCGTCCGGCCCCTCGGGGCCTCCGCCGCCGTCCGCCCCCGAGGGCGCGGATGTGTCGCTGCTCATCACGTAGACCCAACGTCGTGCACCCGCGGGCAGTGCCGGAGCCCCGAGGGGGCGAGCACGCAGCGTCAGGCCTCGGCGGGCGCGGAGGGTGCGGCGGTCGGCGGCTCGGGGGTGGCGGCCGGGTCGGCAGGAGCGGTGCGCGCGGAGCCCTTGGTGCTCGGGACCGTGGACCGCTTCTCCTTGATCTTCGCCTTCTTGCCGCGCAGCTCGCGCAGGTAGTACAGCTTGGCCCGGCGGACGTCACCACGGGTCACGACGAGGATGTCCTCGATGACGGGGGTGTGCACCGGGAAGGTGCGCTCGACGCCGACGCCGAAGCTCTCCTTGCGGACCGTGAAGGTCTCGCGCAGGCCGGCGCCCTGACGGCGGATGACGACGCCCTTGAACCGCTGGACGCGGGACCGGTTGCCCTCGACGACGCGGACGCCGACGTCCAGCGTGTCGCCCGGGCGGAAGTCGGGGACGTCGGTGCGCAGCTGCGCGGCGTCGAGCTCGTCCAGGACGTTCATGAGATGGCGTCGCTTCCTCGTGCGGCACGCGCGCGGACGCGCAGGTGCCGGGGTCCGGTCGTACGGGGGGATGGCGCGCGTCGCAGGACGGCGCAGCAGCCCTCTACTCTGCCACAGGTCGCGGCCGGCTCTCGACCCCGCAGGCCTGCAGGACCGCCCGGTCCTGGGCGTCCAGGCCGTCGGCCGCCGCCAGCAGCTCGGGCCGCCTGGCGGCCGTGCGCCGCAGCGCCTGGTCGCGGCGCCAGCGGGCGATGCGGGCGTGGTCGCCGGACTGCAGGACGGCGGGCACCTCGCGGCCGCGCCAGACCGGCGGCCGGGTGTAGACCGGCCCCTCCAGCAGCGACTGCATGCCGTCGGGCGCGAAGGAGTCGTCCCGGTGCGACTCGGCGTTGCCGAGCACGCCGGGCAGCAGCCGGGCGACGGCCTCCACGACCACGAGCACGGCCACCTCGCCCCCGGCCAGGACGTAGTCACCGAGCGAGACCTCGACGACCCGGAACCGCTCGGCCGCGTCGTCGAGCACGCGAGCGTCGATGCCCTCGTAGCGCCCGCAGGCGAACACCAGCCAGGGCTCGGTGGACAGCTCCTGCGCCAGCGCCTGGGTGAGCGGGCGGCCGCTCGGCGTCGGGACGACCAGCACCGGCCGTGCGCCGGCGTCGCCCGCCGCGCGCACGGCGTCCAGGGCAGCGCCCCACGGCTCGGGCCGCATGACCATGCCCGGTCCGCCGCCGTACGGGCTGTCGTCGACCGTGCGGTGCACGTCGGAGGTCCAGGTGCGCAGGTCGTGCACGCGCACGGTGAGCAGGCCGCGCTCCTGGGCCTTGCCCAGCAGGGACACGCCGAGCGGGGCGAGGTAGTCCGGGAAGATCGTGACGACGTCCACGATCACGACGGGACGGTCCCCTCCGCGTCGGAGGTCAGGTCCAGCAGCCCCTCCGGCGGGTCGACCTGCAGCCAGCGGCCGGCCACGTCGACGACCGGCACCATCGCCCGGACGAAGGGCACCAGGAGCTCGGCCCCGGTGTCGGCCCGGGCGAGCACCAGCACGTCGCCGTGCGGGAGGTGCAGCACGTCGACCACGTCCCCGATCGCGCTGCCGTCGGCCAGCCGGGCGGCCATCCCACGCAGGACGTGGTCGTGGAACTCGTCCTCGTCCTGCGGCGGTGGCAGGGTCCGCGCGTCGACCTGCAGCAGCGTCTCGCGCAGCTGCTCCGCGGTGTTGCGGTCACCCACCCCCTCGAAGGCGACCACCAGCCGGCCGTTCTGCCAGCGCGCCGCCGACACGGTCAGCGGGCCGCGCTCGGGCGGGTCGGTGAGCAGCGCCGAGCCTGCGGCGAAGCGGGCGTCGGGGTCGTCGGTGCGGACCTGGACCGTGACCTCGCCCTTGATGCCCTGGGGCTTGCCGATCCGGCCGACGACCAGCAGGTCGGCCTCGGCGGCAGGGCCGTCCGCCGCCGCGACCGCCGGGCCCCCTGCGGGGTCGGGCGGCGCGGGGCGGACCGGACGCCGACGGTGCCCGGCGACGCGGGGCACGGACGGGCGCCCCTCGTCAGACGGCGTCGGTGTCGACGACGTCCACGCGCACGCCCTTGCCGCCCAGCGCGGTGATGACGGTGCGCAGGGCCTTGGCCGTACGGCCGTTGCGCCCGATGACCTTGCCGAGGTCGTCCGGGTTGACCCGGACCTCGAGGGTGCGGCCGCGGCGGCCGTTCACCATCTCGACGTCGACGTCGTCGGGGTTGTCGACGATGCCCTTGACGAGGTGCTCGAGGGCGCTCTCGAGCACGGACTAGGCCCCGTCGGAGGTGGGACCGCCGCTCGAGGCGGCGTCGGCGGCCAGCGCGGCGGCGGAGGCGTCCGCGGCGCCACCGGCCTCCTGGGGGCTGCCGGTGCCGGCCTCGGGCGCGCTCGGCGCCGCACCCGCGGGGGTCGACTGCTGCGGGCCGTCGGTCGCGGAGTGCCCGGTGCCGTCCGCCGTGTCGGGGGTGGCCGTGGTGCCGGGCGTCGCGGTCGACGGCTGGTCCGCGGGCGGCGCGGCGTGCCCGGCGGGCGCGGTGTCGTCGTCCACCTCGGTGGAGGAGGCGGTCGCCTTGGGAGCGGCCTTCTTGCGCGGCGTGGTGGCGGCGCCACCGCCGCCCTCGATGCTCTGGCGCGCGGCCGCCTCGAAGGCGACCTTCTTGTCGACCTTGGGCTCGGCCACCAGCATCGGTGCCGGCGCGGGCAGGCCCTTGAAGCGCTGCCAGTCGCCGGTGACCTTGAGGATCGCCGCGACCGGCTCGGTCGGCTGGGCGCCGACGCCGAGCCAGTAGGCGGCGCGGTCGCCGTCGACCTCGATGAAGGAGGGGTTCTCCTTGGGGTGGTACTTGCCGATCGTCTCGATGACGCGACCCTCGCGCTTGGTGCGCGCGTCGGCGACGACGATGCGGTAGTAGGGGGCGCGCATCTTGCCCAGGCGCATGAGCTTGATCTTGACTGCCACGGTGTTCGACTGCTCCGACGGAAGAAGGGGTGCGCGGAGCCGGAGCGGTGGGGGCGCGCCGGACGCGTCGTGATGACACACCAGGGACGGGTAGAGGGCCGTGTCCCGGTGCTGGATCGTCGACCAGTCTGCCAGAGGTGCCCGTCGGCCGCGACGAGGAGGTTGTCGGTGGCTGGCCCTACCGTCGCGACTGCCGGCTCGCAGCGGGCCGGCGGACACCGACGACAGGGAGCTCCTCGTGGACATCGTGCTGATCGGCGGCCTGTGGCTCGACGCCGGGGTCTGGGACGACACCGTGCGTGCGCTCGGCGAGCACGGCCACCGCGGCGTGCCGGTGCGGCTGCCCGGGCAGGGCGACGGGGCCGCGTCGGCGACCCTCGCCGACCAGGAGGCGGCGGTGCTGGCCGCGGTCGACGCGGCCGACGACCGGCCGCTCGTGGTCGGGCACTCGGCGGCGTCGAGCCTGGCCTGGACCGCCGCCGACCGGCGTCCCGACCGGGTCGCCGCGGTGGCGCTCGTCGGCGGCTTCCCGAACGCCGACGGGGAGGCGTACGCCGCCTTCTTCCCGGTGCAGGACGGCGCGATGGCGTTCCCGGGCTGGGAGCCGTTCGAGGGGCCCGACTCGGCCGACCTCGACGAGGCCGCACGGACGGCCTTCGCCGCGGCGGCCGTGCCCGTCCCGCAGGCGGTCGCGGAGGGCGAGGTGCGCCTCGCCGACGAGCGCCGCTACGAGGTCCCGGTCGTGCTGGTGTGCCCCGAGTTCAGCCCGGACGAGGCCCGCGCGGCGGTGGAGGGCGGTGACGTGCCGGAGCTGGCGCGCGCCACGCGGGTGTCGTACGTCGACCTCGACACCGGCCACTGGCCGATGCTCACCGCGCCGCAGGAGCTCGCCCGCGTGCTGGCGTCCGTGGCGGACGGCCTCTGAGCTCCCGCCCGCGGACTAGCGGGGTCGGCGCAGGCCGAAGGGGTCGGGCGGTGCCGAGCGGCCGGGCGCCGGCGGGAAGCCCTGCGGCAGCTGGGGGAAGCCCTGCGGCAGCCCGGTTGGGTTCCCGCCGGACGACGCCGCGGGCGGCAGCGCCCGCGCGCCCCCGGCGCTGTCCCGCGACGGCCCGCCTCCGGCGCTGTCCTTCGACGGCCCGCCTCCGGCGCGACCCGGACCCTTCTTGCCCTTCTTGCCCGAGGCCTGCTGGCGCTTGGCCTTGCGCCCGCCCGGCAGCCCGGGCATCCCGGCCATGCCCGCCATGCCGCCCATCTGCTTCATCATCTTCTGGGCGTCGTAGAAGCGGTCGACGAGGTTGTTGACCTCGGTGACGGTGACGCCCGAGCCCTTGGCGATGCGCAGCCGGCGGGAGCCGTTGAGGATCTTCGGCGTCCGCCGCTCCTGCGGCGTCATCGACCGGATGATCGCGGCGATGCGGTCGAGGTCCTTGTCGTCGACCTGGGCCAGGGCGTCCTTCATCTGGCCCATGCCGGGCAGCATGCCGAGCAGGCTCGACAGCGAGCCCATCTTCTTGACCTGCATCATCTGCTCGAGGAAGTCCTCGAGGTCGAACTCCTTGCCCTCCATCATCTTGCCGGCCATGCGCTCGGCCGTGCCGGCGTCGAAGGACTTCTCGGCCTGC
>CADCUB010000043.1 GCA_902805775.1 uncultured Frankineae bacterium | reverse complement strand
CGGCGTGGCCGGACGCGGAGCCGCAGGCGGCCGGACGGGCCGGTCGACCGGGTCGGCGGACCGCGCCTCGGGCGGGCCGAGCGGCGTGGTGACCGGCAGGCCGAGCAACCGCGAGGTGAGCGCGGCGGACGGCGACGGCGGGCCGACGTCGCGCAGGCGCGCCTTGAGGCGCCGTTGCAGGTCGACCTCGGCCCGGCAGGCGGGGCAGCGCATCAGGTGGCGCAGCGCGCGCTCACGGGCGGCGTGGTCGAGCTCGCCGTCGACCAGTGCGGCGGCGACGTCGGCCAGGCAGCCGCTCACGGGCGGACCGGCGTCACGCCGGCTCCGGCGACGGGGCCCGGTGGGCCAGGGCGGCGCGCAGCTGGGACCGGCCCCGGTGGATGCGGCTGCGGATGGTCCCGATCTTGACGCCCAGCGTGGCGGCGATCTCCTCGTACGACAGGCCCTCGAGGTCGCAGAGCACCACCGCCGCCCGGAAGTCGGGGGGCAGCGCGTCCAGGGCGGCCTGCACGTCGGCGTCGAAGTGCGTGTCGTCGTAGAGCTGCGCCGGTCCGCGCTCACCGCTCGGAAGGCGCTCGGCGTCGTCGGGCAGCGCGTCGAAGCGGATCCGCGCCTTGCGCCGCACCTGGTCGAGGAACAGGTTGGTCGTGATCCGGTGCAGCCAGCCCTCGAAGGTGCCGGGGGTGTAGCTGGCCAGCGAGCGGAAGACGCGCACGAAGACCTCCTGCGTGAGGTCCTCGGCGTCGTGGGGGTTGCCGGTGAGGCGGTAGGCCAGGCGGTAGACCCGCGCCGAGTGGGTGCGCACGACCTCCTCCCAGGAGGGGGCGGTCCACTCGCCTGCACCGTCGGAGACGGTCACGGGGGTCGGAGCGGGGGTGGCCGAGGCGTCCGGGACGGTGCGGAGCGGGCTGTCGCGCGCGTCCGTCAGTGCGGCGTCGTCGAGCACTCGGGCGCCTCCCTCGTCGTCGACCGGAGCGGCGGCGTCGAGCACGCCCGTCCCGCCTGTCGCGACCATCCTGCCCATCCCCCTGTGAGGTCGACGTGAAGCGGTCGGAGCACTCCCGAGGTCCAACGAGGGCGGACCGGGCCGGGTTCCCGCCCGGTCCTGCGCCGGCGCCCTGCGCTGCCCGCCGCCCCCGATAGGCTCCTCGCCGACCGGACCGTCGTGGACCGGCGCACGCACATCGGAGGCGGTCATCGAGCCCGGCAGCAGCACCTCGGAGCATCGCGGCAGGGGCGGCGGCGCCGCCGCAGCGCTCACGGACTGGATCGCGGCCTGGCAGCCCGAGGACCCGGCCACGCAGGCGGCCCGGCAGCGCGCGTCCGAGGTCGGGGTCGGCGCCGTCGACGTGGCGACCGGTGGCGTGCTGCGCCTGCTCGCGACGGCGACCGGCGCCAAGGCCGTCGTCGAGCTGGGCACGGGCGCGGGCGTGTCGTCCCTGTGCCTGCTGCGCGGCATGCGCTCCGACGGTGTCCTGACCAGCATCGACGCCGAGCCCGAGCACCAGCGCCTGGCCAAGGCGTCGCTGCAGGAGGCCGCGGTCCCGAGCGCGCGCGCCCGCCTGATCGGCGGCCGCGCCCTCGACGTGCTGCCCCGGCTGTCGGACCGGGCGTACGACCTGGTCTTCTGCGACGCCAACCGCAGCGAGAACCTCGACTACCTCGACGCGGCGATGCGACTGCTGCGCCCGGGCGGCACGGTGGTGTTCGCCGGCGCACTGGCCGGCGGCAAGATCGCCGAGTCGTCGGCCCGGGACGGCGAGGTGCTCGCCCTGCGCGAGCTGGCCAAGGCGGTGCGCGACGACCCGCGCCTGTCCTCGGCGGCCGTCCCCGTCGGTCAGGGCCTGCTGGCCGCCTGCCTCGTCGGCTGAGCGCTCAGCCCGACAGCGCCTCCTGGGGGCCGGTCAGGGCGGGTCGCCGGGCAGGCCGAGCATCCCGGCGATGGCCTCGAGCTCGCGCTCGAACAGCGGCTCGGCGTCGCTGACGGCGAAACCGACGTGCCCGAACGCCTCGATGACGACGGCGCCGTACAGGCGGACCCAGCAGTGCAGGTAGACCTCGAGCGCCCCCAGTGGCAGCGCGCTGCCGGTCGCACGCCACCCGCCGAGCTCCTCCACCAGGCGGGGGTCGATCCGGTCGTCCGGGCGGACGGGGAACGGGCGCTGCGCCCAGAGCTCGTCGAACAGGCCGAGGAAGACCGCGCCGAAGCGCCGCCCCTCGTTCTCGGTCGGGCCGCCCGGGGGGGCGTCGAAGCCGGGCAGGGGGCTGCCGAACAGCAGCCCGAGCTCGGCGCGGTGGTCGAGCCCCCACCGCCGGAAGGCGCGGGCGGTGGCCAGCAGCCGCGCCGACACGTCCGGGCCGGCGTCGTCGCGGGCGCGCTCGAGCTGCCCCGTCAGCTCGGCGTACAGCGCCGCGATGAGCTGCTCGAGCAGGTGCTCGTGCGAGGCGACGTAGCGGTAGAGCCCCGGCGCCGTCATCCCCATCTCGCGCGCGATCGCGCGCAGCGTCACCGCTGACGGCCCGCTCTCCACCAGCAGGCGGCGAGCCGTCGCCAGGATCTCCTGCGCCGTCGCCGTGCGGGCCCGCTCCCGGCGGCTCGGCAGTCCGGGAGCGGCTCCCTTGACGGCCTCCTCAGGGCGTGGCATGTTCTCGCCGTTCGCTTCCGCTTACACCGTTCACGGAAGTACCCGGCGTTTCCTCCTAGGAGCCCTCATGTTCGCCAGGCTAGGTGCCACCGTCCACGACGCGCGGCGCGCCGTCCTCGCCCTCGCCGCCCTGGCCGTCGTGGTGGCGGCCGTGCTCGGGACGAGCGTCTTCGGCCGGCTCGTCGACGGTGGCTTCGAGGACCCCGACAGCGAGTCGCAGCGCGCCGCCGCGTCGGCGGAGCAGGCCTTCGGGCGGACCGACGGCGACGTCCTCGCCGTCTACCGCAGCCGCGAGCTCGCGGTGTCCGACCCCGCCTTCCGGGCCTCCGTGACGGCCGTGCTCGACGACCTGCCCGCCGAGCAGGTCGCCTCGGTCACGTCGCACTGGTCGACCGGCTCGCCGTCGCTCGTGTCGTCCGACGGCCGGGCCACACTCGTGGTCCTGCAGCTGGCCGGCGACACCGAGGTGGAGCGGGCCGAGGCGTACGAGCGGATCGCCGACGCGCTGGTCCCGTCCGGCGACGTCGAGGTCCTGCGGGGAGGCGCGGTCCCCACCGGCGCCGACATCGGCGGGCAGGTCGAGAGCGACATCGTGCGCGCGGAGCTGCTGAGCTTCCCGGTCCTGTTGGTGCTGCTCGTCGTGGTCTTCGGCGGGCTGGTCGCGGCCGGCCTCCCCCTGCTCATCGGGGCGGTGGCGGTGCTCGGCGCCTTCCTGTCCCTGCGACTGCTCACCGAGCTCACCGACGTCTCGATCTTCGCGGTCAACATCGTCACCATGCTCGGACTCGGCCTCGCGATCGACTACGCGCTGTTCGTCGTCAGCCGCTTCCGGGAGGAGCTGGCGGCGCGGCCGCGGTCCTCGGACCCGGTGCACGAGCGGGTGGCGCTCCGGGCGGCGCTCGTGGCGACCATGGACACCGCCGGCCGCACGGTCGCGGTGTCGGGACTGGTCGTGGCCGTGGCGCTGACGTCGCTGCTGTTCTTCCCGCAGCTGTTCCTGCGCTCGATGGGCCTGGGCGGCATCTCGGCCGTCCTCGTCGCGATGCTCGCCGCGCTGACCCTGCTGCCCGCGCTGCTGGCCGTGCTCGGTCGCCGGGTGGACGCCCTGCGGCTGCCGCTGCGCCGGCCTCGGGAGGCCGACGACGAGCAGGGCGCCTGGGCGCGGCTGGCCCGTACCGTCATGCGCCGTCCCGTGCCGGTCGCGCTCGGCACCGTCGCCCTGCTCGCCGGGCTGGGGCTGCCGGCGCTGGGGGTGAGCTTCGGCGGCGTCGACGCCCGGGTGCTGCCGCAGGGCACCGAGAGCCGGGTGGCCGCAGAGGTGCTCGCCGAGGGGTTCCCGCAGGCGACGTCGTCGCCGGTGGAGGTCGTCGTCGAGGGGGCCGGGGCCGAGGAGCTCGGCCGCTACGTCGAGGCCCTGGCCGCGCTGCCCGGCGCGACCGGCGCCGAGCTCGTGCAGCAGGCCCCGGGCACCGCGCTGGTCGAGGTCGGCTACCGCGGGGCGGCCCTCGCCGACCCCGCAGACGCGCTCGTCGACGCCGTGCGGGACGTGCCGGTGCCGGCCGGCGCCGAGGTGCTGGTGGCCGGTGAGACGGCCGGGCTGCAGGACCTGCTCGACAGCCTCGCCGCGACCGCCCCCGTGGCCGTCGCGGTCGTGGTGGCCGCAACCCTGGTGCTGCTGTTCCTCGCCTTCGGCTCGGTCGTCCTGCCGATCAAGGCGGTCGTCATGAACGTCCTGTCGCTGGGCGCGACGCTCGGCGTGCTGGTGTGGGGCTTCCAGGAGGGCGGGCTGGCACCGCTGCTCGGCTTCACCGAGACGGGCACCGTGGAGGCCACCCAGCTGGTGCTGATCCTCGCCGTCGCCTTCGGGCTCTCGATGGACTACGAGGTGTTCCTGCTCTCGAGGGTGCGAGAGGAGTGGGACCGCACCGGCGACAACGCCCGGGCGGTCGCCGCCGGCCTGCAGCGCAGCGGCCGGCTCATCACCAGCGCGGCCGCGCTGCTGCTGGTGGTGTTCCTCGCCTTCGCCACCAGCGGCATCACCTTCATCCAGATGATCGGCGTCGGCGTCGCGGCGGCCATCCTGGTCGACGCCACCGTCGTACGGGCCCTGCTCGTGCCGGCGACGATGCGGCTGCTGGGCAGCGCCAACTGGTGGCTCCCGCGCCCGCTGGCGGCCGTGCACGCGCGGTTCGCGCTGCACGAGGGAGCCGCCGACCCCGTGGCTGTGCCCGCGATGCGACCGGCCGGTGAGCGCGGCGAGGCCGGCGAGCGCGGCGAGGCGGCCGCGCTGCGGAGGTAGCCGCGCGGCGCCCTCGCGCTCAGGGCTGGTCGGCCCCCGCCGCCGTCGCCGTCCGGTCCGCGGGGCTGCCGGCGGCGCCGTCGGAGGGCGCGGGACCGGCCAGCGCCGTGAGCCAGGCGGTCAGCAGGCGCACGCCGTAGCCCGTCCCGCCCTTGGTGCGCTCGTCCTCGTCGCTGCCGGTGAAT
>CADCUB010000042.1 GCA_902805775.1 uncultured Frankineae bacterium | reverse complement strand
CCTTGCCCTCGAGCACGTAGCAGCCGGCGATGAGGCCGATCTTCGACGCACGGAAGATCTGGCGGACCTCGACCTGGCCGACGGTCTCCTCGACCTCCTCGGGCTCGAGCATCCCCTGCATGGCGTCCCGGATCTCCTCCAGGGCGCGGTAGATGATCGAGTAGGTGCGGATCTCGACGCCCTCGCGGTCGGCCGCCGCGCGGGCGTCGCCGACCGGGCGGACGTTGAAGCCGAGGATGATGGCCTCGGAGGCCGCCGCCAGCATGACGTCGGTCTCCGTGATGCCGCCGACGCCGCGCGAGATGACGTTGACCTGGATCTCGTCCTGGGGCAGCTTGGCGATCTCGTCCTCGAGGGCCTCCACCGAGCCGGCCACGTCGGCCTTGACGATGAGCGCGAGCTCCTTGACGGCACCGTCGGACTGGCGCTTGAAGACGTCCTCCAGCGAGCGCTTGCGGCCCGAGCGGCGCGCGAGCGACTCCGCCTTCAGGCGGGTGGAGCGCTCGTTGGCCAGGCGCCGCGCCTCGCGGTCGCTCGCCACGACGCGGAACGTCTCGCCCGCGGCGGGCACGCCGTCGAAGCCGAGGATCTCCACCGGGTCGCCCGGGATGGCCTCCTGCAGGCGCTCGCCGCGGTAGTCGACCATGGCGCGCACGCGGCCCCACTCGGGGCCCGCGACGACGTTGTCGCCGACTTCCAGCGTGCCGCGCTGGACGAGCATCGTGACCACGGGGCCGCGGCCCGGGTCGAGCTTGGACTCGATGACGACGCCGGAGGCGTCCGTGTCCGGGTTGGCCTTGAGGTCCTGCAGGTCGGCGACGACCTCGATGGTCTCCAGGAGCTCCTCGAGGCCCGTCCGGGCCTTGGCGGAGACGTCGACGAACTCGATCTCGCCGCCCCACTCCGCGGGCTGGAGGCCCAGCTGGGTCATCTCCGTGCGCACCCGCGTGGGGTCCGCGCCCTCCTTGTCGACCTTGTTGACCGCCACGAGGACGGGGACCTCCGCGGCCTTGGCGTGGTCGACGGCCTCGCGGGTCTGCGGGCGCACGCCGTCGTCGGCCGCCACCACGATGACCGCGATGTCGGTGACCTTCGCGCCGCGGGCGCGCATGGCCGTGAACGCCTCGTGGCCCGGGGTGTCCAGGAAGGTGACCACGAAGTCGGCGTGGTGCACCTGGTAGGCGCCGATGTGCTGGGTGATGCCGCCGGCCTCGCCCGCGACGACGTCCGCCTCGCGGATCGCGTCGAGCAGCGAGGTCTTGCCGTGGTCGACGTGGCCCATGATCGTGACCACGGGCGGGCGCATGACGAGGTCGTCGTCGTCGTCGTCGTAGACCGGGTCGGCGTCGACGTCGTCGGCGACGGAGACGATCTCGATCTGGCGGTCGAACTCGTCGGCCAGGACCTGGATGGCGTCGTCGGACAGCGTCTGCGTGAGCGTCGCCATCTCGCCCAGCATCATCATCTTCTTGATGATGTCCGGGACGGGGACGCCGAGGTACTCCGCCACCTCCTTGACCGTGGAGCCCGAGCGGATGCGGAAGACGTCGATGGACGACTGGGCCTGGACGTCGAGCGGCTGGACCGTGTCGTTGTAGGTGCCGCGGCGGCGGCGCCCGCGGCGCTGGCGGCGCGGGGGCTGGTTCGGCGGGCCGCCGGG
>CADCUB010000041.1 GCA_902805775.1 uncultured Frankineae bacterium | reverse complement strand
CGGCGAGTACGACTCGATGATGGCGACGCTGGAGAAGGACCACACCTCCAGCCAGGACGACGCGCTGCTCGACATCTACCGCAAGCTCCGTCCGGGCGAGCCCCCGACGCGTGAGGCCGCGCAGACGCTGCTGGACAACTACTACTTCAACGGCAAGCGCTACGACCTGGCCAAGGTCGGTCGCTACAAGGTCAACAAGAAGCTCGGGCTGCAGCTGCCCTTCGACCAGCAGACGCTGACCATCGAGGACATCGTCGCCACGATCCGCTTCATCGTCGCGCTGCACGCCAACCGCGAGGAGCTCGACAGCCCGTCGGGCACGCTCGAGGTCCGTGCCGACGACATCGACCACTTCGGCAACCGCCGGCTGCGCACGGTGGGCGAGCTCATCCAGAACCAGCTGCGCACCGGCCTGGCCCGCATGGAGCGGGTCGTCCGCGAGCGGATGACGACCCAGGACGTCGAGGCGATCACGCCACAGTCCCTGATCAACATCCGGCCCGTCGTGGCGGCGCTGAAGGAGTTCTTCGGCACCTCGCAGCTCTCGCAGTTCATGGACCAGACCAACCCGATCGCCGGACTGACGCACAAGCGGCGGCTCTCCGCGCTCGGCCCCGGTGGTCTGTCCCGCGACCGTGCCGGCTTCGAGGTCCGTGACGTCCACCCGTCGCACTACGGCCGCATGTGCCCGATCGAGACCCCTGAGGGTCCCAACATCGGTCTCATCGGCTCGCTCTCGACGTTCGGCCGGATCAACCCGTTCGGCTTCGTCGAGACGCCGTACCGCAAGGTCGAGAACGGCCGGGTCACCGACCAGGTCGACTACCTGACCGCTGACGAGGAGGACCGCTTCGTCATCGCGCAGGCCAACGCCACGCTGCACGCCGACGGCACCTTCGCCGAGGAGCGCGTGCTCGTGCGGCAGCGGCTCGGCGAGGTCGACGTCATCCCGGCCGACGAGGTCGACTACATGGACGTCTCGCCGCGGCAGATGGTGTCGGTGGCGACCGCGCTGATCCCGTTCCTCGAGCACGACGACGCCAACCGCGCGCTCATGGGCGCGAACATGCAGCGTCAGGCCGTGCCGCTCATCCAGAGCGACGCCCCGCTCGTCGGCACCGGCATGGAGTTCCGCTCCGCGGTCGACGCCGGCGACGTGGTCACCACGGACAAGGCCGGGGTCGTCACCTCGGTGTCCGCCGACGCCGTCGAGGTGATGAACGACGACGGCACCTACACCACCTTCCGGATGCAGAAGTTCCGCCGCTCCAACCAGGGCACCTGCATCAACCAGCGCCCGCTGGTCGTGGAGGGACAGCGGCTGGAGCAGGGCAGCCCGATCGCGGACGGCCCGTGCACCGACCAGGGCGAGATGGCGCTCGGGCGCAACCTGCTCGTGGCGTTCATGCCGTGGCAGGGGCACAACTACGAGGACGCGATCATCCTCAGCCAGCGGCTGGTGCAGCAGGACGTCATGACCTCGATCCACATCGAGGAGCACGAGGTCGACGCCCGCGACACCAAGCTCGGGCCGGAGGAGATCACCCGGGACATCCCGAACGTCGGCGAGGAGATGCTCGCCGACCTCGACGAGCGCGGCATCATCCGCATCGGCGCGGAGGTCACGACCGGTGACATCCTCGTCGGCAAGGTGACCCCCAAA
>CADCUB010000040.1 GCA_902805775.1 uncultured Frankineae bacterium | reverse complement strand
CGAGACGTCCCACCACCCCCTCGGGACCGTCGGGCCAGGGGGTCCCGGCGAACGGTTCCAGCGGGGCGGTCGGACCAGCCGGGCATGACAACGCCGGAGGGCCCGGCCGCACAGCGGCCGAGCCCTCCGGGGTGGTGCGGTGACTGCTAGAGCTTGCCGCTCTTGTAGTTCTGCGCGGTGGCCGGGATCTTGTTGGCCTGGTCGTACTCGTAGACGCCGACGCTCGCCTCGGTCGGGTCGCCGTTCTCGTCGAACTCGATCGGGCCGGAGACGCCGTCGTAGTCGAAGTCGGTGCCCGCCGTCGCCAGCTCGTTGCACTCGGAGAAGGTGCTGCACTTGGTGCCGCCGGTGGTGACGTCGACGAGCTGCTCGGCGATGTCGGTGCCGGCGTCGCTCTCGGCCGCGACCGCGGCCAGGGCGACGACGTTGACGGCGTCGTAGGACTCGGCCGAGTAGCTGAAGTCCTTCAGGGCCGGGTCGACCGACTTCAGGCGCGCCTGGAACTCCGGACCCGCGGCCGCGCCGGGGACGGTGCCCTTGACGCCCTTGAGCAGACCCGCCGGCAGCTTCTCGCCGAGGGCGTTGCCGGTGTTGCCGTCGACCAGGTAGAGCTTCTTGCCGTCCTGCGGGCCGATGCCCTGCTTGGCGAGCTCCTGGATGATCTTGGCGGACTCGTCGAAGCCGATGACGACGATCGCCTCGGGGTCGGCACCCTTGATCTGGGAGACCTCCGCGGTGAACTCCGCGGCCTTGGGGTCGTAGATGATCTCCTCGACGACCTCGCCGTTGGAGCCCTCGATCGACTTGGTGACGTTCTCCGCCAGGCCGGTGCCGTAGGCGTCCTGCAGCGCGAGGATGCCGACGGTGGCGCTGCCGTCCTCGATGATCTGGTCGCCGAGGATGCGGCCCTGCAGGACGTCGGACGGCGCGGTGCGGAAGTACAGGCCCTTGTCCGGGTAGTCGGTGAAGTCGGGCGAGGTGTTGGCCGGGGAGATCTGCACGACGCCGGCACCGGTGATGGTGTCGATGACGGTCTTGGAGACACCCGAGGAGGCGGCGCCGACGATCACGTCGACGTTCTGGGACAGCAGGCGGTCGACGGACTGCGAGGCGATGTTCGTCGCCGTGTCACCGGAGTCGGAGTCGATCTTGGCGACCGGCTTGCCCAGGATGCCGCCGGCCTCGTTGATCTCCTTGATCGCGAGGTCGACGCCGGCGAACTCGGGCGGGCCGAGGAAGGCCAGCGAGCCCGTCTGCGGGAGCAGGGTGCCGATGGTGAGCGTGCCGTCCGCGGTGTTCTGCTTCTCCGACGCAGCGGACTCGCTGGGGGCCGCGCTCGCCTCTGTGGCCGTGTCGCCTCCGTCGTCGCCGCCGCCGCAGGCGGCCAGGGCCAGGGCGCCGGCGCTGATGGCGGCCAGCATGCGCCAGGTCCGTACGGGGGAGTTCATCCACCGTCTCCTTGGGGTACGTAGTGGCGTCGCGGTGTACGACGCTCGTGATGCGCCGACCGTAGCCGGTCGAGGTCGTCGCAGGAGGGTGACCGGCGACGTCGTGTCACGGTCGTTGCCAGGTCGTGACCTGCCCTGCGAGCCCCGCTGCGCTGCGTGGCTCAGCTGCCCTCGAGCGTCACCGGGACGCCGTCGAGGACGTCCTGGGCGACCGCGCGCATGGAGCGGCGGGTGTCCATCGAGCGGCGCTGCAGGAAGCGGAAGGCCTCGGGCTCGCTCATGCCGTGCCCGGCCTGCAGCACGCCCTTGGCGCGGTCGACGACCTTGCGCGCCTCCAGCCGACCGGTCAGGTCGGCGACCTCGCGCTCCAGCGTCACGAGCTCGGCGAAGCGGCTGGTCGCCATCTCGATCGCGGGCAGCAGGTCCTTCTTCTGGAACGGCTTGACCAGGTAGGCCATGACGCCGGCCTCTCGGGCGCGCTCCACGAGGTCGCGCTGGCTGAACGCCGTGAGGATCACGACCGGCGCGATGCGGGCTCCGACGATCTGCTCGGCTGCCGACAGGCCGTCCAGCACCGGCATCTTCACGTCGAGCAGGACGAGGTCGGGCCGCAGCTCCGTGGCGAGGCGCACGGCCGAGCCGCCGTCGCCGGCCTCGCCGACGACGGACAGGCCCTCCTCCTGGAGCATCTCCACGAGGTCCATCCGGATCAGCGCCTCGTCCTCGGCCACGAGCACACGCCTCGGCGCGCGACCGTCACGCGTGTCGGCGCGGGTGTCGGACGTACGGCTCACGGCGGCGACGCTACCGGTGCCCGGACCGTCGGCCGAGGTGCCCCCGGTGGGATTCGAACCCACACTGTCGGGATTTTGAGGCCCGTGCCTGCTGCCGGTTGGGCTACGGGGGCGTGCCCCGTGCAGGGGCAGCGCGAGAGTACCCGCGGGGTGCCGACGCCCGCGGCCCCGACGCCGACCCGCGGCGCCGGCCCCGACTCCCGCGGCCCTGGGGCCCGCGGCCCCGACGCCCTCGCGACCCGTCCGTGGACGGTGCCCGACCCGGCGGTTGGCGGCCGAGCCCGTCGGTGTGCTCGACTGCCGGCCCGCACCACCTCGTCCCGGTCCGCCCCGTCCGTCCGGTCCGCCCCGTCCGTCTGGTCCGCCCAGTTCGAGGGCGCCGGGCGCTTCAGCGGCGGGACGGGCGTGCCGACAGCTCCTGCAACGCCCCACGCCGATCCCCCGACCCTGGAGCCTCCGTGCGTCTCCTGCGTGCCCTGCTCGTGCTCGCCCTGTCCGTGCTGACCCTCACCCTCGGCACCATCTCCCCGGCCGCCGCCGCCGGCGACGACTACCCGTGGCGCACGGACTCGACCTGGAGCGCGGACCCGTACGGCTTCACCAAGCGGCAGTGCACGAGCTTCGTGGCCTGGCGCCTGGCCCAGCGCAGCACGGTGATCAACAACGCCCGCCAGGGCTGGGGCAACGCCCACTACTGGGACGACACCGCCTACCGGCTGCGCTACGGACGCGGCCACAAGCCGGTCGCCCGCGCCATCGCGCAGTGGAACGCCAACGAGGCCAGCGCCTTCTACGGCAGCGGCTCGACCGTCCCGAACGGCACCTTCCGCGCCGGCTCGCTGGGCCACGTGGCCTACGTGCAGGGCGTGTACTCCGACGGCTCGGTGCTCGTCTCGCAGTACAACAAGGGCGGTACGCGCGCCTACTCGACGATGCGCGTCAAGGCCCCCCGCTACCTCTACGTGGGCATCCCCACCCCGAGCTGAGCGGCCGAGCCGAACGGCTGACTAGGGCGGCGTGGGCCCCTCCGAGAGCGGGCGCCCGTCGTCGAACCGGCGGCCGTACTCCGGGTGCGGCGGCACCGGCGTCCCGAGACGGTGCACCCGCATGGCGTTCGTCGAGCCGGCCGTCGCCGGCGGGCTGCCCGCCACGATCGTGACGTACTCCCCCGCCGTCATGCGCCCGAGCCCGAGCATCGAGCTGTCGACCTGGCGGACCATGTCGTCGGTGTGCTTCACCGACGGCACGAGGAAGGTCTCGACGCCCCAGGTCAGGGCCAGCTGGCTGCGGACCTCCGGCACCGGCGTGAAGGCGAGCAGCGGGATCGGCGAGCGGTGCTCGGCCAGCAGGCGCGCGGTGGCGCCGGTCTGGGTGAACGCGACCAGCGCGCTCGCGCCGACGGTGGTGCCGACCGAGGCCGCCGCCCGGGCGATGGCGCCGCTGATCGTCGTCGGCTCGGTCACCACCCGCGGCACCCGGTCGAGGTCCTGCTCCGCGGCCGAGATGATGCGGCTCATCGTCGCGACCGCCTCGACCGGGTAGCGGCCGACGCTCGTCTCGCCGGACAGCATGACGGCGTCGGCGCCGTCGAGCACGGCGTTCGCGACGTCGCTGGCCTCGGCCCGGGTCGGGCGGGAGGCGCCGATCATCGACTCGAGCATCTGCGTGGCGACGATGACGGGCTTGGCCTGCTCGCGGGCGGCCTGCACGGCGCGCTTCTGCACCAGCGGGACGGTCTCGAGCGGCATCTCCACGCCGAGGTCGCCGCGCGCGACCATCAGCCCGTCGAAGGCGTCGATGATCTCGTCGAGGTTGTCGACCGCCTGCGGCTTCTCGATCTTGGCCAGGACCGGGAGGCGGACCCCCGCCTCGTCCATGATCTCGTGCACCCGGGTGATGTCGGCGGCCGTGCGGACGAACGACAGGGCCACCATGTCGGCGCGCAGCGTCAGGCCGAAGCGCAGGTCGTCCTCGTCCTTGTCCGAGAGTGCAGGCACGCTGACGCCGATGCCGGGCAGCGACAGGCCCTTGTTGTTGGAGACCGGCCCGCCCTCGGTGACCAGCAGGCGCACCTGCGGGCCGTCGACGTCGACCACGCGCAGGCCGACGCGGCCGTCGTCGACGAGCAGCCGGTCGCCGACCGAGACGTCACCGGCCAGGCCCTCGTAGGTCGTCGAGACCAGGTCGTGGCTGCCCTGGACGTCGTCGGTGGTGATCGTGACCGTCTCGCCCGTGGCCCAGACCACCGGCCCCTCGGCGAAGGTGCCCAGACGGATCTTCGGGCCCTGCAGGTCGACGAGGACGCCGACCCCGCGGCCCGACTCGTCGGAGGCCTGACGCACCCAGCGGTAGGCCTCGGCGTGCTGGGAGTAGGCGCCGTGGCTGAAGTTCAGCCGGGCGACGTCCATGCCGGCGTAGACGAGTCCCCGGATCCCCTCGTAGGAGTGGACGGCGGGTCCCAGCGTGCAGACGATCTTCGCTCGGCGGTTCACCCGCTCAGCGTAGGGGCCGCCTGCGACCTAGCGGGTGGTGGGTGTGACCGGCGCCGGCAGCAGCGTCGAGCCGCAGAGCGCGCGGTCGACGGCGGCGGCCGCCGCCCGTCCCTCGGCGATCGCCCAGACGATGAGCGACTGCCCGCGCCCCATGTCGCCGGCGACGAAGACGCCCGGCACGCTGGTGGCCCAGCCGTCGTCGCGGGCGACGTTGCCCCGGCCGTCCAGCTCGACCTCGAGCGCCTCGAGCAGACCTGTGCGCTGCGGACCGGTGAAGCCCATGGCGAGCAGCACCAGCTGCGCCGGCAGCACGCGCTCCGAGCCCTCGACCGGCGTGAAGCGCCCGTCGACCAGCTCGACGTCGACCAGCTCGAGCCCCTCGACGCCGTCGGTCCCCAGGAAGCGCGAGGTGTTGACCGAGAACAGCCGCTCCCCGCCCTCCTCGTGGGCGCTGCTCGTGCGGTAGACCAGCGGCCAGGTCGGCCACGGCGTCGTGTCGGGGCGCTCCTGCGGCGGGCGGGGCATGATCTCGAGCTGCGTGATCGTGCGCGCGCCCTGCCGGATCGCGGTGCCCAGGCAGTCGGCGCCGGTGTCGCCGCCGCCGATGATCACGACGTCCTTGCCCGCGGCGTCGATCGGCGCCCGCTGCAGGTCGCCCTCCTGCACGCGGTTGGCCGGGACGAGGTACTCCATCGCCAGGTGGATGCCGCCCAGCTCGCGCCCGGGGACCGGCAGGTCGCGCCCGAGCGTGGAGCCGCCCGCCAGCAGCACCGCGTCGTACTCCTCACGCAGCTCGGCGACGGTGACGTCGACGCCCACGTCGACGCCGGTGCGGAACTGCGTGCCCTCGGCGCGCATCTGCTCCAGCCGCCGCTCCAGGACGCGCTTCTCCATCTTGAACTCGGGGATGCCGTAGCGCAGCAGCCCGCCCACGCGGTCGGCCCGCTCGAGCACCACCACGTCGTGCCCGGCGCGGGTGAGCTGCTGGGCGGCTGCGAGGCCGGCAGGCCCTGAGCCGACGACCGCCACGCGCTTGCCCGTGGTCTGCAGCGGCGGCTGCGGACGGACCAGCCCGTCCGCCCAGGCCCGGTCGCCGATCTCGACCTCGACCTGCTTGATCGTGACCGGGTCGTCGTTGATGCCGAGCACGCAGGCGGCCTCGCACGGCGCGGGGCACAGCCGCCCGGTGAACTCCGGGAAGTTGTTCGTGGCGTGCAGGCGCTCCGACGCCTCGGTCCAGTCGTCCTTCCAGACCAGGTCGTTCCACTCGGGGATGAGGTTGCCCAGCGGGCAGCCGTTGTGGCAGAAGGGGATGCCGCAGTCCATGCACCGCGCCGCCTGGTCGTGCAGGTGGCCGCTCGGGAAGTCCTCGTAGACCTCCTTCCAGTCGCGGATGCGGACGTCGACGGGGCGTCGCTGCGGCAGCGCCCGGCCGTGCTTGAGGAAGCCGGTCTGGTCAGCCATCGCTCAGCCCTTCGTGTGCGCGGTGGTGGTCACGTTGCTCGGTGCGGGAGCGACCGAGGCCATCACTTCCTCGTCGACGTCACGGCCCTGCGAGCGCGCGCGCTCCATCGCCTCGAGCACGCGCTTGTAGTCCTTGGGCATGACCTTGGTGAAGCGGGCGGCGGCCGGCGGCCAGTCGGCCAGCAGGGCCTCGGCGACGGTCGACCCGGTCTCGGCCAGGTGGTCGGCGAGCATCTCGCGCAGCGTCTCGACGTCGCCCTCGGACAGCGCCTCCAGCTCGACCATCTCGCCGTTGACCTTGCGGACGTCGAGGTCGAGGACGTACGCCACGCCGCCGCTCATGCCGGCCGCGACGTTGCGGCCGGTCGCGCCGAGGATCGCGACCCGGCCACCCGTCATGTACTCGCAGGCGTGGTCGCCGACGCCCTCGACGACCGCGGTGGCACCGGAGTTGCGGACGCAGAACCGCTCCCCCACGCGCCCGCGGACGAACAGCGAGCCCGCGGTGGCGCCGTACAGCAGGGTGTTGCCGGCGATGGTGTTGTCCTGCGCCGGGAAGGTGGCGCGCAGGTCCGGGCGCACCACGAGCCGCCCGCCGGACAGGCCCTTGCCGACGTAGTCGTTGGCGTCGCCGAACAGCCGCAGGGTGACCCCGCGGGGCAGGAAGGCGCCGAGCGACTGCCCGGCCGAGCCGGTGAGGGTCACGTCGATCGTGCCGTCGGGGAGGCCGGCGCCGCCGTGACGTCGGGTGACCTCGGCGCCCAGCAGCGTGCCGACCGTGCGGTTGACGTTGCGCACCGGGAGGTCGATGCGCACCGGCGTGCGTGCGGTGAGCGCCGCCTCGGCCAGGGCGATCAGCTCGACGTCGAGGGCCTTGTCGAGCCCGTGGTCCTGGCCGACGACCTGCGTCAGGGGCGTGCCCTCGGGCAGCTCGGGCAGGTGCAGCACAGGCGCGAGGTCCAGGCCCGAGGCCTTCCAGTGCGTGACGGCCCGCTCGGTGTCGAGCACCTCGACGTGCCCGATCGCCTCCTGCAGGCTCCGGAAGCCGAGGGAGGCCAGGATCTCGCGCACCTCCTGGGCGACGTACTCGAAGAAGGTGACGACGTACTCGGCCTTGCCGGAGTACTTCTCGCGCAGCTGCTTGCGCTGCGTGGCCACCCCGACCGGGCAGGTGTCGAGGTGGCAGACGCGCATCATGATGCAGCCGCTCACCACGAGCGGGGCGGTGGCGAAGCCGTACTCCTCGGCGCCGAGCAGCGCGCCGATGACGACGTCGCGGCCGGTCTTGAGCTGCCCGTCGACCTGCACCACGATCCGGTCGCGCAGCCCGTTGAGCAGCAGCGTCTGCTGCGTCTCGGCCAGGCCCAGCTCCCACGGCGAGCCGGCGTGCTTGAGCGAGGTGAGCGGCGAGGCGCCGGTGCCGCCGTCGTGGCCGGAGATGAGCACCACGTCGGCGTGCGCCTTGGACACGCCCGCCGCGACCGTGCCGACGCCGACCTCGGCCACGAGCTTGACGTGGATGCGGGCCCGGTCGTTGGCGTTCTTGAGGTCGTGGATGAGCTGGGCGAGGTCCTCGATCGAGTAGATGTCGTGGTGCGGCGGCGGTGAGATCAGACCGACGCCCGGCGTCGAGTGGCGGGTCTTCGCGATGTAGGGGTTGACCTTCGGCCCGGGCAGCTGGCCGCCCTCGCCGGGCTTGGCGCCCTGGGCCATCTTGATCTGGATGTCGTCGGCGTTGACCAGGTACTCGCTGGTCACCCCGAACCGGCCCGACGCCACCTGCTTGATCGCGCTGCGCCGCTCCGGGTCGTACAGCCGCTCGGGGTCCTCACCGCCCTCTCCTGTGTTGCTGCGCCCACCGAGGCGGTTCATGGCGATCGCGAGGGTCGCGTGGGCCTCGGGGCTGATCGACCCGAGCGACATCGCCCCGGTGTTGAACCGCTTCACGATCGCGCTCACCGGCTCGACCTCGTCGACCGGCACCGCCGGGCGCACGCCCTCCTTCAGCCGGAACAGCCCGCGCAGGGTGCCGGCGCGCTCGGACAGCGCGTCGACGGTCGAGGTGTACTGCTTGAACACGTCGTACTTCTGCGACCGGGTCGAGTGCTGCAGCTGGAACACCGTCTGCGGGTTGAACAGGTGCACCTCGCCCTCGCGCCGCCACTGGTACTCCCCGCCGGTCTCGAGGCGGCGGTGGGCGCGCTCGGTGGCGTTCTCGGGGTAGGCCTTGCGGTGGCGCGCGGCGACCTCCTCGGCCACGACCTCCAGGCCGATCCCGCCGAGCCGGCTGGTCGTGCCGGTGAAGTACTCGTCGACGAGCTCCTGGGACAGGCCGAGCGCCTCGAAGACCTGCGCGCCGGTGTAGGAGGCGATGGTCGAGATGCCCATCTTGCTCATGACCTTCAGCACGCCCTTGCCGGCGGCCTTGACGTACTTCTGGACCGCCTCGAGCGGGTCGACGCCGGGCATCGCCCCGGTGCGGATGAGGTCCTCGATCGTCTCGAAGGCGAGGTAGGGGTTGACGGCCGCGGCGCCGTAGCCGACGAGCAGCGCGATGTGGTGCACCTCGCGCGCGTCGCCGGCCTCGACGACCAGACCGACCCGGGTGCGCGTCTTCTCGCGGATGAGGTGGTGGTGCACCGCGGAGGTGAGCAGCAGCGACGGGATCGGCGCCATGTGCTCGGTCGAGTCGCGGTCGGACAGCACGATCAGGCGCGCGCCCGCGGCGATCGCCGTGGACACCTCCCGGCGCACCCGGTCGAGCGCGTCGCGCAGCGCCTCGCCACCGCCGTTGACCGGGTAGAGCCCGTGCACGGTGACCGAGGAGAAGCCGGGCAGGTCGCCGTCCTCGTTGACGTGCACGATCTTGGCCAGGTCGTCGTTGTCGATCACCGGGAACGGCAGCACGATCTGCCGGCAGGAGGCGGCGGAGGGCTCCAGCAGGTTCTGCTCCGGGCCGATCGAGCCCGCGAGCGAGGTGACGAGCTCCTCGCGGATGGCGTCCAGCGGGGGGTTGGTGACCTGGGCGAACAGCTGGCTGAAGTAGTCGAACAGCAGCCGGGGCTTCTCGCTCAGCACCGCGACGGGAGTGTCGGTGCCCATCGACCCGATCGGCTCGGTGCCGGTCTTGGCCATCGGGGCGAGCAGGATGCGCAGCTCCTCCTCGGTGTAGCCGAAGACCTGCTGGCGGCGCAGCACCGACTCGTGGCTGTACGAGACGTGCTCGCGGGCCGGCAGGTCGTCCAGGTGCAGCTGGCCCGAGTGCAGCCAGTCGGCGTACGGGTGCTCCGCGGCCAGCTCGGCCTTGATCTCGTCGTCCTCGACGATGCGGCCCGAGGCGGTGTCGACGAGGAACATCCGGCCCGGCTGCAGCCGGCCCTTGCGCACGACCTGGTCGGCCGGGATGTCGAGCACGCCGACCTCGCTGGCGAGCACGACCCGGCCGTCGGTGGTCTGCCACCAGCGGCCCGGCCGCAGGCCGTTGCGGTCCAGGACCGCGCCGATCTGCGTGCCGTCGGTGAAGGTGACGCACGCCGGGCCGTCCCACGGCTCCATCAGCGAGGCGTGGAACTGGTAGAAGGCGCGCTTGGCCGGGTCCATGTCGGGCGCGTTCTCCCACGCCTCCGGGACCATCATCAGGACCGCGTGCGGCAGCGACCGGCCGCCCATGTGCAGCAGCTCGAGCACCTCGTCGAAGCTGGCGCTGTCAGAGGCCCCCGGGGTGCAGACGGGGAACAGCCGCGACAGGTCCGCCGGCAGCTCGTACGGCCCCCGCAGCAGCGCCTCGCGGGCGCGCATCCAGTTGCGGTTGCCGCGCACGGTGTTGATCTCGCCGTTGTGCGCGATGTAGCGGTAGGGGTGCGCCAGCGGCCAGCTCGGGAACGTGTTGGTCGAGAAGCGGCTGTGCACCAGGGCCAGCGCGCTGGCGAAGCGCTCGTCGGACAGGTCGGGGAAGAACGGCTGCAGCTGGTCGGTGGTGAGCATCCCCTTGTAGACCAGCGTCCTGGACGACAGGGACGGGAAGTAGGTGCCCGTCTCGTGCTCGGCCCGCTTGCGGGTGACGTAGGCCCGGCGCTCGAGGGCGTACGGCGTCAGCTCCTCGCAGCCGCGTCCGCAGCCGAGGACGAGCTGGGAGAAGCGCGGCATGACCGACCGGGCCGTACGGCCGACACCGGCGCCGTCGGGGTCCACCGGCAGCTCGCGCCAGACCAGGACGCGCAGGCCCTCCTCCTCGGCGATCGCGGCGATCGCCGACCGGGCCGCCTCGGCCTCGGCCTCGTCGAGCGACAGGAAGGCGGTGCCGACGGCGTAGCGGCCGGCCTCGGGCAGCTCGACGCCCTGCTCGGCCAGCACGCCGCGCAGGAACGCGTCGGGGACCTGGACCAGGATGCCGGCGCCGTCACCGGTCTCCGGCTCGCTGCCGGAGGCGCCGCGGTGCTCGAGGTTGCGCAGGGCCGTCAGGCCCTGCTGCACCGTCGAGTGGGTGACCCGGCCGGCGATGTCGGCGACGAACGCCACGCCGCAGGCGTCGTGCTCGTGCGCCGGGTCGTACAGGCCCTGCGCACGGGGGTGCCCCGACGACAGCGGGGACGACGGCAGAACGGACATCGGGAGGACCTCTCACCGGGGGACGACGTGTGCCATGCTCCTGCGCCCCGGGACGACCTTGGCCCTGCTGCAGATGTCACCGACGTTACACGACCGAGCGCGCTCCGAGAGCGCCGACGACGGCGTGACCAGGCTCCGGGCGCTCTCCCGGACTGTCCGGGATGGCCTGTTCGGGCCATGGTGCGCGGGGCACCTCATCGGGCAGGCTTGCGGGATGCAGCCGATGCCCCCTGCCCGCGCGCAGGCGCTGGCCTGGGTGCCGCACGGCGCCCAGCTCAGCGAGCAGGACTGGCACTGGCGGCACAGCGCCGTGTCCCTCGTCCTGGCCGTCCACCTGCCGGTGCTCGCGGCGTGGGCGCTGGTGACGGACCGCGCCGAGCTGTGGCACGTGCTGCTGCCCCTGGTGCCGCTGCTGGTCGCCGCTCGCCTGTCCCGGCTCAGCCGGTCGGCACGCTCCCTGGCCGGGACGCTCGCGCTGCTCGCCTGCTCGGCCCTGGTGATGCACCTGGGGGAGGACACCGCGGCGGCCAACCACTTCTTCGTCACGGTCGCACTGATCGCGCTCTACCAGGACTGGGCGCTGTACGCGCTGGCCATCGCCTTCGTCCTCGTCCACCACGGCCTGCTCGTGCTCCTGCAGGGCGGCGCCGACCACGGCTGGGTGTGGACCACCACGCACGCCGCCGCGCTCGTCGCCGAGTCGGCGGTGCTCGTGCTGTTCTGGCGGGCGCACGAGCTGAGCCGCGCTGCCGAGGCGCAGGCGCGCACGGTGGCCGACCAGGCCCGCGGCGCCGCGGAGCGGGCCCGGGTCGAGCTCGTGCAGGGCGAGGACGACCTGCAGGCCCGCATCGCGGCCGCCGACCAGATCCGCTCCGACCTCATCGGCACGGTGTCGCACGAGTTCCGCACGCCGCTGACCGGGATCCGCGCGGCCGCCCTGACGCTGCGCAAGCGCGGGGACCGGCTCGACAAGGAGAACCGCGACCGGATGCTCGCGGCGATCCTCGACCAGCAGGAGCGGCTGTCGCGGCTGCTCGAGAACATGCTGCTGGCCGCCACCGCCACCGAGGTCGACCCGCAGGCCTCGGCCGCCGTCGACGCCGTCGCTGCCGAGGTCGCGATGCTCGCCGGGCGCCAGCACGGCAGCTCGCCGGTGTCGGTGCTGGTCGAGCCGGGGCTGGTGGCGCGCATCGACCGGCACGCGCTGCACCAGGTGCTCGCCAACCTCGTGGACAACGCCCTTCAGCACGGTGCACCCGGGTCGACCCCGCTCGTCGCGGCCGGTCACGACGACTCCGGCGTGTGGGTGACGGTCAGCAACGAGGGGCGGGTCCTCGACCTGACCCGCAAGGGGCAGCTGTTCCAGCCCTTCACCCAGGTCAGCAGCGGCGCCACCCGGGACCGCGAGGGGATCGGCGTCGGCCTGTACGTCGTGCGCCGGCTGGTCGAGGTGTACGGCGGCTCGGTCGACGTGCAGAGCGACAGCGGCTGGGTGACCGTCGAGATCCGCCTGCACCCCGGCACGGCGCCCCTGCCCGTCGCGCCGCCCGTCGCCGTCGGCTGAGGGCGGGCTCAGACCCCCGTGCCGACGGCGCTGCCGACCGCGTAGGTCACGGTCGCGGCGGCGCCGCCGAGCAGCAGCTGGCGCCCGCCGCTGTAGAGCGCGCCGCGGTCGGTGAAGCGGCTCACGAGCGCGCCGGCCAGGAACAGCGCCGCCAGTGCCAGCAGGACCGGCACCAGCAGCGTGGTCACGCCGAGCAGGTACGGCAGCACCGGCACCAGCGCACCGACCGTGAACGCGGCGAACGACGAGCCGGCCGCCACCCACGGCGAGGGCAGGTCGTCGGGGTCGACGCCGAGCTCCTCGCGCGCGTGCACGCGCCAGGCCTGCTCGGGGTCGCGGCTGAGCTGGCGGGCGACCTCGGCGGCGGTCACCGCGTCGACGCCCCGTGAGCGGTAGATGCCGGCGAGCTCGGCCTGCTCGGCCTCCGGCACCCGCAGCAGCTCGCGCTTCTCGATCTCGATCTCGGCGCGGGTGAGCTCGCTCTGCGAGGCGACCGAGACGTACTCCCCCGTCGCCATGGAGAACGCCCCGGCCGCGAGGCCGGCCAGGCCGGCGAGCAGCACGGTCCGCGGCGGGGCGCCGCCGCCGGCGACCCCGGCGACCAGCGCGGTGTTGCTGACCAGGCCGTCCATCACGCCGAACACCGCCGGGCGCAGCCACCCGCCCGTCACGTCGCGGTGCTCGTGGTGCTGCTCGGGGGTGGTCCGGGTCGGCGTCGAGGGCCCGGTCTCGGGCGTCATGCGGGGCCCCCGTCGTCCTGACGGGCACGCGGCGCGGGCGTGCCTGCGAGACTGCTCCCGTCGTCGAGCGCAGTCCCGGAGTCCGGCTCCACGCGGTCCTCGCGGCCGGCGCCGCGGCGCACGACCAGGAAGGTGACCGCTCCGGCGAGCACCACGCCCATCACCCACTGGTTGAGCCGCAGGCCCAGCAGCACGCCGGCGTCGTCGATGCGCAGCCCCTCGATCCACAGCCGACCGGCGGCGTACAGGGCCAGGTACAGCGCGAAGGCGCGTCCACCGCCGAGCCGGAAACGGCGGTCGGCCCACACGACGACGGCCGCGACACCGAGGTTCCACAGCAGCTCGTAGAGGAAGGTGGGGTGGTAGGCCTGCGCGTCCGGGACCGCGTCGGGGTTGTCCGGGTCGATCTCCAGCCCCCACGGCAGGGTCGTGGGCCGTCCGAACAGCTCCTGGTTGAACCAGTTGCCCAGCCGTCCCACGGCCTGGGCGACGGCCACCCCCGGCGCCACCGCGTCGGCGAAGGCGCCGCGCGCGATCCCGCGCCGTGTGGCGACGACCCACGCGGCGAGGAACCCGCCGGCGATGCCGCCCGGGATCCCCAGTCCGCCCTGCCAGACGTACAGCGCCGAGACGGGGTCGTCGAGGTAGGGCCCGGGACTGGTGACCACGTGGTAGGCGCGCGCGCCGACGATGCCGAACGGGACGGCGATCGTGGCCAGGTCGGTGACGACCCCGCGGGTCCCGCCCCGGGCTCCCCAGCGGCGCTCGCCGATCACGACGGCCAGGACCACCCCGGTGATGATCGCGAGGGCGTAGGCCCGCAGCGGGAACGGCCCGACGTACCAGACCCCCTGCGACGGGCTCGGCAGGTACGCCAGGGCGGGGGGCACGTGCGCCAGCCTAGGCGCGGACCCCGGTCCGCACCCCCTCGGCGAGCTCGGCCGACAGCCGGCGGACCGCCTCGACCCCACCGCTCTGCAGCGCGCTCACCAGCGCCGAGCCGACGACGACCCCGTCGGCGAACTGCGCGACCTGCGCGGCCTGGGCGCCGGTGCTGACCCCCAGCCCGACGGCGACGGGCAGCGGCGTACGGGCGCGCACCCGCTCGACCAGTCTCCTCGCACCGGCACCGATCTCGGCGCGCGCGCCGGTGACGCCCATGACGGCGGCGGCGTAGACGAAGCCGCGGTTGGTGCGCCCGACGACCGAGATCCGCTCGTCGGTGCTGCTCGGCGCCACGAGGAACACCGGGTCGAGGTCGAGGTCGCGGCAGGCCTCGAGCCACTCGGGTGCCTCCTCGGGGATGAGGTCGGGCGTGATCGCCCCGACTCCCCCGGCGTCCTTGAGCGCCTGGGCCCAGCGGCGGAAGCCGTAGCGGTGGACGGGGTTCCAGTAGCCCATGACCACCGTCGGGGCCCCGGTCGCCGCGACGGCCTCGACGGTGCGCAGGACGTCGGCCTGCCGGGTGCCTGCGTCGAGGGCGGCCTGGTGCGCGGCCTGGATGACCGGCCCCTCCATCAGCGGGTCGCTGTAGGGCATGCCGACCTCGACCGCGTCGACGCCGGCCTCCACCATGGCCGTCAGCGCCTCGACGGCGACGTCGTACGACGGGAAGCCCGCGGGCAGGTAGCCGACCAGCGCCGCGCGCCCCTCCGCACGGCAGCGGGCGAACAGCTCGTCGAGGGCGCTCACGGTGTCC
>CADCUB010000039.1 GCA_902805775.1 uncultured Frankineae bacterium | reverse complement strand
GCTCTTCCGATCTGGCGGCGCCCCCCGCACGACGCCGGGCGAGCCGCCCGCCGGTGCGGCAGACGGCAGCGCCACCGGACCGGCCCGGCCGACGGACGACGACGAGGTGTGGCGGCAGATCGTCGCCGGCTTCGGCAAGGACGACGACAGCCCCGTGCCACCGTGGCCGGTGTCCGAGGACGTCGAGCCGCGCCGCCGGCGGCTCCGTCCGTCGAGCCCCGAGAGCTCGGGCGACGACCCGCCACGGCGCCGCCGCACCGACCCGCCGCCTGCGGGCCCGGCCCCCGGCCTGCCCGGCTGGGTCGAGCCGGAGGCGCTGGAGGACGACGGCCACTACGTGCCGCCGCCGCCCCCTCCTGTGCCGCGGCTGGCGCCGCGCAAGCTCGCAGCCGGCGTCGTCCTGCTCCTCGGCCTGCTGCTGATGTTCCTGCCCGGGCTCCTGCTGCAGTCGCGCACCTCGGGCACCGGCCTGCTCGGGGTGCTGCTGACCGTCGGCGGCGCCGCCGCCCTCGTGTGGCTCATGCGCGACACCCCACCCGGCGACAGCGGGCCGGACGACGGCGCCGTCGTGTAGACACGCGGGCGGGTCGGTCCCGCCCGGGGGTCGTCGACGACGGGAGCACCGTGAGCGCGAGCGAGGTCCTGGAGACACGCGGACACCTGATGGACAGCGGTGTGCTGGCGCGCGTCCTGGACGACGTGCTGGCCTACGGCGGCGACTACCGCATCGACCGGCTCGACGTCGGGCGCGCGCACGACGACGAGTCGTACGCCCGGATCGAGGTGTCGGCCGCCGACGACGAGTCGCTGGCGCGGCTGCTCATGCGCCTGCAGACGCACGGGATCAACCTGGTCGACCCGGGCCAGGCGCTGCTGCGCGAGGCCGAGCAGGACGGCGTGTTCCCCGACGACTTCTACTCCACGACCAACCTCGAGACCGTGGTGCGGCTCGGCGCGGCCTGGGTCCCGGTCGAGCACCCGGAGATGGACTGCGGGCTGGTCGTCGAGGACGGGCGCGTGCGCACCGTCCCCGTGAGCGACGTGCGCGCCGGCCAGTCCGTGGTCTGCGGCGCCCGCGGCGTCAAGGTCGTCCTCCCGCTGCGGGAGCACAGCGCCGAGGAGCGCTTCGAGTTCATGAGCTCGTCGGTGTCGAGCGAGAAGCCGCAGTCGCTGCTGCTGCGCCAGATCGCCCAGCAGATGCGCGAGGTCAAGGTCGAGGGCGGCAAGATCCTGTGGGTCGGCGGCCCGGCGGTCGTGCACACCGGGGCGGCGCCGGCGATGGTGGCGCTCGTCGAGGCGGGCTACGTCGACGTCCTGTTCGCCGGCAACGCGCTGGCCACCCACGACATCGAGGCCTCGCTGTACGGCACGTCGCTGGGCGTGGACCTCGCCGCCGGCAAGGGCGTCGAGCACGGCCACGAGCACCACATCCGGGCGATCAACCAGATCCGCAAGGCCGGCTCGATCGCCGCGGCCGTCGAGCAGGGGGTGCTGACCAGCGGCGTCATGCACGCGCTGGTCCGGCAGGGCACGTCGTTCGTCCTCGTCGGCTCCGTGCGCGACGACGGACCGCTGCCCGACGTGCACACCGACGTCCTCGACGGTCAGCGGGCGATGCGCGCCGAGCTCCCGGGCGTCGGCTTCGCGATCATGGTGGCGACGATGCTGCACTCGATCGCGACGGGCAACATGCTCCCCGCCTCGATCCCGCTGGTGTGCGTCGACATCAACCCGGCGACGGTGACCAAGCTGGCCGACCGCGGCTCGGCGCAGGCCGTCGGCATCGTCACCGACATCGGCCTGTTCCTCGAGGGACTGGCCCGCGAGCTCGTCCCGGGCTTCGGCTCGTCCTGACCGACCGGACCACGAGCGACGCCGGCCGGGCCGTCCGTCGGCTCAGGTGCTGCTGCTGCGACGGCGCCGCTTGACCGGAGGGCGCGGCTGCTCGAGGAAGGTCCTGACCCCGTCGAGGAGGTCGGCGCGGTCTGCCCGCTGCCCGTCGCGCTCCCACAGGTGCCGGCCGCAGGACGTGCAGGAGTGCAGCACGAGGGTGGTGCCGCGGGCGGTGACCTCGATGCTGGACATGGTCCGCCGGCAGCAGGTCGGTGCCGCGGCAGCGGGCTCGGTCGCCGGCTGAGCCGCGGCGGACCCGGGGGCCACGGGCGGCGAGGGGGTGCTCCGCGTCGTCATGGAGACGACGTTCCCTCACTGGTCGTCTTCCATCCATAGCCCAACGTGACCAGTTTCGGCCCGGAGCCCCTCAGCGGTGACGCGCGAGGTCGGCCGCCCCGACGATGCCGGCGTCGTTGCCGAGCTCGGCCAGCAGCACCTGGGCCAGCGGGCGGTTGCCGGTGCCCGTCAGCCGCTCGGCGAAGGTCCGGCGGACGGGGTCGAGCAGCAGCTCGCCGGCGTCGGACACGCCGCCCCCGAGCACGAAGGCGCCCGGGTCGAGCACCGCCGCCAGGTCGGCCATCCCCTGGCCGAGCCAGCCGCCGATGACCTCGAAGCACTCCAGCGCGGCGGGGTCACCCTCCCGCGCCGCCTGGGTCACCTCGACCGCCTCGATGCCCTCGATGCGACCGCCGCCGAGCTCGAGCAGGCGCCGGCCGTGCTCGCGCTGCACGCCGGCGATCTCGCGCGCCTCGAGCAGCAGGGCGCGACCGGAGCAGTACTGCTCCCAGCACCCCCGCTGACCGCATCCGCAGCGACGCCCACCGGGCACGACCTGCATGTGGCCCACCTCGGCCCCGAGCCCGGAGCGGCCGCGCTGCAGCGCGCCGTCCAGGACCACCCCACCGCCGATGCCGGTCCCGACGGTGACCACGACCAGGAAGTCCTCGCCGCGACCGGCCCCGAAGCGGTACTCGCCCCAGGCGGCGGCGTTGGCGTCGTTCTCGACGACGCAGGGCAGTCCGACGCGCGCCGCGACGTCGTCGCGCAGCGGCTCGTCGCGCCAGGACAGGTTCGGTGCCACGAGCACCGTCGAGCGGTCGGCCGTCACGAACCCGGCGGCCCCGATCCCGACGGCCTCGACCTCCACGCCCGCGGCCAGCTCCGTCACGCAGGCGGCGATGACGTCCTCGACGTCGTCGGGGGACGCCGACGGCGTGGGCCGCCGGGTACGGCGCACGATCGTGCCCTTCTCGTCCACCAGCCCGGCGGCGACCTTGGTCCCGCCGACGTCCACCCCGATGGTCAGCACGTCAGCCCTCCCGCACGTCGATGTGCTCGACCCCGGAGGGCCGCGGCGTCCCGTGGGGTCCCGGCTGCGCCACGGCGCTGCGCAGCGCCGCGACGACGCTCGCGGCCGCGTCCAGCAGGTGCTCGACGGTCTCCGGCTTGACCTCGCGCAGCAGCGCGATGCCGGAGCAGACCGGGCATGCGCCGCACGTCGCGCCGGTGCCTGCGGCGTGCTCGGGGTCGAGCAGCCCGCTGCGACCGCGCGCCCAGTCCTCGACGGCGGCGAACAGCCGGGCGGCCTCCTGCGCGGCCGAGCCGACGTCGTGCGGGCCGGTCACCGCTGCATCCACAGCGCCGGGTCGGGCTCGAAGCGGACCCGCAGCCGCCCGTCGGCCAGCACAGCCCCGGCGACGACGCACCGGCGCAGCGCGCTCGGCAGCGCGAGCACCCGCCGGTGCCCCGCCACGGTGACGACCAGCTCGTCGCCGGACCGGCTGAGCTGCAGGTCCTCCCGCTGCGCCAGGGGCAGGGCGAGCGAGAGCGCGAAGCCGTCCGTCGTGCGCTCCACCTGCACCAGCTGAGCCTCGGAGGCGCCGCCCGCCGGGTCGGCGCCGCCGTGCAGCGCCTGCCCGAGCTCGGTGAGCGCCGGCAGCCCGACCGGCTCGCACGCGCGGTACGGCGACTCGAGCACCGGCAGCTCGCCGACGTCGGCGCGGACCCGCGCGAGCTGCTCGGCCTGGGCGTGCGCCCAGCCGGCCAGGAACGGCTCCGACGAGCCCGCCGGGAACACGCGGTTGGCGATCAGGGCGTCGACGCGGTAGCCGTACAGCGCGAGCGAGGTCAGCGTGCGCCGCGCCTCGGCGACGACGACCGCCTCGGGGGTGAGGACGACCCGCACCGACGTGGTCGGCGCCGTGAGCACGGCCCGCACCTGCAGCAGCTCGCGGTGCAGCCGCTCGACCGCGTCGAACAGGTCGTCGCGCGGCACCGCCGGTCCGCTCACCCGCGACAGCAGCGGCCGCACCGCCCGCAGCGCCCGCCGCTGCGCCGGGAAGACCCGCTGGACGTACCAGGACAGCGCCTCCGGCAGCGCCAGCAGCCGCAGCGTCTCCCCCGTCGGCGCGCAGTCGACCACCACGAGGTCCCACGGGCCGGTGGTGACCTGCCGGGTCAGCTCGAGCAGGGCGAGGACCTCCTCCGCGCCGGGCAGGACCGTGAGCTCCTCGGCCTGCAGGGCGTCGACGCCGGCGCGCTCGAGCAGCCCGAGCAGGTAGCCCTGCACGTCCCGCCAGGACTGCTCGAAGGCGGCCTGCGTGTCGACCTGCAGGGCGTACAGGCCCGTGTCCAGCTCGGTGGGGCTGCCGGTCAGCGGCGTCCCGAACGCGTCGGCGAGCGAGTGGGCGGGATCGGTCGACAGCACCAGCGTCTTGCTGCCGCGCGCGGCGGCGGCCGCCGCCGTCGCGGCGGAGGCGGTCGTCTTCCCGACGCCGCCCTTGCCGGTGAACAGCAGGACGCGGGTCGCGCCAGGGGCCGGGGTCTGCGGCTGCACCGGCCTAGCGGCCCAGCTGCTCGACGCGCTTCTTGAGCTCCTTGAGCGCCGAGTCCATCAGCACCTTCTCCGCCTTGCGCTTGAACATCCCGAGCATCGGCATCGCGATGTCGACCGCGAGGGAGTAGGTCACCTCGGTCCCGCCGCCCTTGGCCGAGAGGGCGTACGAGCCGGTCTGCGAGCGCTGCAGGGCCGAGGGGCCCACCAGGTGCCAGGCCACCCCGGCCGGGTGCCAGTCGTACTGCAGGACGTAGTCGTCCTTGAGCACGCCGGCGTCCATGACGAAGCGGGCCGAGCGGGGCCGGCCGTCGGCGTCCTGGTCGAGCACCTGGGCGCTCTTGATCTGGCCGGTCCACTCCGGGTAGCGGGCGACGTCGGCGATCACGGCCATCACCTCGTCGGGCGGCGCCGAGATGGAGATGGTGCTGCTCGCGAGGTCGGCCATGGGTCGGGAGGCTAGTACTCCGGCCGGCACGTCAGCCGACCCGTGCTCCCGCCGACGGGCCCGGGCGGAGCCGTCCCCCGCTCGACCGGAGGACAGGGCTGCGCCGCCTGCCGCCGAGTAGGGTCGGCTCCCCCGCCCGCTCGCTCGAGGAGCCCCCGTGCAGGAGTTCTCCACCCCTGAGGCCGTGACGATCGGCGCGACCGCCGCCCTCACCGACGCGGTGCGCGACACGGCGGCGCGGGCGCCCGACGCCCTGCTGTTCGCCCGCAGGAGCGGTGACCGGTGGGAGCCGGTGACCGCCAAGGAGTTCGCGAGCGAGGTCAGCGCCCTCGCGGCCGGCCTGGTCGCTCGTGGGGTGCAGGCCGGCGACCGGGTCGGGCTGATGAGCAGGACCCGCTACGAGTGGACGCTGTGCGACTACGCGATCTGGACCGCGGGCGCCGTGACCGTCCCGATCTACGAGACGTCCTCCGCCGAGCAGCTGCAGTGGAACCTCAGCGACTCCGGGGCGGTGGCCGTCGTCGTCGAGACCGCGGCCCACGCGGCGCAGCTGGCAGGCGTCCGCGAGCAGCTGCCCGACCTCGCCCACGTCTGGCAGATCGACGGCGGCGACCTGGACGAGCTCGCGACCGCGGGGCGGCAGGTGCCCGACAGCGAGCTCGAGGCCCGTCGGGCGTCGCTGACGCCGGAGAGCCTGGCCACGATCATCTACACCTCGGGGACGACCGGGCGCCCCAAGGGCTGCGAGCTGACCCACCGCAACCTGCTCACGGTGTGCCGGGCGCCGCGGGCCATGCTCCCCGAGCTGTTCGACGGCACCGGCAGCACGCTGCTGTTCCTCCCGCTCGCGCACGTGTTCGCCCGCTTCGTGCAGGTCGCCTGCGTCGAGAGCGGCTCGAAGATGGGCCACACCGCCGACATCTCCAACCTGCTGCCCGACCTCGGGAGCTTCGCCCCGACCTTCCTGCTGTCGGTCCCGAGGGTCTTCGAGAAGGTCTACAACAGCGCCAGGGCCAAGGCCCACGACGGCGGGAAGGGCGCGATCTTCGACCGCGCCGAGGCGACGGCGATCGCCTGGTCGGAGGCGCTGGACCGAGGCCGCCCCGGGCTCGCCCTGCGCCTGCAGCACGCCGTGTTCGACCGGCTGGTCTACAGCAAGCTGCGGGCGGCCATGGGCGGTCAGGTGCAGTACGCCGTGTCCGGCGGCGCGCCGCTCGGCGCCCGGCTCGGGCACTTCTTCCGCGGCATCGGCATCACGATCCTGGAGGGCTACGGGCTCACGGAGACCAGCGCTCCCAGCACGGTCAACCTGCCGACGAAGATCAAGATCGGGACGGTCGGCACACCGCTGCCGGGCACCACGATCGGCATCGCCGACGACGGCGAGGTGCTCGTGCGCGGCGACCAGGTCTTCCGCGGCTACTGGCACAACGACGAGGCGACCTCGGAGGTGCTGCGGGACGGCTGGTTCACCACCGGCGACCTCGGTCAGCTCGACGCCGACGGGTTCCTGCGGATCACCGGCCGCAAGAAGGAGATCCTCGTGACGGCCGGCGGCAAGAACGTCGCCCCGGCAGTGCTCGAGGACCGGCTGCGCGCCCACCCGCTCGTCAGCCAGTGCATGGTCGTCGGCGACGCGAAGCCGTTCATCGCGTGCCTGATCACGCTCGACCCCGAGGCCCTGCCGGGATGGGCGCAGCGCAACGGCAAGCCCGCGTCGACGACCGCCGCCGACGTCGTCGACGACCCCGGTCTGCGCGCCGAGCTGCAGAAGGCGGTCGACGACGCCAACTCGGCCGTGTCCCGGGCCGAGGCCATCCGCAAGTTCGTCGTGCTGCCCGACGACTGGACCGAGCAGGGCGGGCAGATGACGCCCTCGCTCAAGCTCAAGCGGGCCGTCGTCATGCGCGAGCACGCCGCGCAGGTCGAGGCGCTCTACGCCGGCTGAGCCCGCGGCCCCCGTCCGGCGCCCCGACGTGCGCCACGGCGCCGGACGCAGGAGGGTCGACGGGCAGCGCGGCAGCGAGGAGGACCGGCAGTGCCCGCACCTCCCGTCCTGCTCGCGTCCGGTCTGGTCGTGCAGTTCGGCGCGGTCCGGGCGGTCGGCGGGTTCGACCTGTCGGTCGGTGCCGGCAGCAGCGTCGCCCTCGTCGGACGCAACGGCGCCGGCAAGTCCACGACGATGCGGGTGCTGGCGGGCGTCCTGCCGCCCAGCGCCGGGTCGGTGCAGGTGGCCGGGCACGACGCCGCGACCGACCCGGCGGGGGTGCGCGCGGCCGTCGGCTACTGCCCCGACGTCGGCGGCCTCATCCCCCGGGCCACGCCGTGGGAGCACCTGCAGCTCGCGGCGCGGCTGCGCGGCATGCGCCACTGGCACCCCCGGGCCCACGCGCTGCTCGAGCGCTTCGAGCTGAGCGAGGCCGCCGACCGGCTCACGGCGAGCTTCTCGCACGGCATGAGCCGTCGGCTCTCGGTCGTGCTCGCGGCCTTCCACGAGCCGCGTCTGCTGCTGCTCGACGAGCCCTTCGACGGCGTCGACCCGCACGGCACCGACGCGACGCTCGAGGTCGTCGCCGAGGCCCGGACCGCGGGCGCCGCGGTCCTGGTCAGCACGCACCTGCTGGAGCTGGCCGTGCGCGCCTGCGACGAGGCGGTCGTCCTGCGCGGCGGCCGGGTGGTCGCGGCAGCGCCGGCGGCCGAGCTGGCCGGCGCCGAGGGCGCGCAGCGCTACCGCGCGCTGATCGGGTGACGGGGCCGCTCGCCCAGCTGCGGGCGCTGCTCGGGCTGCGTTGGCAGATGGCCCGCGCGCCCGGTGCGCGGCTGGCGACGCTGGTCGGCGGGGTGGTCCTGGCCTGGCTGCTCGTCCAGGCCGTGCGCGCCGGCCGAGGCCTCGACATCGCCCTGCTGGCCACGGCCATCGAGGTCGCCCCCGCCGCATACGCAGGGTTCGGCCTGCTGGCCGTGCTCGCACCGCTGACCTCCGGCGGCGGTCACCTGGTCCCCGACGACCAGCTCGTCGCCTACCCGGTGCGTCCGGTCACCCACCTGCTCGGCGGGCTGCTGCTCGCCCCGCTCAACCTGGTCTGGGTGTCGCAGCTGCTGCTCCTCGCGGCGCTGACCTCCTGCCTGACGCTGGGCGGCAGCCTGCTGCGCGGCAGCGTGACGACGCTGGCGTACGTCCTCGCCGTCACCGTCCTCGGCCAGCTGGCGGCCTGGCTGCTCGCCGGGCTGAGCCAGAGCCGGGGCGGCCGCCGGCTCGCCGGCGGGACCGCCGCGGTGGCGGTCGGCGCGGTCGTGGTGGCCCTGCAGGGCCGCTCAGCCGCCGGCCTGCTGGCGGGCAGCCCCACCGCCGACGTCGTCGACGGCGTGATCGCCGGCGGGGACGGGCACCTCACGCGCTGGTCGGTCACCACCGGCCTGCTGCTGCTGTTCGCCTGCGTCGCGCTCGGACTCGGCGTCGTCGCCTGCCGGTGGGCCCTGCGCCGGCCCGGCGATCTCGGCGGCACGCTCAGCGGGGTGCGCCGCCGTCGGTCGCGGCCGGGCGCCCTGCGCTCGCTGGTGGCGGTCGACCGGGCGTCGGTGTGGCGGGCGCCGGCGCTGCGGCGGGCAGGGCTCGTGCTGGCCGTGCTCCCCGGCCTGCTGGCCGCCTCGGCCGCACTGCCGTGGTCGTCGCTCGCGGTCCTCCCCGGACTGGTCGCGGCGGGCGCGGCCCTGCTGTTCGGCGTCAACGCCTTCGCCCTGGACGCCGGCGGAGCCGTGTGGCTCTCGTCACTGCCCCACGACCCGCTGCTGGGACTGTGGTCCAAGGCCGTGGTCCTCACCGAGACCGTGCTCCTCGCCGTGGTCCTCGCTGCGGTCGCCGGCTCGACCCGCAGCCCCGGCCTGCCGACCGCGGCGGAGCTGGCCGCCCTGCTCTGCTCGGCGGTGCTGTGCACGGCGGTGGTCGTCACCCTCTCGCTGAGCGCCTCGGTCCGGCGGCCGCACCGCGCTGACCTGCGAGGACCGCGCGACGCCGTTGCTCCGCCCGGTGCGCTGGCCCTGGCCAGCGCGCGGCTCGCGCTGCCCGCGGGTCTGGTCGCCGTCGTGCTCGGCACGGCCGGCGGGACCGGCGTGTGGTGGCTCCCGCCGGCGGTCACCGCGGCGGTGCTGGGGCTCTGCGCGGTGTCCGCCGCCCGGACGGTGCGGTCGTACACGGACACGCACGTCCGTGCCCGCGTCGTGCACATCGTCGCGGAAGGGTGAACCGGGGCCGACGATCGACCGAAGAGGATGGCACGATCGGACCATCTTCGGACTGCTTGCGCCGGGAAGGGTACGAGGCGCGGGTCCGCGACTGTTGGATCGGACGTGCGGCCCGTCCGGGTACGCACACGCAGACATGACGGAGGACATCGCTGTGGGCTGGGCCTGGCGGACGCCGCTGGCGGGAGTGACGCTGGCGCTCGTCGTCAGCACGGGGGGCGCGGCCCACGCTGCCGGCCCCTCCGCCTCTGCCTCACCGCTGGCGACCGCGAGCCCGTCCGCGTCGGCGAGCCCGTCCTCCGCCCAGCTCCAGTCGCAGGCGCAGCGCGAGGCGGCCGTCCTCGCCTCGGAGCAGGCCGCCCAGCGCCAGGCCGACCTCGACGCGGCCGCCGCCCTCGAGGCCTACCAGGGTGCGCAGCGGCGTGCCGACGAGGCCGCGCGCGCCTACCAGGTCGAGGCCAGCGCCCTGCGGGTCGCCGAGAGCCGCACCGCGGCCTCCCGCGCGGCGCTGTCGCGCTACCTCGGCTCGGTCTACCGCAACGGCGTCGGCAACCGCCGGCTGTCCGTGCTCAACGACCTCATCGACGCGCAGGACCCGCAGGCGCTGTTCAGCGGCCTGTCGATCGCCTCGCGCGTCAGCGGCAACCGCGACGACCAGCTCGACGCGCTGCGCGAGGCGGAGGCCGAGCAGGCCGCTGCGGCCACGCGCGCCGCGGAGGCCGAGCGGGCCTCGCGCACCGCCGCCACGGCCGCGGCGAGCGCCCGGGTGAAGGCCGACGAGGCAGTGGCGCTGCAGAAAGCGCGGGTGGCGGCGGCCGCCCGGACCCTCAGCAGCACCCAGGAGGCGGCCGACGTCGCCGCCGCCCGCGAGCAGGCGCTGGCCCAGGCCGAGGCCGTGGCCCGCGCCCGCTCCTCCGCCCCGCCGCTCGACGCCCTGCTGGGCGCCGCCACCGCCCGTCCTGAGGCGACCTGCGTGGGCGCGTCGCTGGACGGGTTCGCCAACGGCCGCATCCCGGCCGACGCACTGTGCCCGCTGTGGGGCACGAGCGGGCAGATGCTGCGCGGCGACGCCGCGGCGGCCTTCAACGCGATGAGCAAGGCCTACGCCGCGGCCTTCCGCGCGCCGATCTGCGTCACCGACTCCTACCGCTCCTACGACGAGCAGGTGGCGGTCCGCAAGGCCAAGCCGAACCTCGCGGCCGTGCCTGGCACCAGCAACCACGGCTGGGGCGTCGCGGTCGACCTGTGCGACGGCGTGCAGACCTTCGGCACTCCCCAGCACGTCTGGATGCAGCAGAACGCCATGGCGTACGGCTGGTTCCACCCGTCCTGGGCGCAGGCCGGTGGCTCCAAGCCCGAGCCGTGGCACTGGGAGTTCGCGGGCTAGCAGCCGTCCACCGGACCGGCCAGCAGGCTCCGCAGCCGGCCGGCCTGCACCTCCCAGCGCCAGTCGCGCTCCACCCAGGCCCGTCCGGCGGCTCCCAGCGCCCGGGCCCGCTCGCGGTCCTGCAG
Source organism: uncultured Frankineae bacterium (assembly GCA_902805775.1). Lineage (GTDB taxonomy): Bacteria > Actinomycetota > Actinomycetes > Mycobacteriales > SCTD01 > SCTD01. The sequence continues at coordinate 4,006 of CADCUB010000039.1, read as the reverse complement.
CAGGTCGGCCACCGCGTCGGTCACCTCCGGCATCGACCGCCCGTCGACGACATGACCGGTCTCGCCCTCGCGCACCGCGTCGGGCGACCCGCCGGAGCGCCCGGCCACCACCGGCAGGCCGGTCGCGCTCGCCTCGAGGAAGACGATGCCCAGCCCCTCGACCTCCAGGCCGCCCCGGCGGGTCCGGCAGGGCATCGCGAACACGTCCCCGGCGTCGTAGTGGGCCGGCAGCTCGGACCACGGCACCGATCCGGTGGTCACGACGTGCTCGTCCACTCCGAGCGCTCCGGCCAGCCGGCGCAGGCGGGTGAGGTCCGGCCCCCCACCGACGAGCAGCAGCGCGGCGCCGGGCACCCGCCGGCGCAGCTCGGGCAGCGCCCGTACGAGCGCGTCCTGGCCCTTGCGGGGCACCAGCCGTGACACGCACACGACGACGGGCCGGTCGGCCAGTCCGTACCGCCGCCGCACGACGTCGCCGCCGGCACCGGGCCGGTACGCCGCCGCGTCCACGCCGCCGGCGAGCCGCTCGAGACGGGCAGTGGGGCCGAGGACGGGCGCCAGGCGACGCCGTGTGTAGTCGCCCAGGCAGGTCACGACGTCGACGTCCCGTCCGATGCGCCGCAGCACCGAGCGGGCACCGGGCAGCAGCGCCCAGCCCACCTCGTGCCCGTGCGTCGACGCGACGGCCCGCTCGAGGCCCAGCGGCCGAGCCAGCAGCCCGAGCGGCGCCGCCGCCCCGAACCACACGCGGTCGCAGCCCTCGGAGCGCGCGACCTGCCGTGCCCGGCGCAGGACCGCCGGTCCGGGCAGCATGAGCGTGCCCGGGTGCCGCACGACCGGGTACGGCTGCCGAGCGTCGAAGGCGGCCGCTCCGCGCCACGCCGGCGCGTAGACCACGACCTCTCCCGCAGGCTGCCGGCTCGCGAGAGCGTGCACGAAGGCCTGGATGCCGCCGGGCCGTGGCGGGAAGTCGTTGGTGACGACCAGGGTCCTCACCCGCGCAACCGCTCCCACTCCCGCACCATCGCCAGCCGCTCCGTCGTGCTGGGGTGCGTGGCGAACAGCGCGTACGCCAGCGGGTGCGGGTCGAGGTCCGACAGGTTCGCGAGCGCGAGCCGGCGCTGCGAGTCGGCGAACGTCCGCGGGTCGCGGGTCAGGTCGAGGGAGTGCACGTCGGCACGGGCCTCGATGCGCCGCGAGACCAGGTTGCTGGCCGGACCGACCGCGAACGAGCCGACGGCGACGAGCGCGAGCACGAGCGGCACGATCCGTGGGTCGTGGATGCCCTCGGCCCCGCTGCGGCGCAGCACGGGTGACCAGCTCAGCAGCAGCGCCAGCGCGCACACGGCGGCCGCAGCGCCGAGCGCGCCGAGCGCGGTCCCGACGAGCACGTCGCGCTCCTCGGCGTGCCCGAGCTCGTGCGCGACCACGAGCGCGACCTCCTGCGGGGTGGCCCGCGCGACGAGGGTGTCGTAGAGGACCACGCGCCGGGTGCTGCCGAAGCCGCTGACGTAGGCGTTGAGCGCCGTCGTGCGCCGGGAGGCGTCGGACACCAGGACGTCGTCCACGGCGACGCCGTCCCGGGCGGCGAGGTCGAGCACCTCGTCCCGGAGCGGTCCCGCGGGCAACGAGGTGAAGGAGTTGAAGACCGGCTCGACGACGAGCGGGTAGGCGAAGGACCCGGCGACGACGAGCAGCGCCGTCGCCGCCGCCCCCCAGGCCCACCAGGTGCGCCGGGCGACGCGCCCCAGTCCGACGAGCGTGAGCAGCGCCAGCGCGGTCAAGCCGGCGTCGACGAGCACTCCCCGCCCGACGTCGAGCAGCCACGACGGCCAGGTCTGCGTCGACAGGCCGTACGCCCGCAGGACGCTCTCGCTGCGGGCGCGCAGGGGCAGGGTCACGAGCCGCACCAGGGCCGTGACCGCCAGCGTCCCGAGCAGCACCTGCCACACCCAGCCGCCACCCAGCGGCCGTGCCACTGCCCGTACGAGGCGTGCCCCGACGCGGGTGAGGCCGAGCAGGGTGAGCAGGACCAGGCTCACCGCGAGCGAGGCGTACGACGTCGGCCGGAGCGCGTCGTGGAACGCCACCTCCCGGGCGATCTGCGCGGCGGTGAAGTCGCGGGCGGGGTCGGGAACGACGTCGGCACCCGGCAGCGGCGTCCACGGCACGGTGACGACCAGGGCCAGGCACAGCACCGTCAGGAGCACGGCCAGGGCGACGGTGGGAGCGCGGCGGGTCACCCGAGCTGCCGCTGCATGTCGGCGCGCCACGCCGCGGTGAAGGCCTCAGGGGTGGTGCCGAGACGGCGCAGCCCCTCGACGAGCGCCTGCTCGGGCGTGACCCCCCGGCGGGCTCCCAGCTCGCGGTAGAGCCGCAGGACCGCGGGGCGTCCGTGGCGCCGCTCCAGCAGCCGTACGGCCAGCTCCGCGGCCGGGTACGAGGAGGACAGGCGAGGGCTGTCGCCGGCGAAGTCGGCCTCCGTGGGAAGCCGCATGGGCGCACGTCCGGCGCGGACCTCGCGGCGCAGGTCCGCCGCCGTCACCGACCGCGGCAGGTCCAGGCCGGAGTAGCCGACGACGTCGGCCAGCCCTTCGGCCAGCCAGGCCGGTACGGCCGGCCCGCTGGCCCGGCGGGTCGCCACGTGGGTGAGCTCGTGCGTGAGGACCACCCGGCGGCCGAGCGGGCCCAGGCGCGAGAAGGTCTGCGGGTTGACCAGGACGCGCTCGCCGGTCGGGTCGTGCTCGTCGCGCCCCCCGCGCAGCTCCGCGACGGCGACCGCCGCCAGCCGCGACAGCTCGCCCTCGTCGCCGAGCAGCCCCGCCAGCTCCCGGCCGTCGTCCGGCACGACGACGACGGCGCGCTCGCTCCACCGGCCCCAGACCCGGGTCACGCGCGGCACCGCTGCTGCTGCCGTTCCGGCGACCTCCCGCACCAGCCGCTGCTGCCCCGGATGTCCCAGGACCAGGACGCCACCGGAGCGCACGGCGACCACCGGGCCGCGGTCCCACAGCGCTCGGGGAGTCGGCCGGCCGCGTCGGGCGAAGTCGTCGTCGGCGGCGAGCAGCCACCGGCCGCCCCGGCGCACGAACGTCAGGTGGTGGTCGACCTCCACCGGACGCGGGTCGAAGCCCTCCAGGGCGTAGCGCAGGACCACCGCCGGCGCCCACCAGGCGCCCCGCCCGTAGCGGCGGTCGAGCGCCTCGTCCGCCGGCTCCGCGGTGCCCGCGTCGAGGACGTACTCCCAGCTCCCGAGCGGGACCTGCTCCAGCGCCGCGAAGACGGCGGCCTGCCGCGCACGCAGCTCCCTCGCGCGCGGGTCGACCGTGGCGAGGAAGGCGGCCCGGTCACGCTCGCGGACGGCGCGGGCGCGGGTGCGCAGCAGCTGCTGGACGGCCTGCTCGCGCTGGACGGCCTGCTCGCGCTGCACGGCCTGCGCGCGCTGGACGGCCTGCTCGCGATCCTGTCCCGCGGCGACCGACGGCTCCTGCAGCGGCGGTACGGCGCGCGGGCGGGGCGCCGCCGCCTGAGGCGGCGCCGCTGCCTGGGTCGGCGCAGGAGTGGGAGCCGGCGCGACCGGGGCGACAACCGGGCGGACAGGGGTCACCGACGCGCCGACCTGGGCGACGGTCGCGAGGCACACGACTGCCACGAGCAGCAGCGCCGGCCTCCGCGCGCTCCCCCGCCGCCGCGCCGCGCGAGGAGCCACCACGACGCCAGCGTACGGCGGCGCTCCTCGTCGGACCCGGCGTCGGCGGAGGGCGATCACCGGCCGACGGACGCCGCCCGTGCCGGCGGCGCCGGTGGTCGGGGCCGGTCGGGGCGGGTCGGGGCCGGTCGGCAGCGCGGCGGCGGCTCGGTCCGGAGTGCGGCGCCGGGGCAGTCGGCGGTGTGGCGCCGAGTCGGTCAGCCGTGCCGAGCCGGGTCAGTCAGCGGGCCGGTCCCCGACGGCAGGCGGCCTCGGCGGGGCGCCGCCCATGAGCACGTCCGCCCAGTCCCGCGCCGC